>NZ_JBNXUO010000001.1:0-362073 GCF_050563535.1 Falsiroseomonas sp. CW058
GCGGCGCCGCCCGCTGGGCGACCGGCCGGCTGCCGCCGCAGCCCTGCACGGCCGACCTCGCGCTTGCCCTCGGCATCGCCGGGCTACGGGCGCCGGAGGCGGCCGGGACCGCGCCGGCGCCGCCCACGGCGGCCGCCGGGTTGCGGGTGCTGGTGGCCGACGACAACGCCGTCAACCGCCGCGTCGCCGCGCGCATCCTGGAGAATGCGGGCCACAGCGTCGTGCTGGTCGCGAACGGCAGCGAGGCGCTCGATGCGCTGGAAGCGGCGGAGGAGGAGGGCGCGCAGCCCTTCGACGCCGCGCTGCTCGACGTCAACATGCCGGGCCTCGACGGGGTGGAGGCGGCGAAGCTCTACCGCATGGGCGCGCTCGGCCAGGCGCGGCGGCTGCCGCTGCTGGCGCTGACCGCGGATGCCACGCCGGAGGCGGCGGCCCGCTGCCTGGCCGCCGGCATGGACCGCTGCATCACCAAGCCGGTCGAGCCGGCGGCGCTGCTGGCGGCGCTGGCCGAGGCAGCCGCATCCGCCGCACCCCGGGCGGCGCCCCCCGCGCCCGCCCCTGCGGCGCGGCCCGGACACATGGCCGCCGCCCTGGATGCGGAGGTGCTGGACCGGCTGCTGGCGCTTGGCGGGGCGTCGTTCCTCGCCGGCCTTGCGGAGGATTTCCTGGCCGACGGCGAAGGCCTGCTGGACCGGCTGGCGGCGGCGCAGGCCGCGCAGGACCGCACCGCCTTCGCGGCCGAGGCGCATGCGCTGGGCAGCTGCGCGGCCAATCTCGGCGCGCTGCCGCTGCAGGCGCTGTGCCGCGCGGCGCAGGCGCGCGGCGGCGCGGGATGGGTGGCGGCCAGCGCGGGTGACGTCGCGGCGATACGCCAGGAATACGCGCGCCTGCGCCAGGCGCTGGAACCGCACCGCGCGGTCGCGGCGCCGGCGGGCTGACCCGCGCGGCGCGGGCGCCCGGGCGCGCCCGTCAGCCGCGCGCCGGTCAGCCGCGCGCGATGGCGGCCAGGCGGCGGTCCTGCGCGGCGGCAAGGCGCACCATCTTGCGGATGTCGGCGGGCTCCAGCCGCAGCGCGGCACGGGCCCAGTCCTCCACCACGTCGCGCAGTTCCTGCATCGTCACCGGGTCGACGCGCCGGCGGGCGGAGCAGACGGCCTGGTGGGCGTTGAAGCGGCGGGAGGTGCGCTGGATCCAGTCGCGGGTGGCGGCCTCGCCCTCGCCATCCTCGGCGAGCACGTCGACGATGCCCATCGCATGCAGCTCCGCCGCGCCATGGACCGTGCCGGAGAGGATCATGCGTTCCGCCGCGACCCGCCCGATCCGGCGGGAGAGGAAGCTGTAGGCGCCCATGCCGGGGAACAGGTTGAACAGCACTTCCGGCAGGCCGAACTTCGCGCTCCGCTCGGCCACGATCACGTCATGCGCCAGCGCGCATTCGAAGCCGCCGCCGAGCGCATCCCCCTGCACCAGGGCGACGGTGATGATCGGCTGGCCGAAGGCGGTGTGGCTGGCATGGATCGCCTCCACCGAGGCGAGGCCGTAGCGGCGCAGGCTGGCGAGGTCGCGTGCCGCGATGAGTTCGGCGAACAGCGCGAGGTCGCCGCCGAGGTTGTAGATGCCGGGCACCGCGGACCCCGTGACGACATGGCGCAGCGGCGCCGCCGTGTCCGGCCGGGCCGCGAGCGCCCCCTGCATCGCTCGCAGGTCGGCGAGCAGGGCGGGGGAGAAGCAGGGGCGCCCCTGCGGCCGCATCCAGGACCACAGCGTCGCAGCCGGCAGGTCGAGGTCGATGCCGAGATCGGCGGTGGAGGCCGGCAGGGCGGCCGCGACCGGGGTCGCGCTGTCCTGCGGGTCGCGCCGGGGCCGCCAGCCCGCGCCGGGAGCTTCCGTAAGGGTCGTCTGCACGAAGGCCATCGGGCGCTCCTCTCCGCTGCGGACCGGTTGCGGGGCGCTGGTTCGCGAACCCGTGTCCGGTCGATCACGAAGAAGTTATACATTATACGTTCCATCCCGCAAGCGGAAATATCGCGCCGGAATGGAAACGTCGCCGGGTTGCCTATCGCGTGGGGATCATCCGGGGCGGCCTGAGCCCGCATACGGGCATCGGGCCGTGCGTCAGGCGGCGGCCAGGGCCCAGGCCATCAGCACGCGGCAGGCGGCGTCGAAATCCTCCATCCGCATCGCCTCGTCGGGGTTGTGGCTGCCGTTCTGGCTGCGGACGAAGATCATTCCTGCCGGGATGCCGGCGCCGGCGAAGCTCTGCGCATCATGCCCGCCGCCGCTCGGCATGCGGCGGCAGGGCACGCCGGCTTCCGCCGCCGCGCGGTCCAGCGCGTCGATCATGGCGGGATGCATGGGCACCGGGGCGCGCCCCTGCTCGGGCCCCATCTCGAAGCGCACGCCGCGGCGCGCCTCGATCTCCGCGACCAGGGCGTGCATCTCCCCGAACAGCAGGTCGAGCGCGCGCTGTTCCCCGCTGCGGACGTCGAGCTTCAGCGCGACCTCGCCCGGGACCTTGCCGAAGCCGGCGCGCGGCCCGGTGTCGAAGACGCAGAAGGTGCAGACCAGCTCGTGCCCCGCCTCCTCCAGCCGGATCCAGGCCGCTTCCAACCGGTGCGCCAGTTCCGCCGCCGCCAGCACCGCGTCGCGCCGGTGCCGCCGGGGCGTGGTGCCGGAATGGTTGTACTCGCCCACCACGCGCGCGAAGCGGTGGCGGCGGTTGCCGGGCAGCCCGGTGACGATGCCGACCGGCAGCGCCGCCTCCTCCAGCACCAGGCCCTGCTCGATGTGCAGCTCGACATAGGCCTCGACATTGTGCGGGCCGAGTTCGCGCGCGCCCGACCGGCACCAGTCCGGGTCGAAGCCGGACTGGCGCATCGCCTCCTCCAGCGTGACCGAGCCGTCCATGCGGCGCGTCGCCAGCGCCGCCGCGTCCATCAGGCCGAGCGCGGCGCGGCTGCCGGGGAAGGGGGTGGGGAACCAGGCGCCGCCCTCCTCGGACCGGATGGCCATCACCTCCACGTCGCGGCGCGGGGCGAAGCCGGCGCGGCGTAGCCCGGCTGCCACGGCGAGCCCCGCCATGACGCCCGCCGTCCCGTCATAGTCGCCGCCCTGCGCCACGGAATCGAGGTGGCTGCCGATGACGATGCGCTTCGCCGCCCGGTCGGTGCCCGGCAGCGTCATGTAGAGGTTCCCGGCAGGGTCGGTGCGCGTGCGCAGCCCTGCCCCTTCCGCCGCGGCGCGGACGATGTCGTGCGCCCGCTGCTCGCCCGGGCCGTAGCCCTCGCGCGTCACGCCGCCGCGCGGGTCGCGCGTGGCGTCGTGGATGCGGGCGAACAGGTCCCGCGCGAGGTCGAGGTCCGGCGCGGGGCGGTTGGAGGGCATCGTCATCAGTCCAGCTTCGCGCCCGAGATCTGCACCAGGCGCTGCCAGCGCGGCGTGTCGGCGCGGATCAGCGCGGCCAGCGCGGCGGGCGTGTCGCTCAGCACCGTGCGGAAGCCGAGCGGCCGCAGGCGGTCCGGCAGGTCCGACCCCGTCGCCGCGACCCGCACCGCATCGAGCAGGCGGGCGATGACGGGGGCGGGCGTGCCGGGCGGGGCCATGATGGCGTTCCAGGTGTCCACATCGAGGTCGCCGAGGCCGAGATCAGCGAATTCCCCCATACCCGGCACGTCGGGCACGTAGAACTGCCGCTGCCGCGTGCTGACCGCCAGCGCCTTCACCGCGCCGCGTTCCACCAGCGGCATCAGCGCGGGGGGGCTGTCGAACATCATGTCGATGCGGCCGGAGACGAGGTCGTTGATGGCCGGCCCGCCGCCGCGATAGGGGACGTGCAGGATGCGCACGCCGGCCGCCTGGTTGATCGCCTCGATGTTGAGGTGGCTGGAGGTGCCGGCGCCCGAGGAGCCCATCGTCACCCCTTCCGGGTTCGCCCGCGCCCAGTGGATCAGCGCGCGGAAATCGGTCCAGCCGCGCCGCGCCGCGGTGTCCGCGTTCACGACGCAGAGCCTCGACCCGTCGGTGATCTGCGTGACGGGGGCGAGGTCCGTCAGCGGGTCGAAGGGCATGCGCGCATAGAGGAAGGGCGCGGCGCAGAGCACGGCGACGCCGATGATGCCGAGGGTGGCGCCGTCCGGCGGCGCCTTCGCCACCGCATCCGCGCCGATCACGCCGCCCGCGCCGCTGCGGTTCTCGACCACCACCGACTGCCCGAGCACGGGGGAGAGCCGGTCGGCGAGGAGACGGCCGAGGATGTCGATGGCGCCCCCGGGCGGGAAGGGCACAACCAGCCGCACCGTGCGGCCGCCGGCCACCGGCTGCGCGCCCGCCGCCCGCGCGCCTGCCGCGAGCGCGGCGCCCATCAGCAGGCTGCGCCGCCGGTGCATGAGGCCCTTCATGGATCGCATCCCCGTCCTGTCCCGGGGAGCCTAGGGCCGCGGCGCCTCCGCCGCCAAGCCGGCGCGCCTAACCCGCCGCCTTGCCGGCCAGCGCCACGTCCAGCGGGGACGGTGCGGCGGGATCGGGCGGCGCCAGGACCCGCGCCACCGGCAGGGCGATGTCACAGACCAGGCCGGCGGCGTCCCAGCGGCGGCTGACGGTGCCGCCCAGCTGGCCTTGCGTCAGCATCTCGATCACGCGGGATCCGAAGCCGCGGCGTTCGGGCGCCGCTTCCACCGGCGGCCCGCCGCTCTCCGCCCAGCGCAGGCGCAGCATCCCGGCCGCCGCATCGACCCGCCAGGACAGCGCGACCATCCCGCCGGCCGCGGAGAGCGCGCCGTATTTCGTCGCGTTGGTCGCAAGTTCGTGCACGATCATCGAGAGCGGCTGCGCGGCAAGCGGCGCGAGCGTGACGGAGGGGCCGTCCAGGTGCAGGCCGGGCGCGCCGTGGATCGCGCCCTCGGCCGGCAGGAAGGCCGCAAGCTCCGCCGCGAGCAGCGCGCGCAGCTCCACCCCCGTCCAGCGCACCTCCGCCAGCAGGCCCTGCGCGCGCGCCAGCGCGGCGACGCGCCCTTCGACCGCGCGCGCGAAGGCCTTCGGGTCCTCCGCGCGGGTCAGGCGCAGCACGCTCTGCACCATGGTCAGCGCGTTCTTGGCGCGGTGGTCCACTTCCCGCGCGAGGAGGAGCTGGCGCTGCTCGGCGTTCTTCCGCTCGGTCACCTCCTCCGCCACGACGTTGACGCCGGCGATGCGGCCGGCGGCGTCGAACAGCGGGTACCAGTGCTCCTCCCAGACACGCCTTATGCCGGGCTGCGCCGGCGTCTCGCCCGCGATCTCGACATTCAGCACGGGCTCGCCGGTCTCGATCACCATGCGGAGCAGCTGTTCGGCCGCATCGGCGATGGCCGGCACCACCTCGCGCGCGGTGCGGCCGATATGCGCCTCGGCGGGCAGGCCGTTGATGGCGGCGAGGCGTTCGTTGACGCGCCGGAAACGGCCCTGCAGGTCGAAGACGCAGAGCCCGACGGGCGCCGTGTCGTAGACCAGGCGAAGCTCGGCCAGCGCCGCGCGGGTTTCCGCCTCGGCACGGACGCGGTCGCTGACGTCGATCATCACGCCGATGGCGCGGCGGGGCCGCCCGTCGGCGTCGCGCTCGGCGCGCCCGCGCGCCAGCAGCCAGCGTTCCCGGCCGGCGGCGTCCGGCGCCGCGGCGCGGAACTCCACCGCGTAGGCGCCGCCTTCCATCGCCCCCCGCCAGGCCGCGGCGACGCGCGCGCGGTCCTGCGGGTGCACCACCTCCAGCCAGTCCGCGGCCCTGAAGTCGGCCTCGGCGACGCCGAGCAGCGCCATCGCCTCCGCCGACCGGTGGCCCTGCCCGGTGACGAGGCAGACCTCCCAGACGCCGACCTGCGCGCCCTCGGTCGCCAGGCGCCGCATCTCCTCGCTCTCGCGCAGCGCGACCTCGGCGCGCTTGCGCTCGCTGATGTCGGTGTAGAACAGCGCGATGCCCGAGGCGACCGGCACCGCGCGGATGTCGAGCCATGCATCGTGCCGGTCGGAGACGTAGTGGTGCTCGAACTGCACCGGCGCGCGGGTCTCCATCACGCCGCGATAGGCCTCCTCAACCCGCGTGCCGACCGATGCGGGCCAGAGCTCCCAATGCGTGCGGCCGAGGATCTCCGCCGCGGGCCGGCCATCGAGCCGGAGGGCGTGGGCGTTGACGTCCACCACCCGGAAGTCGCGGTCGAGCGCGATGAAGGCGTCGGTCATGCTCTCGAGCGTGTCGCGCAGGCGCGCCTCGCCCTCGGCCAGTTCCCGCGTCCGTTCGGCGACGCGGCGCTCCAGCATGCCGCGCTCCTCCCGCAGTTCGCCGACCAGCGCGCGCTGCGCCGCCGCGCCGCGCAGGCCGAGCGCGGTGAGTCCCGCAAGGGCGGCGATCACCGCCGCCACCATGCCGCCCGTCATCCAGGCGCGCCGGCGCCATTCGGCAAGGATGCCGTCCGTGCCCTGGCGGACCACCAGCTTCACCGGGAAGCGCGCGAGCTGGCGTTCGGCCGCCAGTTGGCCGTCGGTGCCGGCCCTGGTCATCGCGCCGATCACGGAGGCGGCTTCCGCAAGGTCCGCCGGCGGCGGCCAGATGGCCAGCGGCGCGCCGTCCTGCCGGACCAGGGCGAGCCGCGCATCCGCGCCGAGGCCGCTTTCGGCATAGGCCGCGGCGAAGTGGTCGCTGAGGACGCCGGCCGCGACCACGCCGGCAAAGGCGCCATCCGCGGCCAGCAGCGGGCGGCTGAGCGTGAAGCGCAGGCGCCGCACGCTCGGCCCGAGCGCGAGCGCCCCGACATGCAGCCCGCCTTCGCCATCCCGGTGGGCCTGGAAATAGGGCCTGTCCGCGAAGGGCCCGCGGCTTGCCGGCGGATGGGACCAGCTTTCCGCGACCAGGAAGCCTGCCGCGTCCATCACCCAGACCGAGGCGATCTGCTGCCCCCCCTCCACCAGGCCATGCAGCGTCTGCGCCAGCCGCTGCGCCCGCTCCTCCTCCTCCGGCCGGGGCAGGTCGGCGGCGGCGAGCACCCCCGCGCGGATGATGCGGTCCCCCGTCTCCAGCGCCCGGTCCGCATGCAGTTCCAGCAGCCGCGCCGTGGTGGCCAGCTTCGCCCCGGCCGCGTCCAGCACGGTCCGGCGGTCCACCAGGACCGATGTCGCCCAGACGCCGATGCAGGCGAGGGAGGCGGTCACGAAGGCGAGCCGCCAGGCGGTCCGTTGCAAGGTGCTGAATCCGCTCCCGGTTGAGATCCCCGGTCCTTTCGAAACGGATGCGCGCCGACATGCAAGCGGCTCCGGTGCGTCTCACGGTGGGTTGATGGGGCCCATGCGGCGGGCCGTGCCCGGATGTGGCCACCAGGCCAGCCATCCGCCACGGCGCCGCTGCGGGGGCGTATCGTTGTCGGTGCCATGCTGCATCGCAGCATGGAAAGGGGCTATGCTGGCGCGACTCTCGGGCGTCTTCGCGAAAGGATCACCGGATGGGCCGCCTCATGGCCGTCTCCTTCAAGCCCTATCGGGGCCACCAGCTGGAACTGCGCGACGGCGGCCGTGGCACGCATGCCGTCATCATCCACCCGCCCGGCGGCCGCGGCGCCCCGCAGCCCGTGCCTGCCGACCCGGCGGCGACGCTCGGCGAGATGGTGATGCAGGCGAAGGCGCTGATCGACGGCGTGATGGGCCCGCGCCCGGCGCCCGCCTTCCCGCGCGCCCCGATCCGTCGCTGAGGCGCCGCGTCAGGGGCCGGCGGCCGGCATCCGCCGCAACCCCGCCAGGAAACGGTCCACGGAGCGGTCGATCACCGGGCCCGGATCGTCGGGCGTCGGCAGCAGGTAGATGAAGCGGCGGATGCCGAGATAGACGATGCCGCCGTGCAGGGCCCACATCTCCTCCATCTCGGGGAGGCGGTGCGTGCCGGAGGCGCCGATCTCGTCGCGCATCGGCGCGAGGAGGCTGCCGCCGACGCGGGTGAGGTAGCGCAGGTTCAGCGCCTCTCCCGCCAGGCCTGCCCACATGAAGATGCGCATCCATTCATAGGTGAAGATCGCCCCGGCATACTGGCGGTAGAAGCGGCGCAGGCGTTCGTCGATCGGCACGGCGCGGTCGCGGATCTCCTCGGCCCAGCTTGGCGAGAGGCGGTCGAGGAAGACGCGCTCGAACACCGCCTCGACCAGTTCGGCCTTGCTGCCGAAATAGCGGTAGACCAGCGCCTGAGTGATGCCGGCGCGACGTGCCAGGTCGCGCGTGGTGCCGCCGAAGCCGACCTCGGCGAAGTGGCACACCGCGGCGGCGACGATCTGTTCGCGCCTCGCCTTCGGCTCCAGCCGCCGCGCGGGGCGCGCCATGCCGTCCAAACCGTCCTCCCCCGGATCGCGGACGTTGCGCCCGCTGCTTGACAGGCAGCTTAGTTTCCGCTGATCAATTGATCAACAAGCAAGGCCCCAGCCGGTTCCGCATGGACCGGGCGGGGCGGGGCGGAGGGGACACATCCATGAAATGGCCGGCCTTCGGCTATGCCCGGGCCACGACGCTCGGCGATGTGTGGCGCCTGCAGGCCGAGCATGGCGAGGGCGCGAAGCTCCTCGCCGGCGGGCAGACGCTGCTGGCGACGCTGGCCTATCGCCTGTCGGAACCCGGCATCCTCGTCGACATCACGCGGATCGAGGCGCTGCGCGGCATCGCGCTTTCGGATGGCGTGCTGCGCATCGGCGCGCTGACGCGCCATGCCGAGCTGGGACAGGACGCGCTGGTGGCGCGGCACGCGCCGCTGCTGGCCGAGGCCGTGCCCCTCATCGCGCACCCCGCCATCCGCAACCGCGGCACGATCGGCGGCAGCCTGGCCTATGCGGACCCGGCGGCCGAACTGCCGGCCTGCGTCGTCGCGCTCGGCGCGACGGTGGTGCTGGCCTCGGCCGGCGGGGAGCGGCGGGTGCCGGCGGAGGCGTTCTTCACCGGCCTGCTGGCGACGGCGCTGCGGCCGGGCGAGCTGATCGCGGCGGTGGAGGTCCCGGTCGCCACCCCGGCGACTCGCTGCGCCATCGTGGAGGTCGCGCGGCGGACAGGCGACTACGCGATGGCGGGGCTCGCGGCCTGCCTCGTCCTCGATGGCGGGCGCGTGGGCGCGGCGCGGCTGGCCTTCTTCGGCGTGGGCGACGGCCCGGTGCTGGCGCGGCTCGCCATGGCGGCGCTGGAAGGCCGCGCGCTGGATGCCGGCGCCATAGCCGCGGCGCAGGCCGCGCTGGCCGGCGACCTGGACCCGCCGGGCGACCTGCACGGCCCGCCGGAGATGAAGCGCCACCTGGCGCGCGTGCTGACCGCGCGCGCCCTGGCCCGCTTCCGGCCCGCTTCGGAGATGGCGGCATGAGCATGCGCGTGGACATCACCCTGACCGTGAACGGCGAACGCGTGTCGCGCAGCGTCGAGCCGCGGCGCCACCTGATCGACTTCCTCCGCCTCGACCTCGGCCTGACCGGCAGCCATGCGGGCTGCGAGCACGGCGTCTGCGGCGCCTGCACGGTGCGGGTGGACGGCGAGATCCTGCGCGGCTGCCTCGTGCTGGCCGTGAGCCTCGACGGCGCGGAGGTCACCACCATCGAGGGGCTGACCGACAGCGGCGAGGTGGAGGACCTGCAGGCCGCCTTCGTCGCCGCCAATGCCGCGCAATGCGGCTTCTGCACGCCGGGCATGGTGATGGCGGCGGCCGACATCCTGCGCCACCACGCGGATGCCAACCGCGCCGCGATCCGCGAACACCTGTCCGGCAACTACTGCCGCTGCACCGGCTACCAGGCGGTCGTGGACGCGGTGGAGGCGACGCTGGCCGCCCGGCGGGGGGATGCGCGATGAACGACATGCCGACCCCCGCTTCCATCGGCCTCTCGCGCGAGGACCTGCCGAATTCCTACATCGGCCGGTCGGTGCCGCGGCCGAACGCGCCGAAGCTGGTGCAGGGCCGCGCCACCTACACCGACGACGTGGTCCTGCCGCGGCTGGCGCATGCGGCCTTCCTGCGGTCCCCGCATGCCCATGCGCGCATCGTCTCGGTCGATGCCGCGGCGGCGCTGGCGGTGCCGGGCGTGCTGCGGGTGTTCACCGGCGCGGACCTGGCGAAGGTCTGCGACCCCTGGGTGGCGACGCTCGACCACCTGAAGGGCATGAAGTCCGCGCCGCAACACCCGCTGCCGCTGGACCGCGCGACCTGGCAGGGCGAGCCGGTCGTCGCCGTGGTGGCGGACAGCCGCGCCGCGGCCGAGGATGGCGTGGCCGCGCTGGCCGTCGAGTTCGACCCGCTGCCCGCGCAGCTCGACATGGAGACGGCGCTGGCGCCCGGCGCGGTGGTGATCCACCCCGCGCTCGGCGACAACCTGGTCTTCACCCGCACGGCGGAGAAGGGCGACGTGGCGGCCGCCATGGCGGCGGCGCACCGGGTGGTGGAGGCCACCTTCGTGACCGCCCGCCACACCGGCGTGACGCTGGAGCCGCGCAGCATCATCGCCGACTACAACCGCGCCGAGGGCACGCTGACCGTGCACCATTCGACGCAGGCGCCGCACATGATGCAGGGCGTCTTCGCGAAGCAGCTGCGGATGGAGGAAGGCAAGGTCCGCGTCATCTGCAAGGACGTGGGCGGCAGCTTCGGCATCAAGGTGCATGTCTACCCGGACGAGGTCGCGGTCGCGGCCATGTCGCGCATCCTCGGCCGACCCGTGAAGTTCATCGCCGACCGGTTCGAGAGCTTCGTCTCCGACATCCATGCGCGCGACCACCGCATCAAGGGGCGCATCGCGGTGGATGCGGAAGGCCGCATCCTGGCCTTCGACATCGACGACCTGACCGGCATCGGCCCCTATTCCGTCTATCCCCGCACCAGCGCCATCGAGGGCAACCAGGTGGTGAACCTGTGCGGCGGGCCGTACGACTTCGCGAACTACCGCTGCACCACCACGGTGGTGGCGCAGAACAAGGCGCCGACCTGCCAGTACCGCGCCGTCGGCCACCCGATCGCCACCGCGGTGACGGAGGGGCTGGTGGACCTGGCGGCCGAGGCGCTGGGGATGGACCCGGTCGAGATCCGCCGCCGCAACCTGATCCGCGACGACGCCTATCCCTTCACCTCCCCGGCCGGGATGCGCTTCGAGGGGCTGTCCCACCACGCGGCGCTCGACAAGCTGCTGGAGATGGTGCCGGTCGACCGCATCCGCGCCGACCAGGCGGAGGCGCGCCGGCGCGGCATCCATCGCGGGCTCGGCTTCGCCGCCTTCATCGAGCTGACCAACCCGTCCCCCTTCATGTACGGCATCGGCGGCGCCCGCATCTCCGCGCAGGATGGCGCGACGGTGCGGATGGACCCGGACGGCTCCGTCGTCGTCGCCTCCGGCGTGACCGAGCAGGGGCAGGGGACGGAGGCGATCCTGGCGCAGATCGTGGCGCATGGCGTGGGCGTGCCGGTGGAGCGGGTGAAGGTGGTCACCGGCGACACGCAGGCGACGCCCTATGGCGGCGGCACCTGGGCCTGCCGCGGCGCCGGCATCGGCGGCGAGGCCGCGCTGCAATCGGCCCTCGCGCTCAAGGACCAGATCCTGGCCGTGGCGGGGGCGATGCTCCAGGCGGCGCCGGGCAGCCTCGACATCGTCATGGGGCAGGTGGTGGACCGGGAGACGGGGCGGGAGAGGATGCCGCTCGGCGAGCTCGGGCGGATCGTCTACTTCCGCGGCGACACGCTGCCGAAGGACCTGCCGCGCGAACTGGTGCAGACGCGCCACTTCATCACCAAGGACTACCCCTTCGCCTTCACCAACGGCATCCAGGCAAGCTGGGTCGAGGTGGATGTCGAGACGGGGATGGTGAAGCTGCTGGAACACTGGTGCGTCGAGGATTGCGGGCGGGTGATCAACCCGCTGCTCGTCGACGAACAGGTGCGCGGCGGCATCGTGCAGGGCCTGGGCGGCGCGCTCTACGAGCATTGCGTCTATGACGGGCAGGGGAACCTGCTGACGACGACGATGGCCGACTACCTGGTGCCCATGTCGGCCGAGATGCCGGAGATGCATGTGGGCCATGTGGAGACGCCGACGAGGGAGTCGCTGCTCGGCGCCAAGGGCGCGGGGGAGGCCGGGACGGCCGGCGCGCCGGGGGCGGTGATGAACGCCATCAACGACGCGCTCCGCCCTCTCGGCGCCCGCGTCACCGAACAGCCCTTCACCCCGGCGCGCATCCTGCGCGCGCTGGGCACGATCTGAACGAACAGGGAGGAGAGAGAGCCATGACGATCCGCCGCCGCCACCTTCTCGCGGGGGGCGCAGCCCTGCCGCTGTTCGCCGCGCACACGGCGCAGGCGCAGAGTGCGGTGAACATCACCATCGCCGCCAGCCACCCGGTCCAGAACTTCTGGATCCACATCATGAAGACCGTGTTCCAGCCGGAGGTGGACAAGTTCCTCCGCGACAACGGCAACACGCATCGCGTGAACTGGCGCGAGGCCTATGGCGGCACGCTGTACCGCTTCCAGGACACGATGGAGGCGGTGCGCGACAACATCACCGACATCGGCTATGTCGGCACGCTGTGGGAGGGCAGCACCATGCCCCTCCAGAACGTCACCTACTTCACGCCCTTCGCCACCGGCGACCACGGCCTGATCGCCAACGCCTTCGAACGCATGAACGAGAGCGTGCCCGCGATCCGGCAGAACTGGACCGGGCTGAACATGATCCCGCTCAGCTCCTACATCACCGACACCTACCACATCTGGTCCACCTTCCCCGTCCGCACGCTGGACGACCTGCGCAACCGCAAGATCTCCGCCCCCGGCACCAGCGCGAACTGGCTGACCGGCACGGGCGCGACGCCGGTGGATGGCGCGCTGACCACCTACTACACCGACATCCAGACCGGCGTGTCGGAAGGCGCGCTGTCCTTCTACGTGGGCATCCTGCCGACGCGGGTGTACGAGGTCGCGAAATACATCACCGAATGCAATGTCGGCGCGATGTATGTCGGCGGCATCGCCGTGAACCGCCAGCGCTACGACCGCTACCCCGAGCCGGTGCGCCGCGCGCTGGTGGCGGCGGGCAAGGCCTCGACCGCCGCGCATATCCGCGACGTGTCGGACCGCATCGCGACCGCGAAGGCCGAGATGGTGCAGAAGGGCGCGATCGTCAGCACCCTCGCCCCCGCCGAGCGCGAGCGCTGGATCCGCGGCCTGCCGAACCTGGCGAAGACCTGGGCCGACAGTTCCGGCGCGGCGTCGCGGGACGTGCTGAACGCCTATTTCGCCGCGATCCGGGAAGCCGGCCAGACGCCCGGCCGCAACTGGGACCGCGAGCTGACCGCGTAACCGAGGACCGGGACCGGAGACGCCGCCATGGCGGATGACATCGACATGGCGGCGCTCGACGCCGCTGCGCGGACGCAACCCTTCGACCCGGTGCGGCTGGTGCTGGACGCGCTGGCGGCGGTCGGCACGATCTGGACCTTCGGACTGATGTGCCTGATCTGCGCCGACGTGGTCGGGCGTTCCTTCCTCAACGCGCCGATCACGGGGGTGGCGGAGATCGCCGCCCATTCCGTGGTGGGCATCGTGTTCCTCCAGATCGGCGCCACCGTCTACAACCGCCGCATGACGCGGGCCGACTTCCTCATCGACCGCATCCTGCGTGCCGCGCCGCGGCTGGGGCGCGCGATCGAACTGGCCTTCCTGCTGCTCGGCGCCGCGATCATGGCCTTCATCGCGCAATCCGCCTGGGCGCCGATGTGGGCCTCGATGGCGCAGCGCGAATTCTTCGGCGTGCAGGGGCTGTTCACCATCCCCACCTGGCCCTTCCGCGCGCTGATCGTGCTGGGCGGGGCGGCGGGGGCCGTCGCCTATCTCGTGCTGCTGCTGCACGAGGCCCGCGCCCTGCTGCGCCCGGCGAGGGGCTGAGCCGATGGAGGACGTGACCCTCGGCTTCGTGCTGATCGGCGCCATGGTCGGGCTGATCGTGCTCGGCCTGCCGATCGGGCTGTCGCTGATCTCGACCGGCGCCGTCGGCGTGTGGCTGATCCGCGAGAACCCGGACCTCGCCTTCCGCTTCACCGCGCTGGCCGCCTATTCCGGCATCCAGGACTACGTCTTCGCGACCATCCCGCTGTTCGTGCTGATGGGGCTGCTGGTCAGCATCTCCGACATCGGCAAGGACACCTTCGAGGTTGCGCAGGCGATGCTGCGGCGCATCCGCGGCGGGCTCGGCATGGCGACCGTGGGCGCGAACGCGGTCTTCGCGGCGGTCACCGGCGTGTCCATCGCCTCGGCCGCGGTGTTCACCAAGGTCGCGGTGCCGGAGATGGTGCGCCACGGCTACACCATGCGCTTCGCCGCCGGGACGGTGGCGGGCAGTTCCATCCTCGGGATGCTCATCCCGCCCTCGCTGCTGATGATCGTCTACGGCGTGCTGGCCGAGGTCTCGATCGGCAACATGTTCATCGCGGGCGTGATCCCGGGCCTCATCATCGCGCTGGGCTTCGCGGTGATGATCTGGGTCTACGCCGCCTTCTTCCCCGACCGCATCATGGCGCGCGCGACGCATCCCGAATTCAGCCAGCGCGCCATGCCGGCGGGCGAGATGGCGGGGAAGGCCCTGCCCATCATGGCGCTGGTCGTGCTGATCCTGGGCGGGCTCTACAGCGGCTTCTTCACGCCGACGGAAGCGGGCGCGGTGGGCGCGGCGGGCGCGCTGCTGCTGGCGCTGGCGCGGGGGCGGCTGAACGGCCCGAAGCTCTGGCGCGTCCTGCGGGAGACGGGGCTCGTCTCCGCCGCCATCCTGTTCCTGCTGATCGCGGCGGGGCTCTATTCGCGCATGCTGGCGCTGGCGGGCGTGCCGCAGGCGATCGGCGAGATGGTGGAGCATCTCGGCCTCGGGCCCTACGGGTTCCTCGCCGTCTTCGTGCTGATCATCCTGCTGATGGGGATGATCCTCGACAGCACCTCGATCCTGCTCATCATGGTGCCGATCGGCGCGCCGATCGCGCAGGCGATGGGCTTCGACCTGGTGCATTTCGGCATCGTCACCATCATCGCGGTGGAGATGGGGCTGCTGACGCCGCCCTTCGGCATCTCGGTCTTCACGGTGAAGGCGACGCTGGCCGATCCGAAGGTGGGGATCGAGACGATCTTCGCCGGCGCGCTGCCCTTCGTCGCCGTGATGGGCATCGCGCTGCTGCTGATCGCGCTGGTGCCCTGGCTGGCCACCGCGCTGGTCTGAACGGGAACGGGAAGGGGAAGCGGATGCCGCGCCGGATCGTCGACCTGTCGGTGGCGCTGGAGGCGGGCATCGCCTCCGACCCGCCGGGCCACACGCCGGAGATCGACTATGTCGACCATCGGCAGAGCGCGGCGGAGGTGGCGCGCTTCTTCCCCGGCCTCCGCATCGAGGACCTGCCGGGCGGGGAGGGATGGGCGATCGAGCGGCTGCGGCTGACGACCCATACCGGCACGCATCTCGACGCGCCCTATCACTACCACTCCACCATGGATGGCGGCCGGCGCGCCTGGACCATCGACGAGGTGCCTCTCGAATGGTGTCTCGGCCGCGGCGTCAAGCTCGACTTCCGCCACCTGCCGGACGGCCATGTGCTGACGGCGGCGGAGGTGGAGGCGGAGCTTGCGCGCATCGGCGTCACGCTCGCGCCCTTCGACATCGTGCTGGTGAACACCGCGGCCGGCGCGCGCTACGGCCAGCCGGACTACCTGGCGCGCGGCTGCGGGATGGGGCGGGAGGCGACGCTGTTCCTGACGGCGCAGGGCGTGCGCGTCTGCGGCACCGATGCCTGGTCCTGGGACGCCCCCTTCCTGCACACCGCGCGGCGCTATGCCGAGACGGGCGACGCATCGCTCATCTGGGAAGGCCACCGCGCGGGGATGGTGCGCGGCTACTGCCACATCGAGAAGCTCGCCAACCTCGAAGGCCTGCCGCCCACCGGCTTCCAGGTGGCGTGCTTCCCCTTCAAGATCCGCGGCGGCTCGGCCGGCTTCACGCGCGCGGTCGCGATCTTCGAGGATTGAGGCGCGCCACACCGCACGCCTCCCCGCGGCCCCCGCCCGGGCGTTGTCTTCCCGCCCGAAGAAAGGGATACTGACCGGTAAGGCCGCCCGGCTGGGCAGCCGAACCGAAGGAAACGCCCGGCGTGATCCCGCGCACCCTGTTCACCCCCGAGCATGAGCTGTTCCGCGACCAGGTGCGGCGCTTCATCGCCGCCGAGATCGCGCCCCACCACGCCGCCTGGGAGAAGGCGGGCATCGTCCCGCGCAGCGCCTGGCTGAAGGCGGGGGAGGGGGGTTTCCTCTGCACCGCCGTGCCGGAGGAATACGGCGGCGCGGGCGGGGATTTCCTGCACGGCGCCATCATGGTCGAGGAGATGGCGCGCGCGGGCGCCACCGGCCCCACCTTCTACCTCCAGTCCGAGATCATCTCGCCCTACCTCGTCCGCCACGGGACCGAGGCGCAGAAGCGCCGCTGGCTGCCCGGCATGGCGAAGGGCACGGTCGTCGCCTCGCTCGGGATGAGCGAGCCGTCCGGCGGCAGCGACGTGGCGAACATCCGCACCACCGCGATCCGCGACGGCGACGACTACGTGGTGAACGGCCAGAAGGTCTTCATCACCGCGGGCCACAGCTCCGACCTGCTGCTGCTGGCCTGCAAGACGGACCCGAAGGCGGGGGCGAAGGGCGTGTCGCTGCTGCTGGTCGACACGACGCTGCCCGGCTACCAGCGCGGGCGCCTGCTGGAGAAGATCGGCTGCAAGGCGCAGGACACGGCGGAGCTGTTCTTCCAGGACATGCGCGTGCCGGCGGACTGCCTGCTGGGCGAGGAGGGCCGCGGCTTCGCGATGCTGATGGGCGAACTGCCGCAGGAAAGGCTGGTGCAGGCCATCCGCGCGGTCGCGTCCAGCGAGGCGGCGATCGGATGGACGCTGGACCACGCGGTGCAGCGCAGGATGTTCGGCCAGACGCTGGCGGATTTCCAGAACACGCGCTTCCGCCTGGCGGAGATGCGCGCCGACACGCAGGCGCAGCGCGTCTTCCTCGACCGCTGCATCGAGCTGCACCTGGAAGGCCGGCTTTCGGCGGTAGATGCCGCGATGCTGAAGCTGACCACGACGGAGCTGCAGGGCCGCGTGATGGACCAGTGCCTGCAGCTGTTCGGGGGATGGGGCTACATGACGGAATTCCCGATCGCCCGCGCCTTCGTGGATGCCCGGCTCGGCCGCATCGGCGGCGGCGCGGTGGAGGTGATGAAGGAGATCATCTCCCGCGACATGCTGCCGAAGAACCCGAAGCCGGCGCGGGGCTAGGGCGATGCCGCCCGGCGCGCTGGACGGGGTGCGCGTGCTCGACCTGTCCTCGGTCATCCTCGGCCCGATGACGGCGCAGTACCTCGGCGACATGGGCGCCGACGTCATCAAGGTGGAGCCGCCGGAAGGCGACATCACCCGCGCCATCGGCCCGCGGCGGCACGAGGGGATGGGCGCGCTGTTCATGGCGAACAACCGCAACAAGCGCAGCATCGTGCTGGACCTGAAGGAGGCCGGCGCGCAGGCCGCCCTGCGCGGGCTCGCGGCGCGGTCGGACGTGCTGCTGCATTCCATCCGCACCCCGGCGGCGGAACGCCTCGGGCTCGGGTGGGAGGCGCTGTCCGCGGCCAATCCCCGCCTGGTGCTCTGCCACGTCACCGGCTTCGCCGAGGGCGGGCCCTATGCCGGCCGCCCGGCCTATGACGACATCATCCAGTCGCTCTCCGGGCTCGCGATGCTGCAGGCCGCGGCCGGCGGGGAGCCGCGCTACGTGCCGAGCATCATCGGCGACAAGATCACCGCCGTCCACGCCGCCATGGCGATCGCGCTGGCCCTGTTCCACCGCGAGCGCAGCGGGCAGGGCCAGCTTGTGCGGGTGCCGATGCTGGAGACGCTGGTCGCCTTCACCGCCGCCGAGCACCTGGGCGGCCATGTCTTCGACCCGCCGGCGGGCGGGATGGGCTACGCGCCGGTTCGCCAGGGCCTGCGGCGGCCGCACCGCACGAAGGACGGCTGGCTCTGCCTGCTGCCCTACACCGACGCGCATTGGCGGCGCTTCCTCGACATCGCCGGGCGGCCGGACCTTGCGGCCGACCCGGACTTCGCGACGCTGGCCGGCCGGCAGAAGGACCCGCAGGCGCTGTGGCGCAGCGTCGCCGCGCTGCTGCCCGCGCGCACCAGCGCGGAATGGCTGGAGGTGCTGCTGGCGGCGGATATCCCGGCAGCGGCGGTGAACGACCTCGAGGACCTGCTGGACGACCCGCAGCTGGCCGCGACCGGCTTCTGGGAGATGCATGCCCATCCCACCGAGGGCATGCTGCGCCTGCCGGCGAGCCCGCTGCACCTCGCGGCCACGCCGCCCGCGATCCGCCGCCTGCCGCCGCGCCTCGGCGAACACACTGCGGAGGTGCTGCGCGAATTCGGCCTGGCCGGCTGACGTCGGCGCGGCGCCGGACCGGCGATTCAAGCCCTGCGTATGCCCGCCTGCGGCGTGCACACCGGGGACGATCGCGGGCTAGTAGATCACCGCCTGCGCCGTCTCGCTCATGCTCCGCTCCAGCGCGCCGGCCAGCGGGATGGACAGGCGGATTCGGTAGGTGGCGGTCACCGTCACCGTGGTCACCGCGCCCGCCGTGGCGCAGCCCGAAAGGCGCACGGACAGCCGCGCGGGGTCGAGGATGGGCGCGCGGCGCTGCGTGCCCGCCAGCGCGCCCGCCAGGCCGGCGCAGGGCGCGCGCTCCGCGGCGATGTTGGCGCCGCCCGCCAGCGTCGCCATGCGCGCCGCATCCGCCGCGGCGGTCCGGACCGCCGCCAGCGCGAGCATGGTGCGCGCCGCGTCGATGCCGCCGAGCAGCAGCAGCGCCAGCGCCGACCCCACGACGGCGAATTCCACGCTGCTGCTGCCGCGCCGCCGTCGGCGCTCAGCGCAGGCGGGCGACGGCATTGCCCTCCCCCTGGGTCATGCCGCCCAGCAGCGCCGGGTGCAGCCGCTGCCGCGCGGTGACGGTGGCGATCCGCGTCTCTCCCCCGGCGCAGGCGGTGCCGCAGGCGATGGGCGCGGCGGCGCAGAGGCAGGCCAGCACCGGCAGGGGCACCTCCAGCTCCGTCATGCCCGGCAGCGCCGCGCGCACCGCCGCCTGCGCCGCCGCGAGGTCGGAGGGGTCCGCCATCAGGCGCTGCGCGCCCGCCTGCGCCGCGCGTTCGAGCCGGAGCGAGGCGCCGACCGCGCTCGCCACGTCGTGCCCGCCCACCACCGCCAGCACCAGCAGCGGCGCCAGCACGGCGAATTCGGCTGCGGCGCTGCCCGCGCGGCGACGTCCGGGGCGCGTCATTCGACCAGCCTCACGGTCTGGACCACCGGATGCGGCGCGAAGCCCGGACAGCCCGAGACATCGACCTGCGTGTCGGAGTTGCCGGACAGCGACAGCGCCCAGCCCACCACGGCGAAGCAGTTCGACCCCATCGCGCTGTTGCCGTTCACCACCACGTCCGAGGTCGGGAAGTAGACGCCGCCGATGATGTCCATCGTCGCCCCGCCATTCAGCTGCACTTCCTTCTGCGGGCCGTTGTTGGTGGCGCGCGCGTCGCGATAGGCGACGAGGCCCGCCCCTTCCGGATGGCCGGGCACCAGGCTGGTGGCGGGGCCGCGCAGCAGCCCCGTGGCCTGCGCGTTGATCTGGATGGTGCCGACCCGCCCGGGATCGCCGGTCAGCACGATCGTCACGCCGTCGCCGGTGATGCGGCCGCGCACCGTCAGGTCGGCATTCACCAGGTAGTGGATGCCGGGGGCGAGGTTCAGCGTCTCGTTCGTGCCGACGGTCAGGCTCTCGCAAATGGCCGCGCCCGGCGCCAGGCTGGCGGTGCGTCCGGTGAAGGCCACGGGGCTGGCACGGCAGGGCGGGGGCGCCGGCGTCCAGCCCTGCAGCCCGGCGAAGGGATCGGCCACGGGGTCGGACCGCCGCGCAACCACATAGGGTCGCGCGGTGCGCGTGTCGTCCGTCCAGACATCGCCGCTGCCGCAGCCATTGCAGTTGCCGGTGGTGACCAGCCCCGCCGTCCGCACCCGCGCGCTGCCCACCACGTCGAGCCCGCCCGGCGCCGCCTGGTTGGAAGCGAGCACGCAGCGCGAGGCCTGCGTCGTGCTGTTGCCTCCGAGCGTCAGCCCGCCGCCGAGGGCGAGGAGGCATACCTTGTCGTCCAGCTGCGCGGCGGCGACGGCGCGGCTGCGCACCAGCGGCGCCGGGCCGAACAGGGCGGAGGAGATCACCGCGCGCTGCGCCTGGGCGACCGTCACCTCCACCGCGCCGGCCACGCCCGCGAAGGCGCCCGAGGCGGGTGGGACATTGACCGTGACGGTGATGCCCCCGCCTGTCGCGAAGCCGTTGCGCTGCGCCACGTCGGTGGCGACCGCGCGCGGGTCGCCGCCGCGCAGCCGCGCATTCGCGCCCGCCACGGCGGCCAGGTCCGCCGCCGTGGTCGCCCGGCGCAGAGCCAGGTACCAGCCGCCGCCCTCCACCGCGAGGCCGACCACGCCGATGAAGACCGCGGCGGCCGAGGCCACCATCGCGGCCGCGGCGCCGCGGCGGTCGCGGAGCAGGCGGGTGGCGGTCTGGCGGGGGGTGGGGCGTGCGTGCATGAACAAATGCGATTTCGCGGCATAGTTGTTAAAGCGCCGTTTACAGTTGTGCCGCCTCCTCGAAGGCGGGGAAGGACTCCCAGCCACCACCGCCCACCGGCGCGGCAGGACGCAAGGCCGGGGGACCCCCCTTCCACTGGAGGCTACCATGCGCACCACCGCAGCCCTGATCCTGGCCACCCTGCGCGACCGCAAGGGCGTCACCGCCGCCGAATACGCCGTGCTCGCCGTCGGCGTCGTCGCCGTCGTCGCGACCGCGGCCTCCGCGCTCGGCACCCGGCTGTCGACCGTCTTCTCCGGCATCGTCGGTTCCTGACGCGGCCGGCGCCGCGGTCCCGGTGCCGCGCCCCCGGCGCGGGGCCGGGTGCCGCGGCGGCGCTCCTTTCCCGATGCCCCGGCGGGGTCGATCCCGATGACGTCCCTGTTGACCGGTTCCATCCTGCTGCTGCTGCTGGCCGCCGCCTGGCGTGACCTGCTGGTCCGGCTGATCCCGGACATCCTGCCGCTCGGCATCCTGCTCTCCGCGGCGGCGCTGCGCGGGCTGGAAGGCGTGGCGCCGCTGCTCGCCTCGCTCGGCGGCGCCGCCGTGCTGTTCCTGCTGCTGTTCCTTCCGGCGCTGCGCGGCTGGCTCGGCGGGGGCGACGTGAAGCTCGCCTCCGCGCTCGCCGTCGCGCTGTCGCCCGCCGCGCTGCCGGACCTTGTCGCGGCCACCGCGGCCGCGGGCGGGGTGCTGGGCGTGGCCTACCTCGCCGGGCCGCGGCTGGCGGGGCCGCTGGCGCGGCTCGCGGCGCGCGTGCCGCACCGGCTGGGGCGCGGCATGGCGGCGGAAGCGCGTCGGCTGCGCCGCGGCGGGCCGGTGCCCTACGGCATCGCCATCGCGGCGGGCGGCGTGGCGCTGCTCGCGCCCGGACTGCTGCCCTGAACCATGCTGCTCCGTCTCTCCCTCATCCTCGCGATGCTGATGGGCGCCGTCGGCCTCGGCGCGCTCGGCTTCGAGCTTCTCGCCCCGCGCGGCGCCCCGCCGGCCGAGGCCGCGGCGGCGCCCCCACCCGCGCCCGCCCCGCCGCCCCGAGTCGCGGTCCTGGTCGCAGCCCGCGCGCTGCCGGCCGGCACGCTGCTGAAGGACGAGGACCTGGCGCTGCGCCAGATGCCCCCCGAAGCCGTCCCGCCCGAAGCCCTGCCCGATGCCGAGGCCGCGCGCGCCGAATCTCGCGGCGCGCTGGTGCGGCGCTGGCTGGAGCCGGGCGCGATCCTCGGCGCGGGCGACATCCTGCGCCCGCGCGACCGCGGCTTCCTCTCCGCCGTGCTGCGCCCCGGGCAGCGCGCCATCTCGGTCGGGGTGGACGTGGTGACGGGGGCCGCCGGGCTGATCTGGCCCGGCGACCAGGTGGACCTGATCCTGACGCAGGAGCTTGCGGCGGCCGAGGCGCCGCTGGCGCGCCGCGTCATCGGCGAGACCATCCTGTCCGACGTGCGCGTCATCGCCGTGGACCAGCAATTCACCCAAGGGGCGGGCGGGGCGGAGGCCGGGCCCTCGCGCATCGCCCGCACCGTCACGATCGAGGTCGCGCCCGACCAGGCGGAGCGCGTGGCGGTCGCCGTGCGGCTCGGCCGCATCGCGCTGACCATCCGCGCGATCGAGGGCGCGGGCCCCGCCGGCGTGCCCTCCGCGCCGCCGGTCTTCGGCGCCGACGTCTCGCCCGCGCTCGGCCGCTCCGGCCTCAGCGAAGGCGTGCGGATGCGCGTGATCCAGGGCGACGAGTCACAAGAGGTGACCTTCCGATGACCTTCCGACCCGCGCTGGCGGCGCTGCTGCTGCTGGCGCTTCCCGCGCCGGCGCCGAACGCCCAGCCGCTTCCCGCCGGCGGCGCCGCCGCGCGGCAGCCGCCGCTCGCAAGCCAGCCCGCGGCGCGGCCCGCGGCGCCGCTGCCGGTCGCGCCCGCCGCGCAATCCGTGACGCTCCAGGCCGGGACGGGACAGCTGCTGCACCTGCCCGTGCCCGCGGTGGCCGTGCTGGCGGCCGATCCGCGCATCGCCCGCGTGCAGCCGGCCTCCCCGCGCAGCCTGTTCCTGATGGCGGTCGCCCCAGGCAGCACCACCGTCGTCGCGACCGCCGAGGATGGCGGCGCGGTGGCGCAGTTCGACATCACCGTCACCCCCGGCCTGGCGCAGGCCCCGGCGGCGGGCATTCCGGCTGCGCCCGCGCCGCCCGCCGCCCCCGCGCCCGTCCCCGCCGCCGCGATTGAGGGGATGCTGCGGCGGATGGTCCGGGCCGACATCCGGGTGACGGCGGCCGGGCGCAACGGCCTCGTCCTCTCCGGCAACGCCGCGACGCCGGCCGAGGCGCAGCGCGCCGAGGCCATCGCCCGCGCCGCGGCGGGGGAGGGGCGGGAGGTGGTGAACGACCTCGTCCTGCTCTCCTCCGTCCAGGTGAACCTGCGCGTGCGCGTCGCCGAGGTCTCGCGCCAGGTGCAGCGGGAACTCGGCTTCAACTGGCAGGCGCTGGCGAACACGGGCGGCGCCTTCACGCTCGGCCTGCGGGCGGGCGCGGGCGGCGTGCTGCCGGGCGCGCTGCTCGACGGCGCGCGGTCCACCTTCACCCAGGACCCGGGCGGGCGCTTCGGCGCGGGCTTCCGCTCCTCCCGCCTCGACATCAACAACGTGGTCGACGCGCTGGCGGCCGACCAGCTCATCACCATCCTGGCCGAGCCGAACCTGACCGCGCAGTCGGGCGAGGTGGCGAGCTTCCTCGCGGGCGGGGAGTTCCCGGTGCCGGTGGCGGCGAGCGGCGTCAACAACTCCATCAGCATCGAGTTCAAGCAGTTCGGCGTCTCGCTCGCCTTCGTCCCGACGGTGCTGGGGCCGGACCGGCTGAACCTCCGCGTGCGGCCGGAGGTGAGCGAGCTGTCGGACAACGGCGCCATCAGCGTGCCGCTGGCCACCGGCGTCGTGCGCATCCCGGCGCTGAACGTCCGCCGCGCGGAGACGACGGTGGAGCTTGGCTCCGGCCAGTCCTTCGCCATCGCCGGGCTGCTGCAGCGGAGCAACACGCTGACCGACACCGGCCTGGCCGGCGCGGCGGACCTGCCGGTGCTGGGCGCGCTGTTCCGCTCCGACCGGTTCCGCCGGCAGGAGACGGAGCTGGTCATCATCGTCACGCCCTACCTGGTGAACCCCGTCTCCGGCCCCGGCCAGCTGGCGGCGCCGACCGACGGGTTCCGCCCGGCCACCGACCTCGACCGCCTCCTGCACCGCCGGCAGCTGGCGCGCGGCGCCCCGGCACCGGCGCTGCCCGCGGGCGCGCCGCTCGATGCCGGCTTCATCGTGGAGTGAGCGCGATGCCGATTCCCCCCGTCCGGGCGCTGCTGCTGGCCGTCGCGCTCGGTGCCTGCGGCGGCGACAGCTTCGAACGCCCCGGCACCTGGCAGCCCACCGGCGTGAACGATGCCAATCTCCGCCCGATGCTCGCCGACCCCGGCGACCTGCGGCGCGGCGCATCCCCCGCCGACGCATCGCGCGGGCGGGCCGCAAGCGCGCCGGTCACGCGGCTGCTGGAGGACCGGCGCGCGCCCCTGCCTGCGCGGGAGCCGACCGGGGGCAGTGCCCATGGGCGCTGAGGCGCGCCCCGCCCCGGCGCCGCAGCTGGCCAGCGTCAGCCGCGACGCGGCGCGCGCGCGATTCCTCGGCTTCGTCGCCGACGAGGCGACCGAGGCGGCGCTGCGGGGCGGGCTGCTCGACACCGGCGTGCCGCTCCAGCTTCGCCGCGGCGACGTGCGCAGCGCCACCCGCGCGCTGGAGCGGGAGGCGACGCCGGAGATCCTGCTGGTGGATATCGGCGCCCTGCCGGACCCCGCGGCGGCGCTGGAGGCGCTGGCCACGGTCTGCACGCCGGATGTGCGCGTGCTGGTGGTGGGCGACAGCGCCGACCTCGACCTGTACCGGCAGCTGACGCGGGAACTGGGCGTCGCCGACTACCTGGCCAAGCCGCTGACGCGCGACAAGGTGTCCCGCGTCGTCGCGCCGCACCTGGCGGGGGGCGAGGTGGCGGCGGCGAACACCGGCGGGCGCATCGTCGCGGTGGGCGGCGCACGCGGCGGGGCGGGGGCGACGACGGTCGCGGTGAACCTTGCGCTCCAGCTGGCGGAGGCCGGGCACGGTCATGTCGCGCTGCTGGACCTGCACCTGCGCGGCGGCGCCTGCGCGATGATGCTGGGGGCGAGCTGCGGCACCGGCCTGCGCGTCGCGCTGGAGGAGCCGGCGCGGGTCGATGCGCTGTTCCTCGACCGCACCGCGGTGCCGGTCGCCGAGCGCGTGCGCCTGATCGCGGCGGAGGAGCCGATGGACGCCGCGCCGCGGCCGACCGAGGCCGGGCTGCTGCGCGTGCTGGAGATGCTGCGCCAGCGCTTCAACCACGTCGTCGTGGACCTGCGGATGCCGCCCGGCCAGATCGAGCGCGAGGTGATGGCGCAGGCGCGGCACAAGGTCCTGGTCACGCTGCCGCAGGTCATCGGCATGCGCGACGCGCTGTCGCTCCGCACCCTGATGCGCCAGGCGGGCAGCGCGGGGGTCATCACCGTGCTGAACCGCGCCGGCCAGCCTGGCGGCATCAAGACGAAGCTGGTGGAGGAGAGCCTCGGCGGGCCGCCCGAGGCCGTGATCCCCGACCTGCCGCGCCAGCTCTGCCGCGCCGCCAATCTCGGCCGGCCGGCGCTGCGCGACACCGCGGCGCTGCGCCGCGCGCTGGCGCCGGTCACGCAGGAGATCCTGGCCGTGCATGCGGCGCCGTCGGCGCCCTCCTTCCTCGACCGGCTGCTCGGTCGCGCGGGGCGGCGGTGAGGAGCTTCGGGCGCCGCGCGGAACCCGCCCCCGCCGCCCCCGCGCCTGCCGCCGAACCGCCCCCGCCGGAGGCCGCCATCGGCCTGCCGGACGATGCCGCGGTGCGGCGCCTGCGCCAGCAGGTGATGGAGCGGGTGGACCCGGTGGTCGCCGCCGACCTGCCGCCGGAGGCGCTGCGCCAGCAGCTCGAGGCGCTGGTGCATGACGTGGCGAATCGCGGCCGCGTCGAGATCTCGGCGCGCGAGCAGGCGCGGGTCGCGGAGGAGCTGGCGCATGACATGGTGGGCTACGGCCCGCTGGAGCCGCTGCTGCAGGACGACAGCATCAGCGACATCATGGTCAACGGGCCGAACCGCGTCTTCGTGGAGGTGCGCGGCCGCGTCCACCTGACCGAGGTCGCGTTCCGCAGCACCGCGCAGCTCAACGCCATCGCGCAGAAGATGGCGGCCACCGTCGGCCGGCGCGTCGACGAATCGAGCCCGCTGGTGGATTGCCGCCTGCCCGACGGCAGCCGCGTCAACGTGGTCTTCCCGCCGCTGGCGATCGACGGCGCCTGCATCTCCATCCGCAAGTTCTCCCGCCGCCGCGTCGGCCTGCGGCAGATGGCGGAGGGGGGCTCGATGTCGCCGGGCCTCGCGCGCGTGCTGGAGATCGCGGCGCGGTGCCGGCTGAACGTCGTCATCTCCGGCGGCACCGGGTCGGGCAAGACCACCATGATGAACGCGATGAGCCGCCTGATCGACCATGGCGAGCGCATCGTGACCATCGAGGATGCGGCGGAGCTGCAGCTGCAGCAGCCGCATGTGGTGCGGCTGGAGACCCGGCCGGCGAACCTCGAGGGCCGGGGCGAGATCACGCAGCGCGACCTGGTGAAGAACGCGCTGCGGATGCGCCCCGACCGCATCATCGTGGGCGAGGTGCGCGGCGCCGAGGCCTTCGACATGCTCCAGGCGATGAACACCGGCCATGACGGCAGCTACTGCACGGTCCACGCCAACACCACGCGCGACGCGCTGATCCGCATCGAGAACATGGTGCAGATGGGCCAGACCAGCCTGCCGTCCCGCGCGATCCGCACGCAGATCGCCTCCGCCGTCGACCTCATCGTGCAGATCGAGCGCATGCGCGACGGCGGGCGGCGCGTGTCGCAGGTGTCCGAGGTGTGCGGGCTGGAAGGGGAGGTGATCACGATGAACGAGGTCTTCACCTTCGAGTATCTCGGCGACGACGCGACGGGCCGCATCCAGGGGCGGTGGACCTCCCCCGGGCTGCGGCCGGGCTTCTTCGACCGGCTCCAGTATTTCGGGCTGGGCGAGGCCTGGATGCAGGCGCTGCGGGAGGACTGACGGATGGGCCCCGCCGCCATCGCCGGGCTTGCCGCGCTGCTGTTGGCCACGGCGCTGCCCTGCGGCGCGGCCGCGCTCGGCGTCCTGCGCCGCCGCCGCGCGGTCCGGGACCGGCTGCGGGCGCTGCGGGCGCCGGCGCGGGCCGCGGCGCCGGCCGCGCCGTCGATGCTGGTGGCGCCGCCGGCGGCCAGCCCGCTGATGGGACGGCTGCTGCGGCTGCTGGGCTACGACCCGAACGCAGTGGCCGAACGGCGGCTTGGCTGGCCGCTGGTGGCGCTGGCCGGCGCCGCGGCGGCGGCGGGGGCGATGCTGCGCCTGCCGGAGATGGTGGGCCTGCCGGCCGCGGTCCCGCTTTCGCTCCTGGCGGGGGCGCTGACGGTGCGGACCATCTTCGCCTGGCAGCACCGCCGGTACTGCGACGCGGTGTTCCAGCAGATCCCGGATGCGCTCGGCCTGATGGTGCGCGCCATCCGCGCCGGCCTGCCGCTGGCCGAGGCGCTGCGCGGCATCAGCCGCGAGATGGCGTCCCCGACGCGGGAGGAATTCGCCCGCGTGGTCGGCGACGTCGCGATCGGCCGCCCCGTGGAGGAGGCGCTGATGCGCCTGCACGAACGCACCGGGCTGACCGAATACGCCTTCCTGGCCGTCACGCTCGGCCTGCAATCCCAGACCGGCGGCAGCCTGGCGGAGACGCTGGACAACCTGGCGGACATGGTGCGCAAGCGCGTCGCCATGGCCAAGCGCGCGAAGGCGCTGGCGGCGGAGGGGCGGATGCAGGCGGGCATGCTGGTCGTGCTGCCCTTCGTCGCGGCCGCGGTGATGTCCACGCTCCAGCCCTTCTACATCGAGACCTTCACGCAGAACCCGACCGGGCAGCGGATGGCGATGGTCGGGCTCGGCCTCATGCTGCTCGGCCTGCTGACGATCCGCTGGCTGATCCGGCAGGCGGGGCGGGATTGATGGCGGGCGTCCACGCCGCGGCGCTGGTCGCCGGCGCGATGGCGCTCGCCCTCGCGGTGCTGGCGGCCGCCATGCTCGGCCGGGCGGCGGAAGAGCGGGACCTCGCGCGGCGGCTGCGCGCCGTGCTGCGGCCGGCGGAGCGGCGGACGGGTGCGGAGCCCGGGATCGGCGCCGCCGCGCTGCGGCCGGTCGCGGCGCTGGGCGAGGCGCTGCGCGCCCGCGCCGTCGTGTCGGAGAGGGAGACGCAGGAATTCGGCCGCGCCCTCGCGGCCTCCGGCTTCGATCCGAAGCGGGCCGTGCCGGCCTTCATCGGCCTGAAGGCGCTGCTGCTGCTCGCCGGCCCCGCCTGCGCCTTCGCCGCCACCCGCCTGACCGGGCAGGAGCCGGCCGACGAGGCGATGATCCTCGGCGCGGCGCTGGTGCTGTCGGTGTTCGGGCCGAACTGGCTGATGGCCGCGCTGCGCCGCCCCTACCAGGACCGGCTGCGGCGCGGCCTGCCGGATGCGCTCGACCTGCTGGTGGTCGCCGCGGAGGCGGGGCTCGGCCTCGACAGCGCGGTGGACCGGGTCGCGCGGGAGATGGCGGGGTCCAACCGCGCGGTCGCGCTGGAACTCAACACGCTGGTGCAGGAGATGCGGATGCTGCCCGACCGGCGCGTCGCGCTCGAAAGGCTCCGCGCCCGCACCGGCATCGAGGGGTTCCGGCGGCTGGCCGCGACGCTGTCGCAGACGCTGCGCTACGGCACCCCGCTGGCGCAGGCGCTGCGCGTGCTGGCGGGGGAGTTGCGGGCCGACCGCATGCTGCGGATCGAGGAGAAGGCGATCCGCCTGCCCGCGCTGCTGATCGGGCCGCTGATCCTGTTCATCCTGCCCGCGCTGTTCATCGCCCTCATCGGCCCATCCGTGATCGAGATGGGCAGGACCTTCGGATGACCCGCATGACCCGCCCCGCCCTGCTCGCCCTCCTCCTGCCGCTGGCCGCCTGCGGGGCGATGCCCGGCGCCGCGCCGCCGACGGGGGGCGCAGCCGCGCGGCTCAACGTCGCCGCGGCGGCCGAAGCGTCGGGCCAGCCGGACATCGCGCTGGCGATGTACCGCGCGGCCGCGGCGGCCGCGCCGGACGATGCGGCGGTGCAGGCCCGCCACGCCGGCGCGCTGGAACGCGCGGGGGACCTGGCGCAGGCCGAGGCGGTGCTGGCGCGCGCCCTGCGCGCGGCGCCGCGGGACCCGGCGCTGCTCGGCCGGCTGGGCCGCCTGCATCTCCGCAAGGGGGAGGCCGAGGCGGCGCTGGACGCCTTCGCCCGCGCGCTGGCGGCGGATGGGCGGAATGCCGGCGCGCTCGACGGGCGCGGCATGGCGCTCGACCTGCTCGGGCGCCATGCGGAGGCGCAGCGCAGCTACCGCGAGGCCCTGGCGCTGGCGCCGGCCTCCATCGCGGTGGCGAACAACCTGGCGATGTCGCTGCTGCTGGCGGGCGAGCCGGCGCAGGCGGCGGCGATGCTGGAGCCGCTGTCGCGCCGCGCGGGCGCGCCGCCGCGCGTGGCGAACAACCTTGCCATCGCGCGCGCCGCGGCGGCGGAAGGCGATGCCGGGCAGGGGCCGGCCGGCGCCCTTGCGCCGCTGCTGCGCGGCGCGGGCCGGCCTGCCGGCTGAGCGTGGCCGGACGCGCGGGTCAGGACGGCAGGCGGCCGTCCGGGGTGTAGCTGTCCACCGCCTTTGGCAGTTCGCGCGTCAGCCGCTGCACGATCTCCTGCCGCGACAGGCCGGTCTGCTGCGCCAGCGCGTCCAGCGTCTCGGGCGAGAGGGCCTGTTCGAGCTGGCTCGGCGAGACCTCGCGGTTCGGGCCGGGGGCGACCCAGCTGTCGGCCGTCTCGCCATGGCCGCTCTGGCGGAAGCGGTCCACCAGGTCGCGCAGGCCCTCGCTCAGCATCCCGCCGATCCCCGCGCCGCCCGCCGCGCCGGCAAGGCCGCCAGGCTGCCCGCCTTCGCGCCCGCCTTCGCCGGGCGGGCCGGTGCGGCTGCCCCCGGCCCCGCCGAGAAGCTCGCCCAGCTTGTCCCGGTGCTGGTATCCCGCGACGGCGAGGACGCCGAGCAGCGCGAGAAGGGATGGCGTGCCGCGAGCCATGCGAAGACCTCCGGTGGGGGCAGATGCTGCAACAACCCCCGGCCGCCGGCCGCGGTTCCGCGCCGCCCGTGCGCCTGCCCCTGGAAAAGCGGCGCGGGATGTTCTAGTTTTGTGCTCAGAGATGGACGCCTCCTTCACCTACCGGGTCGGCGACCTGGCGCCGGACGAGGCGCTGCGCCTGCCCTGCGCCTGCGGCACGCGCACCCTCACGCGGCGCGAATTGCTGGCGCTGGTCGGCCGCGACGAAAGGCTGCACCTGATCGGGCTGCGGCGGGAACTGTGGTGCCGCGCCTGCGGCGAGCCGCCCCTGCAGGGATGGGTCGTGGCGGCCCGCGGTTAGCTTAACGAGGCGCGCCACGCCTCCCGGCGATGGCCAGCGCGGCGCCGAGCAGCCCGAAGCCCGCCGCCATCGGCGCGAAGCCCGCGAAGCCGGACTCCGCCAGCACCAGCCCGCCGAGCGAGGCGGCGCCGAGCCAGCCGAGGGAGGAGGAGGTGACGTTCAGCCCCAGCACCGTGCCGCGCACCTCCTCCGGCACGCCGCCCAGCGCCGCCATCAGGCTCGGCCGCGCGATGGCCGTCACCAGCACGAAGCCGAAGCCGAGCGCGACCGACCCCGCCAGCCCGCCGGTCCAGAGGAACAGCGGGAAGGCCAGGGCGGCGCTGCACAGCATCGCCCCGGCATAGGTCAGCATCCGGTCCGGAAGCCGGTCCGCCAACTGACCCCCCAGCACCGTCCCGAGGATGTTGCCGAGCGCGAAGATGCCGAGCGGGATGGCGAGCGCCGCGAGCGACGCGCCGTAGGTCGCTTGCAGGAAGGTGGCGAAGAACACGACCGTCAGCGCGTAGCAGCTGCGTTCCGCCACCCCCATCGCCAGCAGCCGCAGCACGCGCGGCGACAGCGCCGCGCGGTAGCCGGCCGGCCGCCTGCGCCCGCCCCCGCCCGGCGGCGCGGCGCGGCGCGTGGTGGTGAGGAACAGCCCCGCCGCGGACAGCGCCACCACCGCCGCGACGCAGAGATTGACCCCGCGCCAGCCGACGAAGCCGCCGATCCAGGCGGCCAGCGGCACGCCGACCAGCAGCGCCATCGATTGCCCCGCGATGGTCCAGCCCAGCGCCCGGCCGCGCTGCCGGTCCTCGACGCGGGAGGAGACTTCCGTCACCAGCGCGCCGCTGAAGGTGCCGGCGGAAGCGCCCGCCGCCGTGGCCCAGGCGGCGACGCCGGCAAAGGTCTCCGACGCCGCCACGCCGACGGTGCCGAGGGCGAGGCCGAGCGGCCCGAGGATGAGGAAGGGCCGCCGGCCGATGCGGTCCGACAGCGGGCCCGCGACCAGCGAGGACGCGCCCCAGGCGACCGAGGTCATCGCCATCACGTTCGCCGTCAGCGCCAGGCTGGTCGAGAGGTCGCGCGCCATGTCGAGCAGGAAGGGCGCGCGGGTGGTGCCGCTGGCCGAGGCGGCGAACATCGCGAGGCACGCGGCCGCGATAAGTGCCCAGGGAAGGCGCGGGGGCGCGCTAATGCAGGCCGCCCCCGCCCTACCTGATGCCCGCGCGCATGAAGGACTGCACGAACTGCCGCTGGAACAGCAGGAAGCCCAGCAGCAGCGGGGCCGAGGTCATCAGCGTGGCCGCGCTGATGATCGCCCAGTCGATCCCCTGGTCGGTCGAGGCGAAGACGGAAAGGCCGACGGTCAGCGGCCGCGTCTCCACCGTGTTGGTGATGACCAGGGGCCAGAGGAAGTTGTTCCAGTGGTAGGAGACGGAGGTGAGCCCGTAGGCGAGGTAGGTCGGACGCGCCAGCGGCACATAGACCCGCAGCAGCACGGCGAGCGTGCCGCAACCCTCGACGACGGCGGCTTCCTCCAGCTCCTTCGGCACCTGCCGGAAGGTCTGGCGCAGCAGGAAGATGCCGAAGGCCGATGCCATGTAGGGCAGGCCGATCGCCAGGATGGTGTCCACCAGGCCGAGCGCGCGCATGCTGCGGTAGTTCTCCACCAGCAGCACGTCCGGCATGATCATCAGCTGCAGCAGCACCAGCCCGAACAGGATGCCGCTGCCGGGGAAGCGGCTGCGCGCGAAGGCGAAGGCGGCCAGCGTGCAGAGCACGAGTTGCGCCGCCAGGATCATCGTCACCAGCAGGAAGGTGTTGAGGAAGTAGCGCGCGAAGGGCGCGGCATCCCAGGCGGCGGCGAAGTTCCCGAGGGTGAGCGGCGCCAGCAGGTCGAAGCGGGTGGCGTAGCCGGTCGGGTGGAAGGCCGCCCAGACGGCGTAGAGCAGCGGCGCGATCCAGATGATGCCGAGCAGCCAGGCCGCCGCCGTCTCCACCGCGCGGGTGATGGCCGCGCTCATCGGTAGTGGACCCGCTTCTCCGCCACCAGGAACTGGAAGGCGGCGGTCAGCGCCAGGAAGCCCAGCAGGATGACGGTGAGGGCCGAGGCGCTGGCCGTGTCCCAGAAGCGGAAGCCGAGCTCGTAGACATAGGTCAGCAGCAGCGCGGTCGCGTTGTCAGGCCCGCCGCGCGTCATGACGATGATGTGGTCCACCAGCCGGAAGCCGTTGATCACGGCGTTGACGAGGATGAACAGCGTCGTCGGGCCGAGCAGCGGCAGCGTGACGCGGAAGAAGACGCGGGCGCGCGACGCGCCCTCGATCGCGGCCGCCTCGTACAGGTTGGGCGGGATGGCCTGGAGCGCGGCGAGGTAGAAGATCATGAAGAAGCCGGCTTCCTTCCAGACGGCGACCGCGATCATCGCGCCCAGCGCCGTCTCCCGGCTGCCGATCCAGTTGGTTGGGCCCCAGCCGAACAGCGCGCGCGTCACCTGGTCCAGCAGGCCGTAATCCGGCGTGAAGAAGAACAGCCACAGATTGGCCACCGCGATCATCGGCAGCACGGTCGGCGTGAAGAAGGCGATCCGCAGCGCCGTGCGGCCCGCGACCTTGCCGTTCACCCACAGCGCCATGGCCAGCGCCAGGCCGATGGACAGCGGGATGGTGGCCAGGGCGTAGATCGCGTTGTTGGTCAGCGCCTGCCAGAAGATCGGGTCGTCGAGCAGGTACAGGTAGTTCTCCGCCCCCACGAACGCCGCGGGCCGGTTGGCCCGCGGGGTCGAGAACAGCGAATGCCAGAAGGTGGCGACCGCCGGGTAGTGCGTGAAGGCGACCAGCAGCACCAGCGCCGGCGTCAGCAGCAGCCAGGCATGGAGCGTCGCGCGTCCCGGCATCCCCGGCGGCCCGTTCAACGGTACCGGCGCAGGATGCGCTCGGCCTCGGCCTGCGCGTCGGCCATGGCCGTGCGCGCCTGCTTGCGGCCGAGCAGCGCCGCCTGGAGGTTGTCGTTCAGCGCCTTGGTGACGCGCTGGTTCTCATGCGTGGACAGCTCCGCCACCGCATGGGGCAGCTGGTCGCGCGCGACGGCGGCGGCGGGGAAGCCCTCGACATAGGCCTTCATCGCCGGCGTCTCGAAGGCGGCGGGGGTGACGGCGACGTAGCCGGTGTCGATCCCCCATTGCGCCGCGCGCTCCGGCGTCGTCAGGAAGCGGGCGAAGCGGACCGCGCCTTCGCGCTGGGCCGGGCTGGCCGACTTGAAGACATAGAGGTTGCCGCCGCCCGTCGGGCTGCCGAGCCTTGTGCCGGCGGGCAGCATGCCGACGCCGAAGGGGAAGCGGGCGTTGCTGCGGACATTGGTCAGGTTGCCGGTGGTGGTCCACATCATCGCCACCTTGCGCTCGAAGAAGTCGCGCGGCGTCGTGCCCCATTCGACGATGCCGGCCGGATGCACGCGGTGGCGCTGCGACAGGTCCATCCAGTACTGCAGCGCCTCGGCCACCTTCGGGTCGCCGAAGAAGACGCGGTTGCCCTCGGGGTTCATCAGGCGGACGTCGTTCTGCGTCGTCAGCCCCTGGAACAGCCAGTAGGGGAAGCCGGAGGAGGGGATCTGGATGCCCCATTGCGTGACGTTGTCGCCCTCGCGCCGCGTCAGGCGCTGCGCGAAGCTCAGCTGCTCGGCCCAGTTGGCGGGCGCGCGGTCGGGGTCGAGCCCGGCGGCCTGGAACAGGTCCTTGTTCCAGTAGAGCACGATGGTCGAACGCTGGAAGGGGATGCCCCAGGTCTTGCCGCCGGTGCGGCTGTTCTCGAGGAAGCCGGGATAGAAGCCGTCCAGCCAGGCGCGCTCCACCCCCTGCTGGTCGTCCCAGGGCAGGATCGCGTCCTCGTCGATCAGGGTAAAGATGTCCACCGCCAGCAGGCAGGCCATCTGCGGCGCGTCGCCGCCGCGCATCGCGGTCAGTGTCTTGGTCAGCGTGTCCTGGTAGGACCCGGCATAGATCGGCTTGATGCGGAAGCGCGGGTTCTCCCGCGCGAAATCCTCGCAGTAGCCGTCGATGATGCGCGGGATCGGGCCGCCGACGGCGATCGGGTAGTTGAAGGTGATCTCGACCGGCGCCTGCGCGTGGACCGCGGGCATGGCGAGCATCGGGCCGGCGGCGAGGGTGCCGAGGGCGGCGCGGCGCGTTATCTTCATGGGGTCTCCCTGTCCTCCTCTGGTCGTCGGTGTCGGTCTCAGGCCGGGTCGGGCAGGCGCCGCCCGGTCCCGGCGTCGAACAGATGCGCGGCCGGCGGCAGGCGCAGCCGCAGCGGCGTGCCAGCGGCCAGCGCGTGGTTGCCGGGGATGCGGGCCTGCAGCACCTCCTCCCCGTCGCCGACGGCGCAGGCCAGCACCGTCTCGGCGCCGAGGAACTCGGCCGCGATCAGGCGGGCGGGCAGGCCGTCGGCGTCCGACAGCGCCACCTCCTCTGGCCGGATGCCGAGGAGGGCGCCGGCCGCCGCCGCGGGCGCCACCGCCATGCCGGGCGCGCCGGCCACCTCCGCTCCGTCCCGCCCCGGCACCAGCCGCAGCAGCGACATCGGCGGCGTGCCGATGAAGGAGGCCGCGAAGACCGAGGCGGGCCGCGCGTAGAGCTCGGCCGGCGTCGCGTCCTGCTCGACATGGCCGTCGCGCATCAGCACCACCTGGTCGGCCATGCTCATCGCCTCCGCCTGGTCGTGCGTGACATAGACCATGGTGATGCCGAGCCGCTGCTGGAGCGCGCGGATCTCGCGCCGCATCTCCGCGCGCAGCTTGGCGTCGAGGTTCGACAGCGGCTCGTCCATCAGGCAGATCGGCGCCTCGGCCACCACCGCGCGGGCCAGCGCCACGCGCTGCTGCTGCCCGCCCGAAAGCTGCGCCGGCCGGCGCGCCAGCAACCGGCCGAGGCCGAGCAGCTCTGCGGTCTGCGCCAGGCGCCTCTCCCGCTCGCCGCGCTCCACCCCGCGGGCGCGCAGGCCGAAGACGATGTTCTCCGCCACCGACAGGTGCGGGAACAGGGCGTAGGACTGGAACACCATGGAGATGCCGCGCGCCGCCGGGGGCAGCGACGTGACGTCCCGCCCGTCGAGCAGGAGGCGGCCGGACCCCGGCGCCTCCAGCCCCGCCACCACCCGCAGCAGGGTGGACTTGCCGCAGCCCGAAGGGCCGAGCAGCACGAGGAAGCTTCCCGGCCGCGCCGCGAGCGTGATGCCGTCCAGCGCGCGGGTCTCCCCGAAGGTCTTGGTGATGGCCTCGAGGCGGATCCCGCCCCGCGCGGCGCCCGGGGAAGCCATGTGCGGGGAAGCCATGTGCAGCGTGTCGCGCCCTGTCCTGGTCCGGCGCGACACTATGGGCAAACCGGGGGGCTGCGCCAGCCGGGGGCTACAGCGGGGAACGCCACATCACGGGCACGAAGCCGTAGCCCTCGCCCCGCCGCGCCACATGGCCAAGGCCGGGGAAGGCCAGGTGCGAACCCGCGACGGTGATGCGGTCCGTCGCCGCCATGTCGAAGATCCGCGCCCGCGTGCGCGCCGCGAGGTCGGGGTCGGAATCGAAGGAGATGGACCAGTCCGGCCGGGCGAACTGCAACGCCTGGGTGTGGACCACGTCGCCCCACATCAGCAGGCGCTGCCCGCCATTCTCGACATGGACGCCAAGGTGGCCGGGCGTGTGGCCGGGGATGGCCAGCGTGCGGATGCCGGGCGCGACCTCCGTCTCCATCCCAATGCGCCGGACCCGGTCGCCATAGGCCGCGAGCGCGGCGCGCGCTGGCGCGAAGAAGGGCCGCAGGGGCGCGGGCGCGCGCGTCTCGTTGCCCGTGTCGGTCCAGTAGGCGGCCTCGGCCTCGGCCACCAGCAGCTCGGCGCGGGGGAACAGCGCGCGGCCCTCGGCGGTCATCAGCCCGGCGGAGTGGTCGCGGTGAAGATGGGTCAGAACGATCGCGTCGATGTCGCCGGGCGTCACGCCCGCCGCCTGGAGGTTGCGCGGGATCTGCCCGAGCGTGGGGCCGAGCGCGCCGGCAGCCCCCGCGTCGATCAGGATCAGGCGCGAGCCGGTGTTGACGAGGAAGGCGTTGACCGCGAGCGGGACGCCGCCGGCCGGGGTGAAGGCCTCGGCCCGCAGCCGGTTCGCCACCTCGGCCTCGTAGCGGGCGAACAGGTTCGGCAGGGCCGCATCGGGGAAGGCGAGGTTGCCGTCGAGCAGGGCGGTGACCTCCACCTCGCCCACGCGGTGCCGGTAGAGCCCAGGCGCCTGGTCCGTCGCGCGCGGGACGGCGGCGGCGGCGGGCAGCGCGGCGGCGCCGGCCAGCGCGGCCCCGCCCAGCAGCAGCCCGCGCCGGCCCAGGCGGGGCGTCGTCGGTCCGTTCATGCGTCCCTCCCTATTCCGCGCGGATATTGGCGCGGGTGATGACGTCGCGCCATTCGGCGATGTCGGCGCGCAGCACCGCCGCGAAGGCCTCGGGCGGCAGCGCGCGCGGCACCATGCCGAGCGCGAGCAGGCGGTCGCGGAGCGCGGGCTCGGCCACCGCCTCGGCCACCGCGGCGGACATGCGCGCCCCGATCTCGGCCGGCAGGCGGGCGGGGGCGAGGAGGCCGAGCCAGAACTCGTTGGCGAAGTCGGGCAGGCCGCTTTCCCCGATGGTCGGCACGCGGGGCAGCAGGGGCGCGCGTTCGCGGCCGGTGACGGCCAGGGCGCGCAGCCGCCCCTCCTCCACCAGCCCGCGCGATCCGGGGATGGTGTCGAAAATGAACTGGATCTCGTTCTGCATCAGCGCCGTCACCGATGGGCCGCCGCCGCGATAGGGCACATGGACCATCTGAGCGCCCGCGCGGAGCGCGAACAGCTCCCCGATCAGGTGGCCGGAGGAGCCGGTGCCGGCGGAGCCGAAATTGACCCGCCCCGGATTGGCGCGGGCGAAGGCGATCAGCTCCCCCACGTCGCGGGCCGGCAGGGTCGGGTTCACCACCAGCAGGTAGGGCCCGGTCACCGCCAGAGACACGGGCGCGAGGTCGGTCAGCACGTTGTAGGGCAGGTTCTGCTTGAAGCTCGGCTCCGTCGCCAGGACGGAGGTGTGGAACAGGAAGGTCGTGCCGTCCGGCGCGGCGCGGGCGACCGCCTCGGTCCCGATCGAGCCGGCGGCGCCGGCCCGGTTCTCCACCACCACCGGCTGGCCGAGCCTTGCCTGCAGGTCCTGCGCCAGCAGCCGCGCGACGGGGTCGGTCGAGCCGCCCGGCGGATAGGGCACGACGATGCGGATCGGGCGGTCCGGCCAGCGGGGCTGGGCCAGGGCAGGTGCGGCAAGGCCCGCCGTGGCCGCCCCGGCGGCGATGAGACGCATGGCCTGCCTGCGGCCGAATGGGCGCATCGCTGTCCTCCCCATGTCCGGCCCGCTGCGGCCGCCTTGCTGTCAGGCTAGGCATCGCGCGCCGCGAAGGGAACGCCGGGCCGCAGCACGGCATCCTTTCACGCGCTGAAATGATGCCTCACGGAAGCCGGGGCGGCGTGTCGGGCGGGCCCAGCCGGTCGCGGAAGTGGTCGGACAGGAAGTCCAGGAAGCTCCGCAGCTTCGTCGGCATGCGGCGGCTGTCGGGGTAGACGGCGTGGATGCCGTTGTCGAATTCCATGTGGCTGACGCGCAGCCCCGGCAGCAGCCGCACCAGCCGGCCGTCCCGCAGTTCCTCCAGGATCGACCAGTCGGGCAGCAGCGCGAGGCCGAGGCCGGCCGTGGCGGCCGACAGCAGGGCGGGGCCGCTGTCGGTCTGGAAGCTGCCCGCCACCGGCACCTCGGTCAGCGCGCCGGCGGGGTCGAGGAAGCGCCAGACCGGCCGGCCGAGGTTGATTCGGTAGGTCAGGCAGTCGTGCCGCGCGACATCCGCCGGCCCGCGGGGCGGCGGGTGCCGCGCCAGGTAGGACGGCGCGGCGCAGAGGATGCGTTCCGAGGTGGCGAGCCGCCGCGCGATCAGCCGCGAATCGGCCAGGGCGCCGATGCGGATGTCGACATCCACCTGCCGCTCCACCGGGTCCACCGCCAGGTTCGACAGCAGCAGGTCCACCTTCACCTCCGGGTTCGCGGCCAGGAAGCGCGGCAGCGCCGGCACGATCCAGAGCTGCCCCACCAGCACGCGGGCATGCACGCGCAGCGTTCCCCGCGGCACCGCCTGGAGGTTGGCGACCGCGGCCTTCGCATCCTCGATCTGCGCGAGGATCTGCTCGACCTGCCGGTGGTACAGCTCCCCGGCCTCGGTCAGGGACAGGTGGCGGCTGGTGCGGTGGAACAGGCGGGCGCCGAGCTCCTCCTCCAGCGCCTGGATCTGGCGCGTGACGGAGGGCGCCGACAGGCCGAGCTGCCGGCCGGCCGAGGACAGGCTGCCGCTCTGCACCACCGCCTGGAAGACGCGCATCGCGCGAAGCGAATCCATGCCGCCGCGCCCCCTTCGCGCGCGGGGCCATCTGCCGCGCCGGCGGGGGCGGGGGCAAGCCCATCATTTCATCCCGCACAATGATGCTGGTCGGCCGGCGGGCGTTGTGGCGGCCGGGCGCAAGCGCGAGGATCGCGCCCGACGACAAGGGCGGGAGGAGCGGGCCATGGCGACGACACGCCGCACCCTGGTGGGGGGCGGGGCGGGGATGCTGGCCGCCACGGCATGGCCGGCGCGGGCGCAGGCGCCCTTTCCCTCGCGCCCGATCCGCTTCGTGGTGCCCTTCGCGCCCGGCGGCGGCAGCGACATCGTCGCGCGGCTGCTGGCCGAGGAACTCGCGCCGCGGCTCGGCCAGCCGCTGATCGTGGACAACCGCCCGGGGCAGGCGGCCAGCGTCGGCGCCGCCTTCACCGCGCAGCAGCCGCCCGACGGCCATACCATCCTGATCTGCACCCCGGGCGTGCAGATGACGAACCCCTTCCTCTACGCAAGCCTGCCCTACGACGCGGAACGCGGGTTCAGCCCCATCGTCCACCTGGCGCACCTGCCGAACATCCTCGTCGTGCATCCCTCGGTGCCGGCGGGGAACGTGGCGGAGTTCATCGCGCATCTCCGCGCCAACCCGGACCGGCTCAGCTTCTCCTCCACCGGCCCCGGCTCCTCCAGCCACCTGGCGATGGAGCTGTTCATGTCGATGAGCGGCACGCGCATGACGCATGTGCCCTACCGAAGCTCCGGCCAGGCGCTGATCGACCTGACCGCGGGGCGGGTGGAGGCGACGCTCGACAGCTTCGCCGCCATCATCCCGGCGGTGCGGGCGGGGCAGCTCCGGCTGCTCGGCATCTCCACCGAACGGCCGCTGGACGACCATCCGGAGATCCCGCCCATCGCGGCGACGCTGCCCGGCTACGAGGGCACGACGCTGCTTTACATGGTGGGCCCCGCGGGGATGCCGGCGCCGGTCGTGGCGCGGCTGAACGCCGCCTTCAACGAGGTGCTGCGCCTGCCCCGCATCCGCGACCGCTTCCGGGAAATGGGGATGGCCGCGTCCGGCGGCACGCCGGAGGAACTGGCGCAGGTCATCGCGGAGGGCCGCGCCAAGTGGCGCGGCGTGATCGAGCGCGCCGGCGTGAAGCTGGACTGAGCCGCGCATGACCGACCCCGCCACCTGCCGCTTCGAGCTGTCGGACGGCATCGCCACCATCACGCTCGACCGCCCGCCGGTGAACGCGCAGAACCGGCGGCTGCGCGACGAGCTGATCCGCCTGTTCGACGCATGCAGCGACCGCGACGATGTGCGCTGCGTCGTGCTGACCGGCGCGGGCGGCACCTTCTCGGCCGGCGCCGACATCAAGGAGCGCGTCGGGCTGGTGCAGGAACCGGGCGACTACATCGCCCACAACCGGGTGACGCGCGAATTCTTCTACGCGCCGATGGACTGCCTGAAGCCGGTGATCTGCGCCGCCAACGGCCCGGCCATCGGCGCGGGCTTCGCGTTGATGCTGTCCTGCGACATCCTGCTGGCCGCGGACAGCTGCTGGGTGCAGATGCCGGAGCTGGATGTGGGCCTGGCAGGCGGCGCCAAGTTCCTGTCCGAGCATTTCAGCAGGTCCCGCGCGCGGATGATGTTCTTCACCGGCCGCCGGGTGCCGGCGGCGGAACTCCACCGCCTCGGCATCGTGGAGGAGGTGATGCCGCGCGACGCGCTGCTGCCCGCCGCCATGGCGATGGCGCGCGAGATCGCGCAGAAGAGCCCGGTCGCGGTGCGCCAGGCCAAGCGCAGCTTCAACGTGGTGGAGTCCATGCCCTACCGCGAGGCCTACCGCTTCGAGCAGACCATCACCGAGGACCTCTCGCGCACCGAGGATGCGAAGGAGGCGCAGCGCGCCTTCGTCGAGAAGCGCAGGCCCGTCTTCAAGGGGAGATAGCGATGGCGACCGGCCGCTACACCAGCGACCTCGAGGAAGGGGACCGTCTCGGCCCCGCCGAGGTGGTGATCAGCCCCTTCCAGGTGCGCGAATACTGCCACGCGAACGAGATGCACTTCCCCTGCTTCCAGGACGAGCCGCACCCCGTCGTGCCGCCGACCATGGCGCATCTGGAGAAGCTGCGCTTCTACACGATGCACTGCCCCGAAGGCTGCGGCCCGAATGCGCGCGTCCACTACACCTTCGACGTGCGCTGGCACGGCGCGATCCGCGCGGGCGAGGTGCTGGCGGTGGAGGGCGTGGTCAGCCGCCGCTACACCAAGCGCGGGCGCGAATACATTGACGTGGACATCGCCATGCGCCGCAAGGCCGACGGCGCGCTGCTGGTGGAGTACCGCGACACCGTCTGCCTGTCCTACCGCAACGCCTCGCAGGAGGCCGCGTGATGGAGCTTCGCCCGGGCGACGAGATCCGATCCGCCCCGCGGGTGATGACGCGGGAACGCATGCGCTGGTACGTGGACGCGCTGCCGACGGTGGAGGCGAATGACGGCCGCGTGCATTTCAGCGTGCCGACCATCCATGACGACGACGAATACGCGAAGGGGCAGGGGCTGCCCGGCATCATCTCCGACGGGATGATCAGCACCAACTGGATCCTGGACCTGCTGATCCGCAGCTTCGGGCCGAAGGTGCTGGAGGATCCGGGCGCGCTGACCACCAAGTTCATCGCGCCGGTGCAGGAGGACGTGGCGCTGACCAGCGTGCTGAAGGTGGAAGGCGTGCAGGAACTGCCGGATGGCCGCCGCCGCCTCTCGCTCGCCGTCTGGTCGGAGGATGGCGGGGGGCGCAAGGTCACGGTCGGCACCGCCGCGGTGACGCTGTAGCCGCCATGGCCGGCGTGCTGGACGGGGTGCGCGTGCTGGACTTCAGCCGCGTCTTCGCGGGACCCGCCGCGACGCAGGCGCTCGGCGATCTCGGCGCCGACGTGGTGAAGGTGGAGGAACCCGGCCGCGGCGACGAGGCGCGCGGCTTCGGCGTGACGCCGGAGGTGCTGGCGCGGCTCGGCGCCAGCCCTTCCTACCTGGCGCTGAACCGCAACAAGCGCAGCATCGCGCTCGACCTGAAATCCCCGGCGGGGCTGGCGCTGGCCAGGCGGCTCGCCCTCTCGGCCGACGTGCTGGTGCACAATTTCCGCCCCGGCGCGATGGAGGCCTGGGGCCTGGGCTGGGACGACCTGCGGGGCGACAACCCGCGCCTGGTCCATTGCGGCTTCTCGGCCTATGGCGAGGCCGGGCCGCTGCGCGACTTCGGCGCGAACGACGTGGCCCTCCAGGCGCATAGCGGCCTGATGCACCTGACCGGGGAGCCGGACCGCCCGCCGGTGCGCGTCGGCACGGCGGGCATCGACCTGCATGGCAGCATGGGCATGGTCGCCGCCATCCTGGCCGCGCTGCTGCACCGCGCGCGGACGGGGCAGGGGCAGAAGGTCACCTCCTCCCTGCTGCAATCCTCCGCGCATCTGATGAGCTACTTCTACACCGACTGGTGGCTGGCGGGGACCGAGCACCGGCGCATGGGCACCGCCAACCACCTCAGCGTGCCGAACCAGGTCTTCCCCGCGGCGGATGGCGACGTGGTGGTCATCGCGCCGAGCGACGCGATGTGGCGCCGCCTGGCGCGCGCGCTGGACCCCGCCGCGCTGGACCGCCCGGACTTCGCCACCGCCATGGACCGCCGCGCCAACCGCGTCGCGCTGGTGGAGGCGGTGTCGGCGGTGACGCGGCGGATGGCCTGCGACGAGATCCTGGCGCGGCTCGGCGCGGCGAAGGTGAACGTGGCGCGGGTGAACAACGTGGCGCAGGCCGCCGACCACCCGCAGCTGGACGCCGCGGGCGCGGTGCTGGAATGGCAGCGCCACGGCCATGCGGAACGCGGCGTCGCGCCGCCCTTCACGCTCCACGGCTCCCCGGTGGAGGTGCGCCGCCCGCCGCCCGATGTGGGCGAGCATGCCGACGAGGTGCTGCGCGAGATCGGCCTGACCGGGGCCGAGATCGCGGAGGCACGCGCCGCCGGCGCCTTCGGGCCGGCGGAGTAGCGCGGGGCCGCATCCCCCCACCTTGCCGGGGAGGGGGTTGGCAGCGCGGCGCGGATGCGGGCAGACAGGCGCCCCGACCCCGACCGGAGGAACGCCCCGATGCGCCGCCGACAGGCCCTGCTGCTGCCCAGCCTCCTCGCGCTGCCCCGCCTGGCCGGCGCCCAGCCCGCCTTCCCGACGCGCCCGCTGCGATTGGTCATCCCCTTCACCGCGGGCGGCAGCAACGACGTGGTCGGCCGGATGATCGCGGAAGGCATGGCCCAGCGGCTTGGCCAGCCCGTGGTGGTGGAGAACCGCGGCGGCGCGGGTGGGGTCATCGGCAACGACCAGGTGGCCAAGGCGCCGGGCGACGGGCACACGCTGCTGCTGGCGGGCAGCGGCAGCTTCGTCATCTCCTCCCTCGTGCAGCCGCGTCTGCCCTACGACCCGGTGCGGGACTTCACCCCGGTGGGCTTCATCGGCGCGGCGCCCAACGTCATCACCGTGAACCCGCGCGTGGCGGCGCGGAACCTCGCGGAGTTCCAGGCCGTGGCCCGTGCCGCGCCGACGCCGATGCGCTACGGCACGCCGGGGGTGGGCACCAACGGCCACGCGCTGGGCGCGATGATCGGCGTGGTGCTGGGCGTGGAGATGGAGGCGGTGCACTACCGCGGCACCGGCCCCGCGCTGACCGACGTGCTGGCCGGGCGGCTCGATCTCATCACCAACGCATCGGCGCCGCTGCAGCCCCACATCGCCGCCGGCACGCTGCGCGCGCTGGCCGTCGCCGGGAAGTCGCGCAGCGCCGCCCTGCCGGACGTGCCGACGAGCGTGGAGCAGGGCTTCCCCGAGCTCGACAGCGCCACCTGGTACGCCATCCTCGCCTCGGGCGGGACGCCGCCGGCCGCCGTCGCCGCGCTGCACGCCGCGCTGAACGCGACGCTGGCCGAGCCGGAGGTGCGGCGCCGCCTGATCGAGAACGGCGTCGACGAGATCGCGCCGAGCGCGAGCCCCGCCGACCTCGCCCGCCTGCTGGCCGAGGACCGGGACCGCTGGGCGCGCGTGGTGGGCCGCGCCGGCCTGCGCGTGGAATAGGACGAGGACGCATGACCACGACTGCCATCGAACTCTCGGTCGAGGACGGCGTCGCCACGCTGCGCCTGAACCGGCCCGAGGTCCGCAACGCGATCGACGACGCCACCCGCGGCGCGATGATCGACGCCCTGGAAGCCGCGGCGGGCGACCCCGCCGTGCGGGCGCTGGTCGTCACCGGCGCGGGCAGCGCCTTCTGCGCGGGCGGTGACGTGCGGGGCATGAAGCAGCGCCTCTCCGCCCCGCCCGAGGATGTCGCCATCAACGGCTGGCGGCGGCAGGCGCGGACGCACCGCGCGGTGTCGCTGCTGCACCTGTTCCCGAAGCCCACCATCGCCGCGGTGAACGGCGCGGCCGCCGGGCTCGGCTGCGACGTCGCGCTGGCCTGCGACTTCATCATGGCCGGCGAGGCCGCGCATTTCACGATGAGCTTCATCGCCCGGGGCCTGATTCCCGACGGCGGCGGCATGTATTTCCTGCCGCGCCGCGTGGGCCTGGCGCGCGCGAAGGAACTCGTCTTCAGCGGCCGCCGCGTCGCCGCGCAGGAAGCGGTGGCGATCGGCCTCGCGGACCGCGTGGTGCCGGATGCGGACCTTCCCGCCGCCGCCCATGGCTGGGCGCGGGAACTGTCCGCCGGCTCCCCCGCCGCGCTGGCGCTGGCGAAATCCGTGCTCGACCGCTCGCTCGAGATGGGGTTCGAGGCGGTGCTCGCGGAAGGGTCGAAGGCGCAGGCCATCTGCTACACGACGGCCGAGCACCGCGCCTCCGTCGCCGCCTTCCTGGAGCGTTCGGCGAAGCGATGACCGCGATCGGGAAGCTGCTGCGCCCGCGCAGCGTCGCCGTCGTCGGCGCCTCGGCCGACCCGACCCGCACGGGCGGCCGCCCGGTGGGCTACCTCCAGCGCCACGGCTTCGCGGGCGAGATCTGGCCGGTGAACCCCCGCGCGGCCGAGATCTCCGGCCTGCGCTGCTTCCCGGACGTGGCGAGCCTGCCGGGCGCGCCGGATGTGGGGATCGTGCTGGTCGGGCCGGACCGCGCCGAGGCCGCGGTTCGCGACCTCGCGGCGCGGGGCGCGGCGGCGGCCATCGTGCTGGCCGGCGGCTTCGCCGAGACGGGGGGCGAGGGCGTGTCGCGCCAGGCGGCGCTGCGCGCGGCGGCGGGGGGGATGCGGCTGCTCGGGCCGAACACGATCGGGCTCGTGAACCTCGCCGACGGGATCGTGCTCTCGGCCTCCGGTGCGCTGGAGGTCGGGGACCTGCCGCGCGGGCGCATCTCGCTCGTCTCGCAGTCGGGCGGCATCCTGGGCGCGGTGCTGTCGCGCGGCGCGGCGCGGGGCATCGGCTATGCGCGGCTGGTCTCCACCGGGAACGAGGCCGATCTCGACATTGCCGACCTGCTCGACCACCTGGCGGGGGACGAGGCGACGGATGTCGTCGCGCTCTACCTCGAAGGGCTGCGCCGGCCGGATGCGTTCCGCGCCGCCGCAAGGCGGGCAGTGGCGGCCGGCAAGCGCATCGTCGCCTTCAAGGTCGGCCGGTCCGAGGCGGGGGCGAGCGCCGCCATCTCCCACACCGGGGCGCTGTCGGGCGAGGACCGGATGTACGAGGCGCTGTTCCGCCAGCTCGGCATCATCCGGGCGGAACGCTTCTCGGACCTGCTCGACATCCCCGCCGCGCTGGCCGCGGGGCGACGCGCGCGCGGGCGGCGGGTTGCGGTGCTGACCTCGACCGGCGGTGCAGGCGCGCTGCTGGCCGACGCCTTCGGCCTTGCAGGGTTCGAGTTGCCGCCGCCGGACCCGGCCACGGCCGCACGGCTGGCCGCCGTGACGGGCGAGGCGGCGGTGGCCAATCCGCTCGACCTGACGCTGGCCGGGCTGAAGCCCGAGGTGATGCGCGGGACGATGCAGGCGCTGCTCGACGGCCCGGAGTACGACGCGCTGGCGGTGGTGGTCGGCTCCTCCTCGCTCGCGCAGCCGCGGCTGGCGGCGGATGCGATCGCGGCGTGCATGGCGGGCAGCGACAAGCCGGTGATCGCCTTCGTCAGCCCGCATGCGCCGGCGGTGCTGGCCGCGCTCAACGGCGGGGGCATCCCGGCGGTGACGGAACCCGAATCGGCCGCCGCCGTGCTCGGCGCGCTGGCGCGGCCCGCCCCCATGGGGGCGCCGGCCGCCACCCCGGCCGCAGCCCCGCCGGCGGGTCTGCCCTCCGGGCCGCTGGACGAGGCGGAGGCGAAGGCCCTGTTCGCCCGCTTCGGCATCCCGTCCGTGCGGGAAGTGGCGGCGCCGGACCCCGCGGCGGCGGGGGCTGCCGCAGCGGAACTCGGCGGGACGGTGGTGCTGAAGGCGCTGTCGCGCCACCTCGCCCACAAGAGCGAGGCAGGCGGCGTGAAGCTCGGCCTGGCACCGGGGGATGTCGCGGCCGAGGCCGCGGCGATGCTCGCCCGCGTCGAGGCCGCGACAGGCCGCGTGCCGGATGGGCTGCTGGTGCAGGAACAGCTGCGCGGCGGGGTGGAGGTGATCCTGGGCCTGGTGCGGGACGAGGCGATCGGCACCGCCGTGCTGCTCGGCCTCGGCGGGGTGATGGCGGAGGTCCTTGCCGACACCTCGCTGCGGCTGCTGCCGATCGGGCGGGCGGATGCGGAGGCGATGGTGGCGGAGCTGCGCGGCCGCCGCCTGCTGGACGGCTTCCGCGGCGCGCCCGCGGCCGATGTTCCGGCGCTGGTGGATGCGGTGCTGCGCTTCGCCGCGATGGCCGGGGCGCTCGGCCCCCGCCTGCGGGAGGCGGAGATCAACCCGCTCTTCGTCCTGCCCCGCGGGCAGGGCGTGCGCGCCGCCGACGGGCTTGCGGTGCTGGCGGAATAGCGGCGGCGAGCCTGCCGGGCGGCAGGCGCGCCGGCCTCACGCCCGGCCCAGGAAGTCCCGACCTGCGGCCGCGAAGCCGGCCGAGCCGCCGAATGGCGGCCGCGGCAAGTGCCGCGAAGCCGAGCGCCGGAGGCGCGCTGGCGTTCGAGGCGTGAAGTGCGTCAGCACTTCATCGGCGGGGCATCAGCTGCGGAAATCCGGGTCGGTGCGGTCGAGCTGGCGCAGCAGGCCCGGCCATTCCAGCAGGCCGTAGCGGCGGGAATTCGGCGGGTCGTACATCGCGCAGGACTTCGCCACCACCTCGTCGGACGGCATCTCGAGCTCGGTGTTGCAGGCCATCGCCTGCAACTGCGCCTGGCAGGCGCGCTCCATGCCCCACATGGCGATGAAGGCCTCGGGCACGCTGTCGCCCATGGTCAGCAGGCCGTGGTTGCGCAGGATGCAGAAGTTCCGGCCGCCGATGCTGCGCGCCAGGCTCTCGCGCTCCGCCGGGTCGCGTTCCGGCCCGCGGAAGTCGTGGTAGGCGATGCGGCCGTAGAAGCGCGTGGCCGTCTGCGTCAGCGGCAGCAGACCGCATTTCAGCGAGGACACGGCCATGCCCGCGATGGTGTGCGTGTGCATGACCGCCTGCGCGTCGGGCCGGGCGCGGTAGATGCCGCTGTGGATGGTGAAGCCCGCGGGATGCAGGCCATAGGGCGTGTCGGGGCGATACAGGATGTCGCCCTCCACCGTCACCTTCAGCAGCGAGGAGGCGGTGATCTCGCTGAACAGCATCCCGTTCGGGTTGATCAGGAACTGCCCCGGCGCGTCCGGCACCCGCGCGGTGATGTGGGTGTAGATCATGTCGGACATGCCGTAGCGGTCGCACAGCCGGTAGCAGGCCGCGAGGTCCACGCGGGCCTTCCACTCGGCCTCGCTGACGGAGCCCTGGATGGGGGCGATCTGCAGCCCCTGGATGGCGGTCATCGTCGTCACTCCCCTGCGGTCATTCGGGCCGGATGCCGGCAGCCTGGACCAGGCCGCGCCATTTCGCGATCTCCTCGTGCAGCCGGGCCGTCAGCACGGCGGGACCGTCGAGGCGGATGATGCCGGCCGCGGAGGCCAGGCGGTCCTTCAGCTGCGCGTCGTCGCGCATCAGCGCAAGCTCGGCGACCAGCCGGTCGCGCAGCGCCGGCGGCAGGCCCTTCGGCGCGTACATCGAGAAGAAGTTGGGCGCGGCGTAGCCCGGCACCTGCTCGGCGATGGCGGGGACGTCCGGCACCAGCGCCACGCGTTCGGCGGTGGTGACGCCGAGCAGCCGGCCGCGCCCCTGCTGGGCATGGGGCAGCACCTCGATCGAGCTGCCGAAGACCAGGTCGATCTCGCCGGAATAGATGGCGTTCACCGCCTGGCTGACGCCGCGATAGGGGACATGCGTCAGCTCGATCCCCGCCATCGCCGCGAACAGCGCCGTCGTCAGGTGGTTGGCGGAGCCGACGCCGCCGCTGCCATAGGTGAACCGCCCGGGATTGGCGCGCGCCTGCGCCAGCAGGTCGGCAAGGTTCGCGAAGCGCGATTCGTTGCGCACCAGCAGCCCCGCCGGCAGGTCGCAGACGATGCTCAGCGGCTCCAGGTCGCGGATCGGGTCGAAGTTCAGGTTGGGCTGCAGCGTCGGCAGGATGGAGATGGCGGCCGAGATGAACAGCAGCGTCGCCCCGTCCGGCGCCGCGCGCGCCACCGCCTGCGCGCCGAGCCCGCCGCCCGCGCCGGCCCGGTTCTCCACCACGAAGGTCGCGCCCAGCCGCTGGCTCAGCCGGTCGGCGATGATGCGGGCGGGGATGTCCTGGGGGCCGCCGGCCGCGAAGGGGATGATGATGCGCGCCTGGCGCACCGGCCAGGGCTCCGCCGCGCCCGGTGCCTGGGCCGCCGCGCGCCCCGCCCCCGCCGCCAGCGCGGCGGTGGCGGCGAGAATGTGCCTGCGTTGCATCCGTTCCCTCGTTGCTTCTCGTTGTCCCGGCGCCCGGGGGCGTCGCCGGGACGTTCCCACGGGCCGGGGGCCTTCGCCAAGACGGACGCCGTCAGCCCCGGCGGTCGAGCAGGTCCGACACGCGGCGCGCCGCCGCGGCGCAGCGGAGCGCGAGTTCGCCGAGCCGCGCCGGCACCAGGCGGCTCGACGGGCCGGTGATGCAGAAGGCGCCCGCCACGCGGCCATCCGCACCGCGGATCGGCGCCGCCACCCCCGCCACCCCCACCTGCCATTCATCGGCCGACCGGGCGCAGCCCTCCTGCCGCACGCGCGCGAGCTCGGCGAGCAGGGCGTCGCGCGTCTGGACGCCATGGGGGGTGACCGGCGCGAAGCCCGCCGCGACGGCCTCGACCACCTCGGGCGGCTGGAAAGCCAGCAGCGCGCGGCCGAGGGAGGAGCTGCACAGCGACACCCGCGCGCCGAGCGGCGAGAAGATCTGCAGCGGCTGGCGGCTGTCCACCTTGTCGATGATCAGCGCGTCGCGGTCCTGCACGATGCCGAGCAGCGTCGCCTCGCCCGTTGCCTCCGCCTCCGCCTCCAGCAGCGGGCGCGCGGCCTGGCGCAGGCCCATGCCGCGCACCACGCCGACCCCCATCTCCCACATCTTCACGGTCAGCGCGTAGCGGCCGGTCGCCGGGTCCTGCTCGGCGTAGCCATGGCGCACCAGCGTGTCCACCAGCCGGTACACGGTGCTCTTGTTCAGCTTCAGCTCCCGCCCGAGCTGGCTGACGCCGAGCGGCCCGCCGCCGCGGGCCATCGCCTCGATCAGCTGGAGCGCCTTCTCAACGGTGGCCGACACGCGGCCTCCCGGCGGCGGGCGTGGAGCGGGGCGGGGACAGCAACGGATTTCCTGTCATGCGGGGCCGGGAGGAAGGTGTTTCATCTATAGGCACGGTGTTGCGGGATTTCCAGCGCCGGATCATCATCGCCCCATGACGCTGGATGCCCGCAGGCTCATGACCCTCGCCATCCCGGCGCGCAACCCGGCCTGGTCCGGGCGGGAGACGATGCTCTACGCCCTGGCCGTCGGCCTCGGGGCGGCGGAGGACGACCTGCCCTTCGTGTTCGAGGACGGGCTGCGCGTGGTGCCGAGCATGGCGACCGCGCTGGCCTTCGACGATTCATGGCTCGACGCGGGCGGCATCGACCTGCGGCGGGTGGTGCATGGCGCGCTGGACCTGGACTTCGCCGCGCCCCTTCCCGCTTCGGGGGAAGCGGCGGTGGCGTCGCGGATCGTCGGGCTGGGCGACAAGGGCGCGGGCCGGGGTGGGCTGGTCTTCCAGGAAAGCGTGGTGTCGCTGGGCGGGGCGCCGGCCTCCACGGTGCGCTCCACCATCTTCGTGCGTGGCGCGGGCGGCTTCGGCGGCGGCGCCGGCACGCAGTTCGAGACCGCGCCGCTGCCCGCCCGCGCCCCGGACGAGGTGGCGGAGGTCGCGACGGCGGCGAACCAGGCGCTGCTGTTCCGCCTCCTCGGCGACCGCAACCCGCTGCACGCCGACCCCGCCGTGGCGCGCGCCGCCGGATTCGCGCGGCCCATCCTGCACGGCGCCTGCACCTTCGGCATCGCCTGCGCCGAGGTGCTGCGGCGCTTCTGCGGGCGCGATCCCGCGCGCCTGGCCCGCTTCGCCGCGCGCTTCGCCGGGCCGCTGCATCCGGGGGAGACGCTGCGCTTCGACTTCTGGCGCGACGGGCCGCGCCTCGGCTTCCGGGCCGCCGCGGCGGGGCGCAACGCCCCCGTGCTCGACAACGGGTTCGCGGTGCTGGTGCCGTGAGCCAGCCGATGCCGCAGGAAGACCTCGCCGCGCTGGTCGCGCGGGTCCCGGACGGCGCGATGGTGGTGGTGCCGCCCAACTACAGCGGCGTCGCCGTCGCGGCGACGCGGGCGCTGGCGGCGCGGGGCGTGCGCGGCCTGCACCTGCTCGCCAGCCCCTCCTCCGGCATCCAGGCGGACCTGCTGATCGCCGCAGGCTGCGTCGCGACGATGGAGGCCGCCGCCGTCAGCCTCGACGAGTTCGGCCCCGCGCCCGCCTTCACCGCGGCGGTGCGGGCGGGCACCATCCGCATGCTGGACAGCACCTGCCCGGCCATCCACGCCGCGCTGGGCGCGGCCGAGAAGGGGCTGCCCTTCATCCCGCTGCGCGGCCTGATCGGCAGCGACGTGCTGCGTCACCGCGCCGACTGGAAGGTGATCCAGAACCCCTTCGCCGGGACCGAGGACCCGATCGTGCTGCTGCCCGCGCTGCGGCCCGACATCGCGCTGTTCCACGCCGTCGCTGCGGACCGCGAGGGGAATGTCCGGATCGGCCGCCGCCGGGAACTCGCCGTCATGGCCCATGCCGCGCGCCGGACGCTGGTGACGGTGGAGCGGATCGAGGAGGGGTGCTTCTTCGACCGGGAGGAGATCGTGGCCGGCGTGCTGCCCGCGCTCTACGTCACCGCGCTGTCGGTCGTGCCGCGCGGCGCGTGGCCGCTCGGCCTCGACGGGGAATACGACATCGACGCGGAGGCGATGCGCCGCCACGCGCGGGGGGACGCGCCGTGACGGACGCCGCGCTGCTCATCAGCCTGATCGCCGACCTGATCGGGGATGCGGAGCATGTCGCGACCGGCGCGCTGTCGCCCATCCCGACCGCGGCGGCGATGCTGGCGCGGCGACGCAGCGGCGGGCGGATGCGGGTGACGATCCTCGGGTCCCGCCGCAACAGCCGCTTCACCGACGGCGCGAAGGAGTTGTTCGACTGCGCCGCGCAGGGGCGCATCGACGTCTTCTTCCTGTCCGGCGCGCAGATCGACGGGGAGGCGAACATCAACCTGCTGGGCATCGGCGACCACCGCCGCCCGAAGGTCCGCTTCGCCGGCAGCTTCGGCTCGCCCTACCTCTACATGCTGGTGCCGCGCGTCATCCTGTTCCGGCTTGGCCATGACCGGCGCGCGCTGGTGCCGAAGGTGGACTTCGTCAGCGCGCCGGGCTGGAGCCCCCCGCATGTCCACCGCCCCGGTGGGCCGCAGGCGCTGGTAACCGGGCGCTGCGTCTTCGACTGGCAGCGCGCGGCGCGCCGCTTCGCGCTGCGCAGCCTGCATCCGGGCGAAACGGCCGAAGGCGTGAGGGAAGCCACCGGCTTCGACTACGACGCCCCGGCTGCCCCGCCCGTCTCCCCCGTGCCCGACGCGGCGCTGCGCGAGGAGATCCGCGACCTGGTGCTGGACGAGGTGGCGGAAGCCTATCCCCGCTTCGCCGAGGAGTTCCGCATCTGATGGAAAAACCCATGCAGCACAGCGACGACTGGCCCGGCAAGCGCGTCCTCGTCACCGCGGGGGCGGCGGGCATCGGGCTCTCGATCGCCCGCGCCTTCCACATGGCGGGTGCGAAGGTCTGGATCTGCGACGTGGCGGAGGATGCGCTGGCCGCCGCGGCGGGGGAACTTCCCGGCCTCGGCACCATGCGCTGCGACGTGGCGGACGCGGCGCAGGTGGACGCCTTCGTGGCGGCCGCGGTGGACGCGATGGGCGGGCTCGACATCGTCATCAACAATGCCGGCATCGCCGGGCCGGCGGCGCCGGTCGAGGCGATCCCGCCCGAGGACTGGGCGCGCGTCATGGCGGTGAACGTCAACGGCCAGTTCCATGTCGCGCGCGCGACGGTGCCGCACCTGAAGGCGAATGGCTGGGGCGCGATGATCTGCATGGCGTCGGTGGCGGGGAAATACGCCTTCCCGCTGCGCACGCCCTATGCGGCGTCGAAGGCGGCGGTGATCTCGCTCGCCCGCTCGCTCTCGGTGGAACTCGGCCCGCACCGCATCCGCGTGAACGCCATCGCGCCCGGCGTGGTGGCGGGGGAGCGCATCCGCCGCGTCTTCACCGACCGCGCCGCGACGCGCGGCATCACCTATGAGGAGATGGAGCAGGTCGCGCTCCGCGCCGTGTCGCTGAAGACGGCGGTGGAGCCGGAGGAGATCGCGGCGCTGGTGATGTTCCTCTGCGCGCCGACGGGCCGCGCCATCACCGGCCAGGTGCACAGCATCTGCGGCGGCCTGGAATACACGGAGTAGGGACGACATGGCGAGCAGCGGCAAGGTCATCATCACCTGCGCCATCACCGGCGCGACGCACACCCCAACCATGTCGCCGCACCTGCCGGTGACGCCTTCCGCCATCATCGAGCAGGCGGCCGCGGCGGCGGAGGCCGGCGCGGCGATCCTGCACCTGCACGCGCGCGACGCGGCGACGAGCCGCCCGACCGGCGACCTCGACACCTGGTTCCACATCCTGCGCGGGCTGAAGCAGCGCACCGGCGCGGTGCTGAACATGACCACCGGCGGCAGCACCTTCATGTCGATCGAGGACAGGCTGAAGGCCCCGCTGGCCGCGCGGCCGGAACTGTGTTCCTGCAACATGGGCTCGATGAACTTCGGCACCTACACGATGATCCCGAAATACCGGGGCAGGTGGCAGCACGACTGGGAGGAGGAGTATCTGGAGGCGAGCCGGGGCGCCATCTTCCGCAACACCTTCGCCGACATCGAGACCATCCTGCACAGGCTCGGCGATGCCGGCACGCGCTTCGAGTTCGAATGCTACGACGTCGGCCACCTGTACAACCTGGCGCATATGGTGGACCGCGGCCTGGTGAAGCTGCCGATGTTCGTGCAGCTCATCGTCGGCACGCTGGGCGGCATCGGCGCCGACCCCGAGAACCTGGTCTTCATGAAGCGCACCGCCGACAAGCTGTTCGGCGACCGCTACCGCTGGTCCGTCCTCGCCGGCGGGCGGCACCAGATGAACATGGCCACCATGGCGGCCACCATGGGCGGCAATGTCCGCGTGGGGATGGAGGACAGCCTCTATGCCGGCAAGGGCCGCATGGCGACCTCCAACGCCGAGCAGGTGCGGATGATCCGCGGCATCCTGGAACAGCTCTCGCTGGAGATCGCGACGCCGGACGAGGCGCGGGAGATGCTGGGCCTGAAGGGCGGCGACCAGGTGGGCTTCTGACCGAGGCGGCGCGCTCAGCCGCCGCCGAAGCCGTGCTCCGCCGCGGCCCGGTCCAGCGTGGCGGAGGTGCCGGCCCGGTCGAGCGAGGCGAGCCAGCGCCGCAGCGGCGCGACCAGCGCCTCCTCCTCCGCAAGCCGCCCGAATAGCGACGCGATGCGCAGGACCGGCAGCGGGTCGGACCCGGCCATCCGCGCCGCGTCGCGCAGCTCGGGCGTGACATCCGGCCCGGGCTCGATCGGCGCCCCACCCTCGTCCACGCCGCGCAGCCGGCGTATCCATGCGGCGAGGGCGAGGGCGAGCAGCTCCACCCCGCCGCCCATCGCCAGCCGCGCCTCGATCGGCATCAGCAGCAGGTTGATCGGCGCCGCCTGGTTGATGCGCTCCACCGTGTCGCCGATGGCGGGGTTGGCGAAGCGGGCGACGAGCGTGCGCTGGTAGGCCGCGATGTCGATGCCCGGCACCGGCGGCAGGGCCGGCGCGATCTCGCGCTCCATCAACGCGGCCATGTAGCCGCGCAGCCGCGGATCGGCCATCGCGTCATGCACGAAGACATGGCCCAGCATGCGCCCGATCGCCGCGATGGCGAGGTGGCTGCCGTTCAGCAGCCGCAGCTTCATCATCTCGTATGGCGCGACATCGGGCACGAACTGCGCGCCCGCTTCCTCCCAGGCGGGGCGGCCGGCGGCGAAGCGGTCCTCGATCACCCATTGGGTGAAGGATTCGGCGAAGACGGGCCAGCGGTCGCGAAGGCCGTATGCCCGTTCGAGATGCGCGAGGTGGTCGGGCCGCGTCGCCGGGGTGATGCGATCCACCATGGTGTTGGGAAAGGCGCCCTCGGCCTCGATCCAGGCGGCCAGCCCATCGTCGCGCAGCGCCGCCAGCGCCAGCACGGCGCGGCGCAGCACCGCGCCGTTGTCCTGGATGTTGTCGCAGCTGAGCGCGGTGAAGGGGCCGAGGCCCGCGGCGCGGCGGCGGCGCAGCGCCTCCACGATCACGCCGATGGCGCTGCGCGGCGCCCCCGGCGCGGCGAGGTCGGCGCGGATCAGCCCATGCGCCGGGTCGAGTTCCCGCGTCGCCAGGTTCAGGCAGTAGCCGGCCGGGCTGACGGTGAGGCTGACGATGCGGATGGCGGGATCGTCGATCCGCGCCAGCAGCGCCTCGCTCGACCCGGAGGCGTCGATGATGCCGGCGAGGGAGCCGATGACGGCGGCGCTCTCCTGCGCGCCGTCGCGTTCCACCAGCGTGTAGAGCCAGTCCTGCGGCAGCAGGCTGTCACGGACCAGCCGGTCGCCCGGCAGCAGCCCCGCGCCGAGGATCCCCCAGCCGAGCGCGCCGGGATCGCGCGCCATCACCTCATGCGTGTAGCGCGCCATGTGCGCGCGGTGGAAGGCGCCGGGCCCGAGATGGACGATGCCGGGCCGGACCTGCGCAGGGTCATGGCCCGGGCGGCGCAGCCCCGGCGGCAGCCGGTCGAGATGGGGGCGGCGGAGATCGAGGCTGGGCACGCGCGGCTATCCTTCCACGGGACGGCAGAGCAGCAGGACGGTGTGGTCGCCGCTGGTCGCCACCGTGCCGTCCGCCTTCACCAGCTCGGCGCGTTCCACGGCGATGCCCCGCCCGGGCTTCGAGGCCGGGCGCTTCTCCGCCAGCGTCAGGCGCAGATGCACGCGGTCCCCCGGCTCGAGCGGCGCGTGGAAGCGCACCCGGTCCCAGCCGAGAGAGGCGGCGACGCTGCGCTCGAAGCAGCCGAGCCCGGACTTCAGCCCCTCGATCAGCGCCAGGCCGAACAGGCCATGCGCGATGCGGCCGCGGAAGCCCGCGGCACGGGCGAAGGCGTCGTCCATGTGGACGGGGTGGCGTTCGCCGGTCAGCGCCGCATGGGCGTCGATGTCGGCGAGGGTGATGGTGCGCGGCGCGCTTTCCAGCACCGTCCCCGGCGTGAAATCCTCGTACCAGACCTGCGGGGTCATCGCGGCTTCGCCCATTCGGCCTCCTGCAGGCGCCGCCAGTCGATCTTGCTGCTGCCGGAACGCGGCAGGCTGTCCACGAATTCCACGAGCCGCGGCGCCTTGTAGGCGGCCATGATCCCGCGCGACCAGCCGATCAGCCCTTCGGCGTCCAGCGCCATGCCGGGCCGGCGCACCACGAAGGCCTTAACCACTTCGCCGCGCGGGCCCGGGGCGGCGACGATGCAGCATTCCTGCACGGCGGGGTGGCGGTACAGCAGCGCCTCCACCTCGGCCGGCCAGACCTTGTTGCCGTTGACGTCCACCATGCGCTTCAGCCGGTCGACGAGGAAGAAGTAGCCCTCGGCGTCCACCCGGCCGAGGTCGCCGGTCCGCAGGAAGCGCCTGCCGTCGCGAAGCAGGAAGGCTTCCGCATCCGCATCCGGCCGGCGCCAGTAGCCGCGCATGAGCTGTGGGCCCGCGACGATGATCTCCCCCACCTCGCCGGGGGGAAGCTCCTCCAGCGTCGCGGGGTCGATGATGCGGCTGTCGGTGCCCTGGATGGGGATGCCGAGGCATTGCGGCTTCGGCCGGTCCGGCGGGTTCAGGTGCGTCGCGGCGATCGCCTCGCTCAGCCCGTAGCCCTCGACGAAGCGCAGGCCCCAGCGCCGCTGCAGTTCCTCCGCCACGGCGGCGGGCATGGCGGACCCGCCCCCGGTCAGCGTGCGGAGCCGGGCGAAGGCGGCTTCGCGGAAGTCCGGCGCGTGCAGCACGTCCACCACCATGGTCGGCGCCGCGCTCCACAGCGTGACGCCGTAGCGTTCGAACAGCGGCGCCACCAGGTCCCGGTCCCAGCGGGCCATCAGCACCACCGGCGCCGCCGCGACGATGCCGCCGTTCATGGAGACCTGCATCCCCGCCACATGGAACAGCGGCATGAAGCCGCTGATCACCGTGGCGTCGTCATAGCCGTACCACTCCGCCTGCGCGGCGGCGGTGAACACGGCGTTGGCGTGGGGATGCACGCAGGCCTTGGAGCGCCCGGTGGTGCCCGAGGTGTAGGGCATGACGCAGAGATCCTGCGCAGCCACGCCGTCGGGCCGGGGCGGCGCGGCCCCGGCCAGCGCCTCGTGCCAGGGGATGCAGCCCGCGGGCAGGGTGGCGGGCAGCACGGATTCCGCCATCACCGCGGGCAGGCGGAAGGGGGCGGGCCGGGGCACCTCGTCCCCGTAGGGCGCAAGGATCAGTTGCGACAGCGCGCCGGGCAGCAGCGGCGCGAAGCGGGGCAGCAGCTCCGCCCCCGCCAGCGCCACCCGCGCGCCGCTGTCCTCGGCGAGGAAGGCCAGCTCCTGTGTCACGCTCATCGGGCTGACCGGCACCACCACCCCGCCCGCGCGCAGCACCGCATGGTAGCCGATGACGAAATGCGGGGAGTTCTGCATGTCCAGCAGCACGCGGTCGCCATGCCCGACGCCGCATCGGTGCTGGAGGAAGCCGGCCAGGCGTTCGACGCGCCCCAGCAGCTCCGCGAAGGTCAGTTCCGCCCCGTAGAAGGCCAGCGCCAGCCCCCCGGGCCGGCGCGCGGCGGCGCGGCGCAGCGCGGCATTCAGGGTCGGCGGCAGGTCGGCGGGCATGCGGGCCACGCCGGCGGGCCAGAAGGGATCGTGCAGGCTCATGCCGGCGTCGCATCCAGCGGGTGGTGGCAGCGCGCGGACTGGCCGGGCGCGACCTCGGCCAGTGGCGGCGCGGCGCTCGTGCAGATCGCGGTCTGGCGCGCGCAGCGCCCGGCCAGGCGGCAGGCATGGGGGTCGGGGTCGATCGGGCTGCGCGGCTCTCCCTCCAGCCGCTCGCGGGGCGGGCGCGGGGTGCCGGGCAGGCGCGGGATCGCCGACAGCAGCGCGCGCGTATAGGGGTGGCGCGGCGCGGCGAAGACCTGCGCCGCCGGCCCCGTCTCCACCACCTTGCCGAGATACATCACCGCGATCCGGTCGCAGAGCAGCCGCACCACGTTCAGGTCGTGGCTGACGAACAGCAGCGCGACCCCGGCTTCCCGTCGCAGCCGCATCAGCAGCTTCAGCACCACCGCCTGCACCGAGACGTCGAGCGCCGAGGTCGGCTCGTCCAGCACCAGCAGCCGCGGCTCCACCGCCATGGCCCGCGCGATGCCGACACGCGCCTTCTGCCCGCCCGAGAGCTGGTGCGGGAAGCGCGGGAACAGCTCCGCCGGCAGGCCCACCTGTGCGGCCGCGCGTTCCACTTGGCGGCGGACGGCGTCCCGCCCCTTGCCGGGCATCAGCTGGCGCACCGGATCGGCGATGGCGTCGAAGACGCTGAAGCGCGGGTTCAGGCTCTCCGTCGGGTCCTGGAACACCATCTGCACCTGCCGGCGCTGCGGCAGGGCGGCGAAGCGGGCGGGCGGGATGGCACCGACCGGCGCGCCGTCCAGCAGCACCTCTCCCGCATCCACCTCGATCAGACGGCTGACCATCCGTGCCAGCGTGGACTTGCCGCAGCCCGATTCGCCGACCAGGCCCAGCGCCTCGCCCGGCAGGATCGCCAGGTCCACCTCCTCCACCGCCTGCAGCACGCTGTCGGGCGGGCGCCGCAGCAGGCCGGCCAGGCCGCGACGCGGGCGGGGGACGGCGAAGCGCCGGCTGACGCCCCGCAGTTCCAGCACGGGGGTCACAGCGGGTGCCGGCAGGCCACGCGGCGGCCCGGCCCGGCCGGGGCCAGGCGCAGCGGCGCCAGGTCGCAATCCGGCGCGCGGCGGGTGCAGCGTTCGGCGAAGCGGCAGGGCGGCAGGTCGTCGCGGCGAAGGTCCGGCAGCGCCCCCTCGATCGGCAGCAACTCGTCGATGCTCGCCACCGCGGAGGGCACGCTGGAGAGCAGGCGCGCGGTGTAGGGGTGGCGGGGCCGGCCGAAGATGGCATCCACCGGCGCGTCCTCCACCACATGGCCGGCATGCATCACCACGATGCGGTCGCAGTATTCCGACGCCAGCGCCAGGTCGTGCGTGATGAGGATCGCGCTGGCGCCCTGGCCACGGACCGCGTCGCGGAACAGGTCCATCACCACCGCCTGGGTGGTGACGTCGAGGCCCGTCGTCGGCTCGTCCGCCAGCAGCAGCCGCGGCGCGCAGGCCAGCGCCATGGCGATGCCGATGCGCTGGCACATGCCGCCCGACAGCTCATGCGGAAAGGCGCGAAGCCGCCTTTCGGGGTCGGGGATGCGCAGCCGGCGCAGCGCGCCGAGCACCTTCGCGCGGATGGCGGCGGGGGGCGAGGGGTCGTGCCGCGCCACCACGTCGGCGATCTGCTGGCCGACGCCGCGGATCGGGTTCAGCGCCGCGCGCGGGTTCTGGAAGACGATCGAGATCTCCCGCCCGCGCAGGTCGTCCAGCGCCGCCCGGTCCAGCCGCAGCAGGTCGCGCCCGCCGAAGGCGGCGCGGCCCGAGGTGACGCGCGCCGCGGCATCGAGCAGGCCGAGCAGGCTGTAGGCGGTGACGGACTTGCCCGACCCGCTCTCGCCCACGATGCCGAGCATCTCGCCGGGCTGCACGTCGAAGGTCACGCCGTCCAGCGCATGGACGGTGCCGCCGCGGGTGCGGAACTCGACCGAGAGGTCCTGCACGGAGAGCAGCGGCGCGGTCACGTCCGGCTCCGCGGGTCCAGCATGTCGCGCAGCCCGTCGCCGAGCAGGTTGAAGCAGAACACCGCGAGCATGAGCGCGAGGCCCGGGAACAGCGTCAGCCACCACTGGCCCGAGACGATGAACTGGGCGCCTTCCGCGACCATGATGCCCCATTCCGGCGTCGGCGCCCGCACGCCGAGCCCGATGAAGGACAGGCCCGCCGCGTTCAGCACCGCCCAGCCGAGGTTGAGCGAGGCCTGCACCACCAGCGGCGCCATGATGTTCGGCAGCAGGAACACCCGCAGGATGCGCGCATGGGAGGACCCGCCGACGCGCGCCGCCTCGATGTAGCCGAGGTTGCGTCGCACGGCGACCTCGGCCCGCGCGAGCCGGATGTAGAAGGGCAGGTTGATGACCGCGGTGGCATAGACCACGGAGGAGACGGAATTGCCCAGCGCCGCGACCACGCCCATCGCCAGCGCGAAGAGCGGGAAGGCCATCAGCACGTCGACCGCGCGCCCGACGCCGCGGTCCAGCGGCCCACCGAAATAACCCATCGCCGCCCCCACCACCGCGCCGACGGACAACGACAGCAGCACCGCCGCCGCCGCGATGGCGAGGTCGAGCCGCGTCGCCACCACGACGCGGGAAAGGATGTCGCGCCCCAGCTGGTCCGTGCCGAACCAGTGCGCGGCGGAAGGCGGCTGCAGCGCCAGGCGCGTGTTGGTGGCCAGCGGGTCGAAGGGCACCAGCGAAGGGCCCGCCAGCGCCGCGCCCAGCAGCAGCGCCAGCAGCGCCAGCGCCAGCAGGTTCAGCGGGTTGCCGGCCAGGACGTGGCGCGCGACCCGCAGCCTCTCACCCATGGCGCGCCAGGTCCGAGCGGGGATCGACGACGGCGTAGAGCAGGTCCACCAGCAGGTTCACCAGCACGAAGACCGCCGCCATCACCAGCATGAAGCCCTGCACCGGCGCATAGTCCAGCGAGAGCAGCGAATCCAGCGCGTAGGACCCCACCCCCGGCCAGGCGAAGACCCGTTCCACCAGCACATTGGCACCCAGCATGTAGGAGAAGACGAGCCCGAGCGTGGTCACGATGGGCAGCATGGCGTTGCGCAGCGCATAGGTCAGCACGACGGTGCGCCAGCGCAGCCCGTTGGCCCGCGCGGTGCGGATGAAGTCGCTTCCCAGCGCGGCCAGCATGGACGCCCGCGTCATCCGCGCCAGCGGCGCCAGCGCGAAGAAGGCCATGGTCACGCTCGGCAGCACCAGCTGCCGGAGCGCGGAGGCGAAGCCCTCCCCGTCGCCGGCCAGCAGCGTGTCCGCCAGCAGGAAGCCGGTGACCACGGGCGGTGGTACCGCGAAGGGGTCGAGCCGCCCGATCGGCTCCGGCGCCCAGCCGAGCAGGTAGTAGAACAGGTAGATCAGCAGCAACCCGCTGACGAAGGTGGGCAGGGCGACCCCGGCCGTCGCCACCAGCCGGCAGGCATGGTCCACCAGCGATCCCGGCCGCAGCGCGGCCGCGATGCCGAGCGGCAGCGCGCCCGCGACGGCCAGCGCGAAGGCGGCGAAGGTCAGCTCGGCCGAGGCCGGAAGGCGCTGCAGCATGTCCCGCGCCACCGGCTGCCCGGTGGTGATGGACTGGCCGAGGTCGCCGCGCAGCAGCTGGCCCACATAGATCAGGAACTGCCTCCACAACGGCTGGTCGAGCCCGAGCTTCTCCCGCACCGCCTGGACGGCGGCGGCGTCCATGGTCGGGTTGCCGGCGAAGAACACCGCCGGGTCGCCGGGCAGCAGGCGCGTCAGCAGGAAGGTCACGACGACGACGCCCGCCAGCGTCGGGACCAGGCCGAGCAGGCGGCGGAACACGAACCCCATGGACCGCCGTCGGCTCCTTCCCGTCCCCTGTCGTCAGGCCCGCTTCAGGGTGCGCAGTTCCAGCTGCCGGTGGAACAGGTACTTGTATCCGTCGACGCTGCGCTGCATCCCGGTGTCGAGCGCGGGCTGCCACAGCAGGATGATCGGGATGTCCTGCTTCGCCAAGGCGATCATGCGGCGGATGTCGCGTTCATAGGCGGCGCGGTCCGTCTCGTAGCGCGTCCGCTCCACCAGCGCGGCGAATTCGGGGTTGTTGTAGGTGCCGAAATTCCAGCGCGTCGGGCCGTGGTAGAAGATGCGGAAGAAGTAGTCGGGGTCGTTCAGGTAGGCGGCCGAGCCCTCGAAGAAGAAGGGCACCTCCTTCCGCTCCAACAGGGTGCCGAGCTGGCCGGGCGGCACCTTGTTGATGGCGACGCGGATGCCGATGCGGCCCAGCGCCTCCTGCACCAGCAGCGAGACGGGCTCCGCCACCGGGGCGAGCGACAGCTCGAAGGAGAAGGTGGTCTCGAACCCGTTGGGCAGCCCGGCCTCGGCCAGCAGGGCGCGGGCGCGGGCGGGGTCGGTGTCGTAGCCATGCGGCTGCGGCCATTCGGTGCCCTCCGCCTCGTCCGGGACACCGCCGAACAGCGGCTGGCCGCGCTGGAACAGCGCCGCCTCGAACATCTGGCGGTAGGGCAGGGCATGGGCGATGGCCCGGCGCACCTTCACGTTGTCGAAGGGCGCGATGGCGTTGTTCATGCCGATGAACTGGAAGGCGCCCGCCATCGGCACGCCGAGCACGCGGACCGATGGCAGACCCGCCTGCGCCATGGACACCGCGTCCTGCGGCGACAGGTCCTGCACGATGTCGGCGTCGCCCCGTTCCAGCGAGGCGCGGCGCGACTGCCCGTTCGGCACCACCTGCCACAGCACGCGCCGGAAGCCCGGCAGCGCGCCGTTCCGCCAGCCGTCGAAGCGGGAGAGGGTGAGGCTCTGCCCCGGCACATGCGCGTCCAGCCGGAAGGGGCCGCCCCCCGCGACATTCGTCTTCAGCCACTCGCTGCCCCAGGGATCGGCGGCGCCGGCCTGCGCGCGCACCAGGCGGGAATTGACGATGATGCCGAAGGTGGCCGCGAGATTCGGCAGGGTGAAGCGGTCCGTGCGCGGCAGGGTGATGCGGAATGTGTGGCGGTCCAGCGCGGTGAACTGGTCCGGGCTGGTCATCGACCCGGTGGAGAACTGCGACCTTCCGATCGGGCTCGCCACCACCCGGTCGAGCGACCACTTCACATCCTCTGCCGTCACCGGGGAGCCGTCGTGGAAGGTGGCGTCGCGGCGCAGGTGGAAGGTGATGACGCGGCCGTCCTCCGACACCTCGTGCCGCTCCGCCAGCTCACCCTCGATCCGGTAGTAGTCGTAGTAGAGCGTGCCATCCGGCCGCGTCGTGGTGCCGAAGCGCAGCAGGCGGTCGTAGGTGTTCCAGTGCAGCTGGATAGCGTTGCGGTTCACGCCGACGCCGATCGGGTCGAAGGAATTCGGCCCCGCCTGGCTCAGGATGCGCAGGCTCTCGGCCCGGGTCTGCGCCCCGGCCCATCGCGGCGGCAGCGCGCCGGCGGCGGCGAGGGTGGCCGCGGCGGCCCCGAAGTCACGACGACGCATCACCTTCCTCCATCCCTGGGCGGGCGCGGGGACGCTAGCCCGATCCGCGACGCCGTTGACACCGTCAGTGGAGACCGGAAGAATGAAACAGCGTTTTTCTATCTGAAACAAGGGCCGCCATCGGCCCCTGGGGAGATCCGGATGGATCTGGCCGCTCCCGGCGAGGACGACCTGCTCGCGCAGGGGGTCCGGGCCTTCGTGGAAACCGAGCTCCTCCCGCATGAGGAGCTGGTGGAGCGGCTGGACGCCGTGCCGGACGACCTGTTCCGCGACCTCCAGCGCAAGGCGATCCGCGCCGGCTACTACGCCCTCAACATGCCGGAGGAGCATGGGGGCGGCGGCCTCTCCGCCCGGGAACGCGCCGTGGCGGAGGTGGAGTTCGGCCGCGTCAGCCGGGCGCTCGGCATCATCTGCAACCGCCCCGCGCCCATCCTGAAGGCCTGCCGCGGCGACCAGGTGGAGACCTACCTGAAGCCCACCATCCGCGGCGAGCGATGGGAATGCTTCGCGCTGACCGAACCCGGCGCGGGGTCCGACGCACGGGCCATCGCCACCCGCGCGGTGCGCGACGGCGACGACTGGGTGGTGAACGGCACCAAGCAGTTCATCACCATGGCCATGCGGGCGGACTACATCATCCTGTTCGCCGTCACGGGCAGCGAGGAGACGGCGCAGGGGCCGCGGAAGCGGATCACCGCCTTCCTGGTGGACAAGGCGACGCCGGGCATCACCGTCACGCCGCTCGACGTGCTGTCGAACCGGGGCATGAAGTCCTGCATCATCGGCCTCGACGGCGTCCGCGTGCCGGACCGCAACATCCTCGGCGAGGAGGGCGGCGGCTTCGCCATCGCGAAGAACTGGATCTTCTCGGGCCGCGTGATGCTGGCGGCGAACTGCGTGGGCCTGGCGGAACGCGCCATGGGCATCGCCGCGCGCTACGCCAACGAACGCGTCGCCTTCGGCCGGCCGATCGGCAGCTTCCAGGGCACCGGCTTCAAGCTGGCCGACATGGCGACCGAGATCCACGCGACGCGGCTGATGGTGTTCGACGCCGCCGCGCGGATGGATGCCGGCACCATCACGCAGCGCCAGGCCTCGCAGGTGAACCTCTACGGGTCGGAGATGGTGGGGCGCGTCACCGACAACGCCCTGCAGATCATGGGCGGCATGGGGGTGACGAAGGACATGCCGCTGGAACGCTTCTGGCGGGACGCGCGGGTGGAACGCATCTGGGAAGGCACGTCGGAGATCCACCGCGACATCATCGCGAAGGACGTCCTGCGGGAATTCCGGGCATGACTTCCCGCATCCGGGTCGAGGAGAACGGCCCCCTCCTCGAGATCACCTTCGACCACCCGCCCGCCCATGCCTTCGACCAGCAGGCCTGCCGCGACCTCGACGCCGCCTTCGGCCGGCTCTGCGACGCGCCCGGCCTGCGCTGCGGCATCGTCACCGCGACGGGCGACCGCATCTTCTCGGCCGGGTGGGACCTGAAGGCGGTGGCGGCCGGCGACCGGGGCGAGGATTTCGGGCCAAACGGCTTCATGGGCCTCAGGCGGCAATTCACCCGCCCCGTGATCGCGGCGGTGAACGGCCTCGCGGTCGGCGGCGGATTCGAATTCGCGCTGCACGCCCATATGGTGGTCTGCGCGCCGGAATCCGAATTCGGCCTGCCGGAGCTGCAGCGCGGCTTCCTGCCGGAGGCGGGCGGGCTCTGGCGCGTCTTCCGCCGCCTGCCCCGCAGCATCGCGAACGAGCTGCTGCTGACCGGCCGCCGCCTGACGGCGGAGGAGGGGCTGCGCCTCGGCTTCGTCAACCGCATCGTGCCGCGCGCGGCGCTGATGGATGCGGCGCGGGAGATGGCGCTGCGGGTCGCGGCGTCCGCGCCGCTGGCGGTGGAGGCTCTGCTGGAGATCGCGCGCGAAGCGGAGGTGCTGCCGGACGCGCAGGCCTTCGCGCTGTTCCAGGCCGGCCTGCCGGCGCATCGGCGCATGCGCGGCTCCGCCGACTACTACGAAGGCCCGCGCGCCTTCGCCGAGAAGCGGCCGCCGCGCTGGACCGGCAGCTGAGGCAGAGGAGGCAGGATGGATTTCGACCTCACGCCGGCGCAGCGCGGGATGCGGGACGCGCTGCGCGCCTTCCTGCTGCGCGAATGCCCGATCGAATACGTCCGCGACTGCGACGAGGCGGAACGCTTCCCGGTGGAGCTGTTCGGCAAGCTCGCGGCGCAAGGCTGGCTCGGCCTGCCGATCCCGGAGGAATACGGCGGCACCGGCGGCAGCTGCACCGACCTCGCCGTCTTCCTCGAGGAACTCGCCTGGCATTTCGAGGCAGCGGCGAACTGCTACTACACCACCGTCGTCATCGCCGCCGACGCGCTGGCGCATTTCGGCACCGAGGAGCAGAAGCGCGCCCTGCTGCCGCGGCTTGCGCGCGGCGAGATCCGCTTCGCCTTCTCCCTGTCCGAACCGAATTCGGGCTCCGACGCCGCCTCGCTCCGCACGCGCGCCGTGCCCGACGGCGACCACTGGGTCATCCACGGGCAGAAGATGTTCTGTTCCTGCGCGCAGGTGGCGGACTACATCCTGCTGATGGCGCGCTCCGATGCCGATGCACCGAAGCATGACGGCATCACCATGTTCCTGCTGGACCCGAAGGCGCCGGGCGTGGAGGTCCGGCGGCTCCGCAAGCTCGGCCTCAAGCCCATGGACCTCAACGAGATCTTCCTGACCGCTGCGCGCGTGCCGAAGGACGCAATCGTCGGCGCGGTGAACCAGGGCTGGCGCAACGTGCTGAAGACGCTGGACTATGAACGCTGTTGCCTTTCCGCGGTCAATGTGGGCGCCGCGCAGTCCTGCCTCGACAAGGCGCTGGCCTACACGAAGGAACGCGAGCAGTTCGGCCAGAAGATCGCCAGCTTCCAGATGAGCCGCGCGAAGCTCGCCGACATGGAGATGGAGATCGACGCGGCGCGCCTGCTGCTCTACCGCAGCGCCGGCCTGGTGGACCGTGGCATCCCGAACAACCGGCAGTCGGCCATCGCCAACCTCTACTCCTCGGAAGCCTATGTGCGCGCGGCGCTCAACGGCATGCGGCTGATGGGCGGCTGGGGCTACCTCATGGAATACGACATGCAGCGCCATTTCCGCGACAGCAAGCTCGCGGAGATCGGCGGCGGCACGTCGGAGATCCTGCGCATCGTCATCTCGCGCGAGATGCTGCGGTGACGGCGGACCTCGTCCTCGCGCGCGGCACGGTGGTGCGGCCGGACGCGGCCGGGCCGGCCGACCTGCTGGTGAAGGACGGGCGGATCCTCGATGTCGTGGAGCCGGGCGTGGGGCGCGGCGCCGAGGTGATCGACGCCGCCGGCCGCGTCGTGCTGCCCGGCGGCGTCGATGCGCATGTGCATTTCCTGATCGGCTTCATGGGCCAGCGCAGCGTCTACGACTTCTGGTCGGGCACGGCGGCGGCGCTGCGCGGCGGCAACACCACGGTGATCGACTTCGCGCTGCAGCGCCGCGGCCGCAGCCTGATGGACGGGCTGAGGCACCGCCGCGTGCAGGCGGACCGGCATGTGGCGTGCGACTACGGGCTGCACCTGATCGCCACCGACGTGAACGCCGCGACGCTGGCCGAGGTGCCGGCGGCGGTCGCGGCCGGCGCCTCCTCCTTCAAGGTCTACACGGTCTACGAGAAGGAGCAGCTGAAGGTCGAGGACGGGCCGCTGCACGACCTCATGCGCGCGCTCGGCCGCGCCGGCGGCATGGTCGGCCTCCATGCCGAGAATGCGTCGCTGATCGACCACGCCATCGCGAGGCACCTTGCGGCCGGCGAGGTCGCGCCGCGCTTCCACGCCCTCTCGCGCCCCGCCCTGGCCGAGACCGAGGCCGTCTCCCGCGGGTTGCTGCTGGCCGCCGATGCCGGCTGCCCGCTGCACATCTTCCACCTGAACTCCGCACCGGCCCTGGCGCTGGTCGAGGCGGCGCAGGCGCGCGGGCAGCCCGCCTCGGCCGAGACCTGCACGCATTACCTGGCGCTGACGGCGGAGGTGATGGACCGCGCGGACGGCCACCTGTTCGTGATGAGTCCGCCGCTGCGCGACGCCGTCACGCGGGATGCGATGTGGGCAGGGGTCGCGGGCGGCAGCCTGGCAGCCGTCACCTCCGACGACGCATCCTACAGCGCGGAGGCGAAGGCGCTCGGCGCGGAGTCCTTCGACCGCATCGCCAACGGCGTGCCGGGGGTGGAGCACCGGCTGCCCCTGCTCTGGACGCTCGGCGTGCAGGCGGGGCGGCTGACCCTGCCGCAACTGGCCGAGGCCTGGAGCACGGGGCCCGCGCGGCTGTTCGGCCTCGCGCCGGCGAAGGGCGCCATCGCGCCCGGCGCGGATGCGGACCTCGTCGTGCTGGACCCCGCCCTGACGCGCCGCATGACGGCTGGGTGCCACCACGGCCCGATCGGCTACACCCCCTTCGAGGGGATGGAACTGTCCGGCTGGCCGGTGCTGACGCTGCGCCGCGGCACCATCGCCGCGCGTGACGGCGTGGTGCATGCGAAGCCGGGCGAGGGGCGGTTCCTGGCGCGGCGCGGGCCGGGCGGATGATCCCGGTCAGCCTCGTCACCGGCTTCCTCGGCAGCGGCAAGACCACGCTCGTCTCCGCCCTGCTGCGCCAGCCGGGCATGGCCGGCACGCTGGTCATCGTCAACGAGTTCGGCGAGGCCGGGATCGACCACGACCTGCTGGAGGCGTCGAGCGACGACACCATCCTGCTGGCCAATGGCTGCCTCTGCTGCACCATCCGCGGCAACCTGGTGGACACGCTGCTGGACCTGCGGGCGCAGCGCGCCGAAGGGCGCCTCCGCGACTTCGACCGCGTGGTGGTCGAGACCTCCGGCGTGGCCGATCCCGGCCCGCTCATCGGCTTCGTCTTCGACGACCCGCGCATCGCCGCGCTCTACCGCCCCGGCGCCGTGGTCACGACCTGCGACGCTCTGGCGGGCGCCGATGTGCTGGACCGCCAGTCGGAGGCGCTGAGCCAGGCGGTGCTGGCCGACCACCTGCTGGTCACCAAGCCGGACCTCGCGGGGGAAGCGGCGGTCGCGGCGCTGGTCGCGCGACTGCGCGCGCTGAACCCCGCCGCCACGATCCGCGCCGCCGCGCTGGGGCAGGGGGTGGAGGCGGCGCTGCTGGACGCGCCCGATGGCGCGCGGCGGGGCGCCTGCGCGCCGGGTTGCGCCGACCCGCATCACCACCACGACCACCCCGGCCAGGACCATGCGGCGCGGTTCCATGCCTGGCTGCTGCTCGCGGCGCGCGCCCTTTCCTTCGCCGAGGTCGAGGCGCTCGGCGTCGCGCTGCGCGGGGCGGCAGCGGCCGGGCTGCTGCGCGCGAAGGGCCTGCTGCCGCTGGCCGACCGGCCAGGCTGCGCCGTGGTCCAGGCGACGGCGACGATGGTGCATCCCCCCGCGATCCTGCCGGACCCGCCAAGTGGGCCGGGGCGCCTGGTGCTGATCGGGGAGGGGCCGGAGCCGCGGGCGCTGCTGGACGCGCTCGCCCCCTTCGGCCTCGCTCCCGTGCCGCGGCTGCCGATGCCGCACGCGCCGCGCTGACGGCGCCGCAGCGGCCGCGTTCCGGCGCACCGTCTTGCCGAAGCGGATGGCACCTGCCCCAATGCGCCTGCATGGCGAAGCCCCCGGCCTGCGCGACGCGCGGGCGGGGCGCGCAGGGAGGATGCACCGGAATGGCCAGCGCAGGCGCCGATCCCAGGGCCCCCGCCGCGGGGGCGGCCCCCGGCCGCGCGGCATGACGGCCCGCGTCGTCTGCGCCGGGATCGGCGTGCTGGACCAGGTCTGGGAACTGCCGGCCTTGCCCAGCGCCCCCGGGAAATACATCGCCGCCGGGCTGCGCGTGACGGGCGGCGGCATGGCCGCGACGGCGGCGGTGGCGGTCGCGGCGCTCGGCGGCGGGTCGGCCTGGTGCGGGCGGCTCGGCGCCGATGCGGCGGGCGACACGCTGCTGGCGGCGCTCGGGCGGCATGGGGTCGCGGTCTCCGGCATCACCGTCGCGCCGGGCGGGCGCACGCCGACCTCGGGCGTGCTGGTGGATGGGGAAGGGGAACGCATCCTGGCGGTCTTCCCCGGCGCCGGCCTGCCGGAGGATGCGCCGGTGCCCCCCGACCTGGTCGCGGAAGCCGGTGCCGTGCTGGCCGATCCGCGCTGGGTGTCGGGCGCGGAGCGGCTTTTCGCCATCGCCGCCGCCCAGGGCCTGCCGCGCGTGCTGGACGCCGACATCGCCGCGCCGGAGACGCTGCGCCGCCTCGCCCGGCACGCCGACCATGTGGTCTTCTCGCAGCGCGGCCTGGTGGACCTCGCGGGGACCGACGATCCGCGCCGCGGGCTCGCCCTGGCCGCGGCGGAACTGCGCGGGACGCTCGCCGTCACGCTCGGTGCCGCGGGCAGCCTGTGGTGGCGCGAGGGCGGCATCGTGCCGCTTCCCGCGCCCCGCGTCGCGGCACGCGACACGACAGGGTGCGGCGACGTGTTCCACGGCGCCTACGCCCTCGCCCTCGCCGAGGGCGCGGCGGTGGAGCAGGCGGCACGCTTCGCGACCGCCGCCGCCGCGCTGAAGGCCGAACGCGGCGAGGGCTGGGCCGGGATGCCGGGGCGCGCCGAGGTGGATGCGCTGCTGGCGCGGGGCTGGTAGCCGATGGCGGAGATGCGCGGCCCGGGCGTGATGCTGAGCCAGTTCATGGGCGACGCCGCGCCCTTCGACAGCCTGGATGGCGTGGTGCGCTGGCTGGCGGGATTCGGCTATGCCGGCGTGCAGGTGCCCGTCCACGATCCCCGCCTGATCGACCTGGAGCGCGCGGCGGCGGAGGACGGCTATTGCCGGGACTACCGCGCGCGGCTCGCCGATCTCGGGGTGGAGGTCACCGAACTCGCGGCGCATCGCGCGGGGCAGCTCGTGGCCGTGAACCCCGCCTTCTCCGAGCTGTCGGACGTCTTCGCCGCGCCGGCGGTGCGCGGCGACCCGCGGGCGCGCACCGCCTGGGCCATGCGGCAGCTGCGGCTGGCGATCGAGGCTGCGGCGCGGCTCGGCCTGCGACGCGTCGCGACCTTCTCCGGCGCCTTCGCCTGGCCCTATGCCTATCCCTGGCCGCCGCCGCCGCCCGGCCTGATCGACGCCGCTTTCGAGGAACTGGCCCGCCGCTGGCGGCCGCTGCTGGACCATGCGGAGAGTGCCGGCGTCGATCTCTGCTTCGAGCTGCATCCGGGCGAGGACCTGCACGACGGCACGACCTTCGACCGCTTCCTCGCCCTGGTGGACGGGCACCGGCGCGCGCGCATCCTGTTCGACCCCAGCCACATGCTGCTGCAGCACATGGACTATCTCGGCTTCATCGATCTCTACGCGGACCGCATCGGCGCCTTCCACGTCAAGGATGCGGAATTCATCCGCAGCCCGCGCAGCGGCGTCCATGGCGGCTTCCAGGACTGGGCGCGGCGCCCCGGGCGCTTCCGCTCGCCAGGGGACGGGCAGGTGGATTTCGCGGGCGTCTTCTCCCGCCTCGCCGCCGCCGGCTACGACGGATGGGCGGTGCTGGAGTGGGAGTGCGTCCTGAAGCGGAAGGAGGACGGCGCGCGCGAAGGCGCGCCCTTCATCCGCCGCCACATCATCGCCACGGCGGAGACGCCCTTCGACGCCGCGCTGCGCCGCCCGCTGGACCGCGATGCGGCGCGGCGCATCCTCGGGATCGGGGGGGAGTAGGGCGGGCCGCTACGCCCTCCGCAGCCAGAAGGCCGCGCCGTCCCAGGTGGCGAAGGGCGTTTCGCCGTTCCGCAGCAGCGCGAAGCCGGCGGTGCGGGCGTGGCGCGGCATCTCCCGCCGGTCCGCCTCCGCGCCGCGATAGCTGTAGTTCATCAGCGCCAGGCTGCCGCCCGGGCGCAGCACGCGCGCGGCCTCCGCCAGGTGCCGTGCGGCGAGGTCGGGGGAGGCCTGGACGAGATAGGGGAAGACATCCACCGCCAGCACCAGGTCGAAGGCGCCGTCGCGCAGCATCGCAAGGTCATGCCCGCCGCCGCGCAGGATGGCGACGCCCGGCAGCCCCGCGCAGCGCCGCGCGGCAAGACGCGCCATCTCCGCCGAGACGTCGATGCCCACCACCAGCGACGCCGCCGGCGCGACGGCAGCCGAAAGCCGGCCGATGCCGCAGCCGAGGTCGAGCACGCGCGGCCGCCCGGCCAGCAGCCCGCAACCGTCCAGCCAGTCCACCACCTCCCCCGTCGCGGCGCGCAGCCGCGCGGGATCGCCGAGGGAATAGGCCGCGACGCTCGCCTCCGGGCTCAGCCGGGCGAGGCGGTCGAACATCGCCTGCGCGCCGGCCACGCCCGCCGCGGCATCGGCGGCCTCCGCATGGTCGGCGCCCGCCGCCACCATCCGCTCCAGCATCGCCAGCCCGTCCTGCGCCTCCTCCGCCAGCGCGGCCAGCGCCTCGGTGCGCGGGCCCGGCCGTGCGGCGCGCAGCGCCCGGAGTTGCGCGACCACCTCGGCCGCCGGATGCCCGGCCAGCATGACGCGCATCAGCGCGACGGCCGGCGGCGCATCGCCGGCCACCGCTTCCTCCACCGTCACGGCGCGGGCCGGCGCGGCGCGCGCCGCCAGGTCGGCGTGTCGACGGCGCCCCACAGGTATTTGTGCCGCTCCTGCCCGCGCAGGAAGTCCACCGCGGCGGCGCCTTCGCGCACCGCCTCCTCGATGGCGTGGCCCACCACCAGCATCCCCGGGCTCAGCCGCTCCACCGCCGGGTCGAAGCCGCCGAGGTAGAAGTAGACGCGCCGGTCCACGCGGCCCGGCGGATCGGCGAAGCCCTGCAGCGTCGCCACGATCCGCCCGTCGAGCCGCATGGCATAGAGCCGCAGCGCCCCGTCGCGCAGCAGGTCGGGCAGGGAGGCGCGGTGCGCCGCCTGCACGGCATCCTCCGCCAGCACGCCCTCCTCGCCCCGCTTCGTCCAGCGCGCGGCGTGCAGGCGCAGATGCGCCTCCAGCAATTCCGCGGCATTGCCCGGCCCGGCGCGCTCGAAGCCCAGCGCGCCCTTCTTCGCCGCGCGCTGGCGCCGACGGCCGAGGCTCTCAAGCTGGTCCCGCGGCACTGCCTCGCCCAGTTCCTCGATCCGGGGCGGCAGGTGCAGCACGGGGCAGGGATCGGCCTCGGCGCGGTCCTCCGCCCAGCCCGGCGGCAGCGGCGCGTCGAGCAGGGCGGAGCCGGCGCGCAGCTGCGGCCATTCGCAGGCATCCCAGCGGTCCCCGCGCAGGGCGAGTTCCGGCAGGATGCGCGGCAGCACCGCCGCGCGATGCTCGGGCGCGACGAGCGCATCGAGGTAGTCGGTGGTGGCGATGCCGAGCGGGAACAGCATCCGCCGCCCATCCGCCTGCCGGTACACATAGAAGGGCAGCAGCGCCACGAGTTCGCCGCCCCCTTCCGTGCGGAAGGCGAGGGTCAGCAACGCGCCCTCTCCCACATGCCGCCACCAGGGGATCAGCCAGGCGGGCGACTGGAAGGGCGTGGCGTCCGGCAACTGCGCCCACAGCGCCTGCCATTCCGCCCGCAGCGGCTCGAGCGCGGCCACCTCCTCGACGCGCAGCCCGTCAGGCGGCATCGGCATCCCCCGCCGCGGCGCGCGCGATCAGCGCGCGGTACAGGTCGAGATAGTGCGCCACCATCCTCTCCGCGGAGAAACGGCGCCGCGCGGCCTCGCGGCAGGCCTCGGGGTCGAGGCGCGGCGCCTCGCGGATGGCCGCCGCCATCTCCGCCACGTCGCGCACGAGGAAGCCGGTGACGCCGTCCTCCACGATCTCCGGCAGCGCGCCGGAGGGGAAGGCGACCACCGGTGTGCCGCAGGCCAGCGCCTCCATCGCGACGAGGGAGCTGGTCTCCGGCGCCAGGCTGGCCGAGACGAGGCAGCGCGCGGCGGCCAGCCAACGCCGCTTGCGCGGCAGGGACAGCGGGCCGAGGAAACGGTGCCCGCCCGCCAGGCGCGGCGCGACCTCCGCCCGCCAATAGGCCTCGTGCTCGGCATAGGGGAAGACCTGGCCGCCCAGCAGCACCGGCACGCCGGCGCGCGTCCCCGCTTCCAGCGCCTGGTGCTGGTTCTTCTCGGGGCAGATGCGGCCGAGCACCAGCGCATGGCCGCGGCGCGTCACGCGCGTCGCCAGATCCTCCAGCGGCACGCCGTTGCCGACCGGCGGCAGGATGGCGGGGGAGGGCGGGCAGGCGGCGTGCTGCGTGGCCGAGACGGGGTTGAGCCAGGTGCGCGGGCGGGACGGGTGCAGCACGCCGGGCGGATACCAGCCGGGCGGCAGGTGCAGCGTGGCCAGCACCGGCAGGCCGGGCGGCGGCAGGCAGGCGTGGAAGTCGATTCCGTGCATGTGCACCAGCCCCGCCCCCCGGCGCAGCGCGAGGTCGAGGCCGCGGCGATGCGCCGCCTGCGTGCGGGCGCGGGCGTCGTCATCGATGGTGCCCGCGGGCAGCGGGGTGGCGATCAGCTCGCCCGCCGTGCGGGATCCCTCGCAGGCCACGGTGATGCAGCGATGGCCCATGCGGGTCAGCGCCTCGTCCAGCCGGGTCAGGACCTGCTCCGCGCCGCCCACCGCATCGGGCCCGACGGGTGCGAAGGGGAAGGCGACCTGGATGATTGTGAGGCTCACGCCGCATCCTCCCGCATGGCGAGGGCGGCGGCGGCCAGCGCGCGGAACCGCTCGCCGGTCATGCCCCACGGGAAGGTCTCGTAGAACAGCGGGCCGGGATGCGGCGGGCGGGTGAAGTCGTAGGCGGGGGCGGCGCGCAGCAATTCCTCCGGCGTCACCGGGAACTGCGCCAGCGTCCGCCGCTGGGTCGCGAAGCAGCCGAGCATCCGCGCCTTCAGGTCGCGCGCATGGTCGTCCAGGCGCAGCGCCACCGGCGGGCAGCCCGGGGCGGGCAGGAAGCGGCCCACCGCGATGCCGCCCGGCGCGGCGTGGTAGGAGGTCATCTCCAGCCGGGCGGGGACGGGCAGGCCTTCCCGCGCCAGCCGGCGGCAGGCCTCCTGCGCGGCCAGGGCGGTCGCGTCATGGTCGGGATGGCCACCCTCATGCGGATGGGTGACGAGGATGGCCGGCCGCAGGGCCCGCAGGGCGGCGGCGACGGCATCGACCAGGCGCGGCAGTTGCAGCGCCGCCTGCTGGTCGGCGATGCCGAGGCCCGCCGCGCAGCCCGGGTCCTGCCCGGCGAGGGCGAGCGCGGCCGACAGTTCCCGCCCGCGCGCGGCGGCATAGTCCGCCACTGTCGCGAAGCCATGGGCGGCTGCATCCCCCCCGTCGCGCGGGGCGCCGTCGGTGACATGCAGGAGGTGCAGCCGCCGCAGGCGGGGAAGCTGGCCGCCGAGCCCGATCACCTCGTCATCCGGATGCGCCGCGAGGACCAGCACCGGCGCTTCCACGACACCGCCCCCGGCGAAAAGGGCGAGCGCAGGCCCGGCTTCCATCACGCGCCGCCCGCGCTGGCCGGTGCCGCGATCCGCATGGCTGTCCCTTCCCCACATCCCGCCCCCGCAACGCCGCCGCCCCGCCCCGGCTTGTCCTGCCCGAGCGGTTGTGAAGGGGCCGTGCCGAAAGCGCGGCGGGGCGTCATGCTGGGTGCCGTCCAAGTGGGGCCAGCCAAGACGAGGACCACCTCGGGTCCGTGCGGCACCCAAGCCAGCGGCCTCTCGTGCGCAGAAATCCTGGAAGGGAAAGGAAGGGGTCTGCCGGAGATTCGGCCGGGGATGGCTGGGGGACCTGGACCCCCAGCCAGCGCTGGGCAAACCGTTCCCCCTCAAGGGGTTACTGCGCCGTTAACGCGCGAAGTGTAGCACCTTTGTGCGACACCGCCAGGGCATCCGCCGGTGGGAACCCGACCTCGCGCTTGGCTTTCTGTGGAAGGAAGCGTAGCTTCTGCTTTCGGAGGAAAGGCCATGGCCCAGAGCCGACCAACCCCCGCGCCAGCAGGCGCCCCGACCCCCGCGTCCGTCGTCAGCAAGGCCGTGATCCGCGCCGCACGCCACCTCGGGCTGACCAATGCCGCCGTGGCCGACATCCTCGGCCTGTCGGAGCCGACGGTCTCCCGCCTCGCCGCCGGCACCTACGCCCTGGACCCGGCGGGCAAGCCCTACGAACTCGCCCTTCTCCTCATCCGCCTGTTCCGCGGCCTCGATGCGATGGTCGGCGGCGAGGAGGCGCCGATGCGCGCCTGGATGCGCTCCCCCAACCTCGCCCTGGCCGGCATCCCCGCCGACCAGGTGCGGTCTGTGAGCGGCCTCGTCGAGGCCGTCGCCTATGTGGACGCCGCCCGCGCTCGCCTCTGAGGCCCGGCCCCTCGCCACGGAGGCCTGGCGGGTGGTGGAGAGCCAGTCCCAGGTCGCGACGATGAAGCTCGTCGACAGCCTCGATGAGCAGGCGATCCTTGAGGCCGAGCTTGACCGCTCGAAGCCTGCCGTGCCCGCCGCCCTCGCCGGCGTGGACTACCTGCTGGCCACGCCCTTCCGCTACGCGCCCTACCCGCATGGAAGCCGGTTCCGGCGTGCACGCCAGCGGGACGGCGCCTTCTACTGCTCTGAGCGGGTCGAGACGGCCATCGCCGAGGCGGCCTTCTACCACCTGGCTTTCTTCCTCGCCTCGCCGGGCACGCCGCTGCCCCGGAACCCGCAGGAGCGGACCGCCTTCCGGGTGCCGGTCCAGACGGCGCGGGCCCTCGACCTGACCGGCCCGCCGCTCGACCGCGACCATGCGGTCTGGACCCACCCGACCGACTATGGACCATGCCAGGATCTCGCCGATGCAGCCCGGGCAGGCGGGCTGGAAGCGATCCGCTATGAGGCGGTCCGCGACCCCGGCAGGGGAGCCAATCTCGCCCTCCTCTCGCCGGCGGCCCTCGCCGCGCGGGCTCCGACCATGCGGGAGACATGGCGGCTCCTTCTTCGGCGGGACAGGGTCGATGCCGTCCGCGAGATGCCCCGGACGGCGGTGTCCTTCTCCCTGTCGGACTGGAGTACGCGGGATCCGCGGATACCGGCATCTATGGCTCTTGGCCCCGCGCAGCCTAGGTGACGACGGCGGGCTGGACGCAAGCTCGCTGAGTTGGCGAACGAAGGCATCGCGCGATCGGCGCCTCTCGGTCAGCTTCAGCGCCCGCCGCCCGCCGCCTGTTCTGTGCGGAGCGCGTCGAGGGTTGCGCGGTCTTGGGGAGACACCTGGTACCAGTTCGGGTGCCGCTGGGCATGGCAGGTCTTGCAGAGCGCGCGGAGGTTGCTGATCCGGTTGTCGGTGGTGACGCCGTTCTGGTGGTGTGTGTCGAGAAGGCTCTTGTTGGCCGCGCAGTCGACGCCGCAGTCCTCGCATCGAAAGCTGACGGACTGCCGGTAAGCTCGTGAGCGATCGGCCCAGTCGGCCGCATAGCCCATCGTGGGGGCCGTCTTGTCTGTTTCGGGCGGAAGCTCGGCGAAGCGAGTGTGATCTGTCTCCAGGAAGCGCCTTCTGGAGAAGCCCCTAACGATCTCCGTCTTCCGCTTGCGTGTGGTCGCTTTGAAGCCCTCCCAGTTGGTGTGGTTGAGGCAGTTCTGGCAGACGTGGAGTTCCGTATCGCCGCATGCCCACGTCCCGGTCCTGGTGCGGAGTGCAACGCCGAAGGGCTCGTCGACGCGGTCGCTGGCTACGTACCGTTCGAAGCGGCCTTCCGCCTTCATCTGCGCCAAGGTGCGACACCAGACGATATGAAACTTGCGGAGGGTTTCGGGGTCGCTAGAGGCCTCCTCGAAGGTGTCCGCATTGACGTTGAACACCCGGATGTAGAGGAAGACCCGGTGGCCATCGTGGAGGATCGTATCGCCGTCGCCGACCTGCAGGACGCTTAAGTCCGCGATCTCGCGCTCGTGCGGGATGTAGGTGAGGTCCACGACGGGCTCGAGGCCGATCTTCGCCTCCCACCGCCGGAGCGGCGCTCCCATCCTCTGCCGATGAGCGTCGAGCCCGCGGAAGCTGACGTCGAGCCTCATCGGACTTCCTCGAGGACCCGCATGACGCGCTCCCGGGCGCGCGTGACGACACGGAACTCGACCCGCCGCGAGCGGTCCGGATCCTCGACGCCGGAGGCTCCCGGCCGCATCACGGGCCTCGCGGAGGCCATGCCGTTCGCCGTGATGGTCGTGCGCCCCCAGTCGCGGAAGGGCTCCAGGCCCCGTGCCGTCAGGATGACCTCGAGAACCGCGCGGGTCCGCTGCTGGGAAAGGTCCATGTTCCGGAAAAAGGCTTCCGTCGGGCTCGCGGCGCCGCGCCATTCGCTGGAGGTGTGACCTTCGATGCGCACCTCCTCGATGCTCGCCCGGTTGGCGTGGAGAATGGCGAGATAGCGGGGCAGGAACTCGTCGAGCAGGCGACGGAACTGGGGTGTCAGGCGTGCCTCCCCCACCTCGAAGAGGAGGTCGGGCGCGCGGAAGCGGATGGTCAGGGTGGGCCGGTCGAGTTCCGCGCCCCAGCGCGGCAGGTCGCGCGCCAGTTCGCGCTCGAGTTCTGCGGCAAGCCGAGCCTCGTCCTCGTTGAAGGCGACGACGATCTCGCGGATCCGCTCGCGTGCGGCGGCGAGACCCGCGTTCGACTCCTGCAGCTGCCCGGCCTTCTCCTCGAGTTCGGTGGCCTTCTGAGATAGCGGCTGCAGGTAGGTGATGGCGACGAACAGGAAGATGATCATGAGGCCCGACATGAGGTCGGACACGGTCAGCCACTGCTCCCCGTCGTCGCCCCGACGGGCCCGCGGCCGGAAGAGGCTGCTGCTCATGCAGCATCCCGCCGCATTGTGCGGACCGCCTCCTGCACGCTGTTCGTCAGGATGCGATAGTCGTCCACGAACTTGCCGGTAAGGGAGACGAGCTGGCTGCCCATCGCGCTGAGGGCACGCTCCAGCTCCCGCGCCATGGCCTCATCCAGCTGCTTGACCTGACCGTCGAGGCTTGTCGCGATGCGGCGGAATTCCTCGTCGGCTACGCGCTGGAGCTGCTGCCCGACGTTCCTCACGCTCTCGCCCGAGGTCTTCTGGAGTTCTGCCGCCGTCTCGGCGAGGGACGTCCTGAGGCTGTCGCTCGCTTCCTTGATCGCCGCGCGCATGTCCGTCCCGACGTTGGCGGCATCCTCGCGCAGGCGGGCGTATCCTTGGGAGAGCTCATCCAGCATTTTCGCCTGCTCCGCCGCCGTCCTGGTGGCCACGGCGCCTGCCTGGGTAGAGGCCTGGGTGACGGCCTCCACGAACCTTCCACTGGCCGCCTGCAGGCTCTCCTCGTGGGTCTGCATCGTCGTGCGAAGGCCGTCTGCCAACTGGGTGACGCGCTGAGATGCCGCTTCGACCTGACGGGAGAAGCCGGTGGTCAGGTCCTCGATCCTGGCCTGGATCGTGGGCATGGCCGTCGCCGCCGACGCGGCCATGTCACGGAAGGCCTGAAGCCGTGCATCGAGTTCCGCCCGGGTCTTTCCGAGGCCTTCGAGCAATGCCTGCATATCGGCAGCCGCGCGGACCATGGCGCCGGCCTGTGTCCCAATGGCCTCGATCCCAGCGCGGGAAGCCTGGATGCCAGCCGCGCCCTCGCGGAGCGCCTCTGCGTTGGCGATCATCTGCTGGCGGTAGTTATCTTGCCATTCCAGAAGCCTGCCGACCGCGATGTTCAGCTGCTTGAAGTTCTCCCCGAACTGCTCGGTGATCTTCTGGTTGAAGTCACGAATGGACCTTTCGAGGGCCTCGATGATGGCCTTCGAGGTGTTCTCGGTAAGGGTGGTTGAGATCTTTCGGATCTCGTCGGAGATGCCGCCGACCAGCTCGGCATTCGACTTCCGGCTTGCCTTGATCTCATCTGTCACGTCGGTGCGGAGTCGCTGGATCTGGGTGACGAGGCTGCTCTCATTGTCGCCCGTCAGCCCCATCCTGACGCGGTCGAGGCCGGCAGCGAGATCCCGCCGCGTCTGCTCCTCCTCCTTTCGAAGGCTGTCGAGGGCGGTGAGGACATCCTCGACCCCTCTGGGCTCGTCCACGACTTGGCGCTGGCCGCCGACCTCAGACACGAGCTTGACGAGGATCCCGCTACCCATGCCGAAGACACTGGTGACGAAGGCGGTCTTCATTCCATCCAGAAGCCGGGGAACGCTCTGCGACAGGTCCGAGACGTCGAAGCCGAGAAGTCCAATCAGGATACCGACGAAAGTGCCGAGCACACCGATGGCGGTGAGAAGGGCGGGGGCAGCCTGAGTGATGCGCTGAAGCGGACCGCTGCGTACGAAGGCTCCGATAACCGCAATCGTTGCGAGGCCAAGGATCGTGAAGGAAAAGGCACGGTTGAGCGGATCACTGAAGGCAGCGGCAAGTATTTGGTCAACCACCGAAATTCTCCTCCGGGAGCTCGCCGAAGCTTCGACAGCGGACATGGAGCAGGTCGCGTGCCGGCCGGCGCGTTTCCCTTCGCTCACAGCATAACGCCAAAGAGTTGCTGGAGGAGGTCTAAATTTCTACTCAGGTATGTTGTCTATTGCGCCTTGTGGCTGACGAGCCTTCTGAAGCGGATGAACGACGTCCCCTGTTTCTCGTATGTTCCCAGCCGCACCCCACCGCTCTCGCCGCGCGGGTCCGCCAAGGTGCGAGATGGGCTGGACTATTCCGGGGCGGCGCCGGACGGACGCTGCCGTCCCCCTGAGGTTCGCTCCTGTGCGCTCGGTCTGGACATTGGGGTGCTACCTTGATGGGACGACGTCGTCGGCAGCGTCTGACGCTCCTGGAAGCCTCCGAGACCTGGACCGGCGCGCCTTGATCGCGGGCGGCTGCCGAAGGAAGACTCGCCCATCGTGAGGGGGCGGCCATGTACGGAGCGGGGCGGGTTCAGGATCTCGAGGACGCCCTCCCGAGCCTCCGCGCAGCCCGCGGAGGGGGCCGTGTCGTGCCCTTCGTCGGCGCCGGCCTCAGTCGCCCAAGCTGTCGGGGATGGCCGCAGTTTATCGAGGCGCTCTACCGCGGCTTCGATGGTGTGACAGCGCCCACCCTCGCCGCCGCCGACCCCGAGAGCCTCTACCGCGCCGCCGACCGCGTCGCGGCTTGGCTCCGCCTCCGCCCCCCGGAGGAAAGGCTGGAGCTCCTGCGGAAGGCGCTGCACGACCCGGACATGTCCGACCTTCCGCCCCAGGCCGTCGCGCTGGCCTCCTTCAACTGGCCGCTCGTCATCACGACGAACTACGACGACATCGTGCCGCGCGCGTATCGGCGCCGGCGCCCTGGCGACGCGGCCGGCGACTTTGCCATCCTCGGCCGGTCGCGCGACGACTGCGCGCGGGTTGTCCGCTCCCTCGATGTCCTCGCCAGTCCCATCGTCTGGTACGTCCAGGGCCATGTCGGGGAGGGCGCCGTGCGGCGGTCGCTGCTGGACGAGGTGGTCGTCGGGCACCAGCAGTACCAGCAGGCCATCAACGCCAGCACCTCCTTCCGGCGCGCTTTCTCAGAGGTCTTCCGCCGCCGCTCGCTGCTCTTCGTCGGGAGCGGCCTTGCCGAGAGCTACTTCGTGAACCTCATCGCCGAGACGCTCTTCTCCCTCGGGCCCAGCAGTCAGACGCATTTCGCCCTCTTCTGCGACGCCGACCTGCAGGGCCGCGTGGACCCGGAGTTCCTGGCCGTCCGCCTCGGCATCACCCCCGTCCGGTACGGCGCCAGCCATGCCGACCTGCCGGCGGCGCTCGAAGCCATCGGGCGTGACACCGCCGCACCCGCGCCCAGGGCGCGGGCCTTCGGCCTGACGCGGATGACCTTCACCATCCCGCGGGGGGCGAACGGCGGCGCCAGCCCGGTAGCGGTCGAGCTCCGGCATGGACCGGTCGAGGCACCGCCCGACGGCGGATGTGTCGTGCTGAGCGTCGGGCGCGACCGCGTTGGTGGTCGCTTCGAGCCTGGGCTTGGCAGCCAGGCGCGCAGCTTCCTCCGCCACTTCGTTGGGCCCGGGCGCCGCGCGGAGACGCGTTTCGTGGATGTTGCCGCCCTGCCGCAGGGCCGCATGTTCCGGGTGCTGGTCCGCGGCGAGCCGATCCCGGTGTTCCTCCTAGCTGCGCGCGAGCTCGACCATGCCCGCCACGACGACGAGGCGCGGAGTCTCGCCGTCGTGGCGGAGGCGACGAAGGAGGCGCTGCGTGCCGTCGAGCAGGCGGGGTTCAGCCAGGTGGCCATGGGGTTGATGGCGGCGGGACCGTCGCGGACGGACGAGCCCCCCTACTGCCTTGCCGCGCAACTGTCTGGCATCCGCGCCTTCGCGGCCACTCCTGTGCCGTCGCGCGGCGGCATTTCTGCCGTCGGCATCGACATCGTCGACGACGAGGTCTGGTCGCCGCTGGTGCAGGGGCGCATTCCGGTGCTTGACCTGCTGACCTCCCGCTTGGCGCGCGTCCTGGTGCGGGTGGCAGATGAGGGCGGGGCGGTCGAGGAGTTCGCCCTTTCCGTGCCGCACGGGTCTACGATCGGCGACGTCCTCGCGACCTACCGGATCGCCGACGAGGGGATCGAGATCTCAGCGCGCCCGCTCCCGCGGCGCAGGCTCGGCGAGATGCAGGGTGAGCGGGTGTTTCCGGGCATGGTCATCGACGTCTGCCCGCCGTCCCTGGACCGGTAAAGGGGGAGCTCGCCTGTGACGAGGTTTTTCGCGCTGACGGAGATCCGCAGGCCGGAAAACGTCATCCCGTTCCTCGGGAAGCCCGAGCTGCACTGGAAGCCGGGCTACTCGGCCAGCGAGCTGGCGAGATCCTGGGTTACGGCGTCCGACTGTATTCCGGCCTCTGTCCGTGCGGTGCTGGAGACCTCGGACGAGTATCGCGGGGCCGAGCTGGTGGAGGGGTTCTTCGAGCGGCAGGTGGACCTTCGAACACTCGGCCGCGCCAGCCAGACCGATCTTCTCGTCCTCCTGCGTGTCGGTGGAGAGTTTGCCGTGCTGGCGGTCGAGGGGAAGGTCGAGGAGGCTTTCGGCCTGCTGGTGTCGGAGTGGGATGACGGCTCGCCGGGAAAGCGGGCTCGGCTGGCGGGATTGTGCGGGGTGCTTGGGCTCGATCCGGACGCGGTGCGGGCCCTGCGATACCAGCTCCTTCATCGGGCCGTGTCGGCGGTGTTCGAGGCCGACCGGTATGGGTGCCGTCGAGCGACCAGCGGTCGGACGCTCCGTCATCGTCGGGTATCCCGGCCTCGCGACAGACGAGGAGGAGGCGGCCATCGGCCGAGCCCGTGGCGCCCAGCACGGAAGGGTGCTCGGCCAGAAGCCGCTGCAGCAGGTCCTCGCTCTCGTACTCCGCGCGCTGGAGCCTGGTGAGCCGGCTCGCCGTATTGATGTGGAACACGCTGGTCACGCGCGACATGCCGCCGCGATGACTGCCCCGCCGGCAAAGACGTCGCCGATGCCCCAGGCCGCAGCGCCTTCGGTGTCGACCATCTCCGACGCCCCGCGCTGCCACGCCCCGGCCTGTAGCGCGGGGTCGTGGGCGGCGTCGGTGCTGAGGAAGCGCGCGATGGGGCGGCGGTGCAGGCGGGACAGCTCCAGCCGATCCGCGTCCCAGCAGCAGCCGATGGTGGGGTCGGCGGAGGTGCCGCCGTGCTCGTGCCCGGCGCACGCGGCGACCAGCAGGTCCAGCCGCGCAGGGTCCAGCCGGATGAGCCCGTCCCGCGCGAGGCGTCCGGCATGGGCGGCGGCGCGCTCCCCATGGCCAAGGTCGCGCCCGTCCTCCCGCCGCCGGCAGTCGTGCAGCAGGGCAAAGAGCTCCACCACGCCCGAATCCGCGCCGGGCGTGCGCGCCGCCATCGTCAGGCCGTTCGCCCGCACCCGGAGCCAGTGTGCCGGGCCATGGATGCCGCCAGGGTCGAGGCCGTAGCCCGCCATCACCTCCCGCACCAGCCAGGGCTGGACGGGCCGCGCCCAGGGTTTGATGCCGGCGGTGGACAGGCCGAGCCGGCCGCAGGCGGCGAGGATGCGCTCCAGGTAACCCGGACGCGGCATGCCTGGGCGGGTCTCGGCGGCGAGGTAGACCAGCGCTGGCGCCCCGCCCACCTCGACCTCGGCCCGGCGGTAGGTGCCGTGCTTCACGCCTTCCGCCTCGTCCAGCGCGTCCTCGCAGGCCGGCGAAAGGTCCCAGAGCAGGCCGGAGGCGCGGGCGGCCGGCTCCTCGACCAGGGTGGCGACGCCCCGGCAGTTGATGGCGAAGCGCCAGCCCGGCAGCTCCGCCGCGCCCAGCGGCACGGCGGCCGGGCAGCGCCGCGCCATCTGCTCCGCACAGAGGTTGGAGCCGTAGGCGAGGTAGCGCATGCCCATCAGCCCTGGTCCCGGCGCAGCCGTTCGGAGAGGGCGGCGCGCGGTGCGGCGCGGTGGTCCGCCTTGGCGAAGCTCCGCATGGAGGCGGCGGCATAGATCTCCTTGCTGAGCCGCGGGTCCAGCTCCTCCTCCACCCGGCGGAGCAGCAGCACGAGTTCGGCCAGCAGCGCATCGGCGCCGGGCAGGCCGCGGGCGTAGCGCTCCATCCACCGGACCTCGCGCTCGAGGAAGTGCTTCGCCCCGCGCCGGTCGCCATCCCGGTTCATGGCGACGGCCCGGCGCATCGCCTCGGCCTGCCAGGCGGTCATCACCGCGACGGAGACGCCGATATGGCGCGGCTGGGCGTTGTTCTCCGGGCCGCGGGCGAGGGTGAGCGCCGCCTCGGCCGGCACGGCCTCGACCGCCTCGCCGGTGCCGGGCTCGGCTCCCCGGGCGACGCCGCCCAACCCGATGGCGGTGCCCGGCTGGCCCGCCGGGCAGTGCAGGCGGAAGACGACTCGGACGGGGCGGTCGGGGAGCATGGTGCCGACCAGCACCTCGATGGCGCCGGGCAGGACGGTGTGGGCCCAGCCGCCGACAATCTCGGCGCGGAGGTTCGCTGGCACGGTCAGGCGCAGCGTGGCGCGCTCGACCAGCGCGGCGCGGCCCTCCAGCAGCTCGCCGAGGACGACCTCGGAGATTTCGGAGGCATGCTCGGCATCGTGCAGCCGCCCGCCGCCGGCCTCGGCCATGCCGCCGAGGAGGAGTTCGTCGTAGCCGTCGCCGATGCCGACGGCGGAAGTGATGATGCCGCGCTCGAGCAGCCCGCGGGTGTGACGGGCGAGCTCGGCGGCCTCCGAGATGCCCTCGTTCGCCTGGCCGTCGGAGAGGAGCAGGACGCGGTGGGAGGCCTGGGCGTCGGCGGCCATGGCGGTCGCGACGTGCTCGGCCGCGAGCAGCCAGCCCTCCCAGAGGTTCGTGCCGCCGCGGGGCTGAAGGCGCCGGACGGCGGAGGTGGCGGCCGCGCGCCCAGCTTCGTCCATCGGGCGCGCGTCGAGCAGGAGCTCGGCCGTGCTGTCGAAGGCGACGAGGGTGAGGCGGTCGCGCGGGGTGAGGGCGGCGATGACGGCGAGCGCGGTGTCGCGGGCGGCCGCGATCTTCGGCCCGCCCATGGAGCCGGAGACGTCCACGGCGAGCGCCAGGTTCAGCGGCGGAGCCTCGTCGCGGCGTGCGCCGCCCTCGGCGCGGAGCTCGGCGACGGCGTAGCGGACGGAGCCGCCCTCGTGCCAGGCGAGCGCGCGGTCGAGGCCGAGCGCCAGGTCCAGGGTGGCGGGGGTGGTGGTCTGGTTCATCGGTCCCTCCCGAGCAGGATGTCGCGGACGAGGTCGGCGCAGCGCTCGATGCGGGCGCGCGCCTCGGCGTCGAGGCGTCCGCGGACTGCGAACTCGACGTCGGGGGTGATGGGGATGCGGAGCCATTCCTCCGCGCGCGCCTTGCGGGCGGCCGGCGCAGCGCGGCCCTGGCCGAGGCGCGTCTCCAACGCCTCGAAGCCCGAGGCCGGGCCGGGCCTGGCGACGGGCGCGAGGGCGCGGGCGGACATGCTGGCCTCGGGCAGCGGGGTGGGCGCGGCGGCCTTGGCGCGCAGGCCGCGGAGGTAGTCGAGCGCCGCGTCGGGCGCGGGCGCCACGGCGGCGGGCGGCTCCGGCGTCTCCGGGCCGAGGCCCGTGGCCTTGGCCGCGTGGGCCGCGATCTGCTCCGGCGTGGCGACGAGCAGTTCCTGGCGGATGGCGCCGAGCGGCATGCCGAGGAGGTCGCGCATGGCGCGGATGGCGAGCAGGCGATGGAGGGTGTCGGCCGGGTAGCGCGCGGCGGGTCCGCGGTTCAGCGGGCCGGGGAGGATGCCCTGGGCGACCCAGGAGCGGATGGTCCTGGGCTGAAGGCCGGAGGCAGCGGCGAGGTCGGCGAGGGTCGGTTCGGTGAGCACGTCCGCAACATGGAACGAGCAATGCGACATGTCAACATAATCGGCATGTCTATATGCTCAATTGATGTGCTGCTGGCTTTCCAGATCCGCCCGGGTCACCTTGCGTCGGGACAGCTCCTCCAGCCGGGCAGCCCGGTCATAGCCCGCGCGATCATCCCCGCACGTCGCGCAGGAACTCGGAACCAGGCCTCACCGCTGAAATCCAGAGATGGTCCCGTGCCCGCGTGCAGGCGACGTAGAGGAGATGGCGCTCGGTCTCGTAGACCTCCTCGAGATCGGCTTCGTCGGTCACACCTTCGACCCGCTCCTGGAGCGGGAGCACCTCGTCATCACAGGCCATGACCGCGACCGCGCGGAATTCGAGACCCTTCGCGAGATGCATGGTGCCAAGGGAGACGCTGCCGGTCACCGCCTCCATCCGGTCCTCGAACTCCGAGGCAGATACTCCGGCAGCCTTCACGGCAGCGCGGGCGCGGCCGAGCTGTCCGGTCGACCGGACCAGGACACCAATCTCGTGCGGCGCCATGCCCTCCCGAAGACGGGCCGCGACCCAGCTGCCCACCCCGCCGCTTTCCGCCGCCGCGTTGTCGAAGATCTGGATGGTCGGTGGTGGCCCGTCGAAGAGCGACACCGTGCCCTTCCGGCTGTCCCGCTCGCCATCGACGTCGGTGACCGCGCCGGGAAGCAGACGGTCCGCCTGTGTCCTGATCTGGTGGGACGTGCGGTAGTTGACGCGAAGCGTACTCGACCGCCCCCGCACGTCGAGGCTCAGCGATTTCCAGGAGAAGGGCTGCTGGAAGATCCGCTGGCCCAGGTCGCCGGCCAGGAAGACGCCATCGGGCTTTCCGCCGGCGAGCGCCGCCAGGAACCGCGCCTCGGGCATGCTCAGGTCCTGAGCCTCGTCCACGACAGCGTGGTCCACCCCGAGGTCCTTCCCCTTGCGCGCCAGCTCGGTCAGGCGTTCAAAGACCCTGGCCCAGGTAACGAGTTTTTTCGCATCCAGCGCCGCCTGGACCTCGGCGAAGACCGTCCATAGCGCCTGGCGCTGCTTCTCGCCGAGCCGCGTGCGGCGCCCGAGGCGGGGTGCATCGCGGTAGCCCTCCCAGGAGGTTATCTGCTGGGCGTCGACCACTTCGCTCCATTCATTGAGGAGGAACGCGATCGGGAAGAAGGTGCTGCTGCCCGCTGCCTTCCGAAGCATCTGGTGGAGGATCGCGTCCGCCACCAGCTGCGGCTGGCCGAAGGCCTCCGCGTAGAGGTCGTAGGCGAAGCCGGTCAGGGCCTGGACCCGGATACGGGCTGCGAGCGCCGGCTCCCCCGCCACGAGGCTCGCCATGCGCTGGGCCAGTGCGCGGGCGAGGGGCTTCGAGAAGGTGGTGAGGAGGACGCGCGCCTTCGGGTCGCGGCGGGCCAGGTGCGCGGCGCGATGGAGCGCCACGATGGTCTTGCCAGTGCCCGCCGATCCGGTGACGCGGGCGGGGCCGGCATGGCGCCGCTCGACGAGGTCGCGCTGGGCGGGATGCAGGAAGACCGCCCAGCGATCCCAGGGGTAGTCCAGCGCACGCCGGAGTTCCTCCACGTCGTTGAGGACGCGGAAGCGCCGTTCGGCATCGGGATGGGCGAAGGGATCGGCCTCCGCCTGGACCGGCTTCGGTGCGGGTGGCTGCTCTCCGACAGCGAGCGAGAGAAGGGCTTCCTGGGCCTCCTGGGGCAGGTGGGGGAGGATCGTGAAGAGCGTAGCCTCGGTGGCGTTGCGCACGTCCTCGACCCAATCCTCGGGCACGCCGAAGGCCATGAGCTCAGGCTTCCGGAGCCGGCCGAACAGCTTCGGGCCGGCCGGAGTGGCTGCAGGAGCCGCGACCTCCTCGACCCGCTCCCGCACCTCGACCAGCTGCATGGCGCCCGTGGTCGGGTGGCGCTCGATCCGCCGGCGCTCGGCCCAGCGATAAGCCTTGTCGTGATGGTCGACATAGGCGAGCAGGAGGGAGGCGCCGGTGCGGTGGATTATTACGCGGATGTCGTCGTTGACGCGGACCGACCAGAAGTTCGGGTCCTTCGCCCTGTCGAGCTTATGGAACGACAGGCCCGGCGAGGACGGATCCATTTGCAGGTCGAAGGCGGTGGTCTTGACCGCTCTCTGCTCCGCGGCCGTCAGGCGGCCGAGGCTGGTCGTGAAGCTGTCGGCGATGCGGAATTCCATGATGTTCCTGCGTCAGGCCGGTGTGTCGAGAGATGCCGCCCAGCTGACAGGGACGAGCATGGACGGGAGCAACATCGACGAGGGTTCCACCTTGATCAGCCCTTGAAGACGTTCTCGCGATGCCAGCGCAGGAAGACCGGGTGGGGTGCCTGGTCGGCGCGGCGCGGGGCAAGGAGGATGCGGTCGGGGTTGATGAGGCGTTCGGCGGCCGGCGGCACGACGCCTTTCGCGAGGAGCAGCTGGTGGTCGTCCGCGATCGAGATCAGCCCGCGGTCGAACATCCAGTGGAAGGTGGAGCAGAGGGCGAGGCCGTTGCGGAGCGAGTCCGGCCCATCGGCGGCGACAGGCCGGATATGGGCCGCCTGCACCTCGCTCCGGCCGCCGCCGTTAATGATTTTCAGACCGGTGAAGGCGCAGGTGTCGGCATAGGCCAACTTGACCGAGCCGGCGAAGGCGGCCTCGCGGAACGGGCGTGCGACGACCCTCTCGATGATCGGCCGCTCGAAGGCTTCCTGCTCCTGGGCGAAGCCGGCGATCTCGCTGGCGGGCAGCGGCTGCGCCGCATCGGGGCGGGGGAGCAGGGTGGCGAATGCGGCCTGGACGATGCGCTCGTACTCGGCGTCAGGCAGCGCGCGGACCGCACGGCCGAAGGCGCCTTTGCTGGTGCCGCCGTCAGCGCGCTGGAGGCCTGCCTCGTAGTAGGAGCCGCCTTCCTGGAACGGCACCGGGCGGGGAAAGTCGAGGTAGGAGTCGACCAGGGCGTAGAAGTGGTCGGGCGTGGTGGGGTCGGGGATGACGGAGGCGATGCGGGCCGTCGCGAAATAGGCCTGGCGGCCGCCGCGGCTGGACGGGTCGGCGGAACTGCGGCGCGGCTCGTAGTAGACGATCCAGTCGCCCTTCGCCGCCTCGACCTGGCGCAGATAGGTGCGCGGAAAATGGTAGCGGTGCTCGGGCAGGTCGTCGTAGCTGGGGTCGACCTTCGTGGTGAGCACCGCCTTGACCATCAGCGCCTCGCCGTTCCCGGCCAGGCGAAGGCGAAGTGGCCGACGTAGTAGCGGTCGTGGAGATGCCTAAGGTCATGCTCCCAGTCCGCCACCGCCGCGGCCATCGAGCGGTCGTCCCGCCGCTTCGCGTTACGGGTGAGGGCGGCGAGCGTCTCCGCCATTTTCCGAAGGCGTGCCGCCGAGTGTGGTTTGCCCCATTCCTCGACGTAGTCCTTGGGGAAGGCAGGGGGGATTGGCCCAGCAAAGACTTCAGCGAGGATCCGCTCACGCAGGCGCTGGGGCAGCCCGGCTGTCTTACCCACGCGGTAGCCGACGAACTGGAACACGCCGTGCCGGAGCCAGTGATTTGTGTCCAGGCCCGCTCCACCACCTCCCGACGCCGTGGTTGTCGGCCAGCGGAATCCCGGCTGCGCGGCGCGCCGGGTCCATTCCTGGCGAATTGCCTCAATCCGGCGGTGCGCGGCGGCGTGACGGCCGTTGCTGTCCTCGGCGGCGAGGACGCGGAGCGCAGCCTGCCAGAGCTCGACGGTGTCCTCGAGCGACTTCGTGGTCAGGTCCAGTCCAGCTGCTGGCGTGGCCTTGGTGACCGGCGTTGGTACGGCAGGTGCCGCCGTCACCGGCGCGATGCGTGTGGCCGCGATTGCATCCCGGAAAGACTGGCGCCTTACCGTGACGCGCCGCTCCGATGGTTCGTCATGGGCCATTCGGGCTGCGAGAAGCCGAAGACCGGCGAGGGCCGCATTGTCGAGCGCCTGATGCTCGGAAGTGGGTGCAACATCCTGGCTGAGACGCCAGACGGCACGCCGGACGACCTCGTCCAGCCTGACCGAGCCCGATCGCGACAGCAGGTCCAGCAACATCTTGAGGTGCTCGGTTGCTTCCAACTGGGCGACAGCGTTCTCATGCTCTAGGCTGCGGAAGCAGTGGCGAAGCAGCTCCGCCAGCACCTCCGAGATGGTCGTCTCCGGGGCATGGTCGCGTCGCGGATGATCTGGCACCGCTCTCATCTTTGCCATGCCAACATTACACCGCGAAGACCTTCATCACCTCGTCGCCGAGGTGGTTGATGACCTTCACCGCGATCCGGCCGCTGGCAGGCTTCGGGAAGGGGTAGCTCACGTCGCTGTTCAGGCTGGACCAGGCGGCGGCGTCGATCTCGGCCTAGCCGCAGGTGGGGTCGAGGACAAGGTCGCCGGGATCGGTGGCCATGAGAATGCAGCGTTCTACGGCCTTCGAACCAGTTTGTACGACGTAAATTTTCTCGTCGGTAAAGTTACCAGTTCCGGTATCAGTCCAAATATTCGAATGGGGCATTACGCCAAAGTCACTGTGAAAGCGACGATAGCGAAAGCTGTTTTCCGCAACATGGATGCGCTCTGCACGAAGAAGCCGAAACATGCCTACTGGGTAGTTTGGCTTCCAATGCGAGTTTTTAGGATAGGGGTCTTGATCCCCTTTGCGAAAGCTGAACGGCTGCGGCTCAGAAGCGCGACCCTGAGAGATCAGATTATCGGGATTGTAGGGCATGGCGCCGGCGGGAATTGTTACACGCCCAGCTTTCTCGTCTGCGTTGACGCCCCGGTATGTGAAATCCGGCTGCATGAGCCATGTCGCATTGCCGCGACCAAGTTCAAACGGCTTCTCACGGTAGATCGGCCTCGACTTCAATTGCGATCTATTTCGGGCAAACCACAGTACGTAGTCCGAAACGTTCGAAATTGCGTCGGCTGAGAAACCGTAGGTCTTTTGAACTACAATCTCGCTGACAAAATTCTCTTCTCCAAACACCTCATCCATCACCGCCCGCACGCGATGGACATTCTCGTCCCCGATCTGCACGAAGATGCTGCCGCTCTCATGCAGCAGATCACGCGCCACGCTCAGCCGGTCGCGCAGATAGGTCAGGTAGCTGTGGATGCCGTCGCGCCAGGTGTCGCGGAAGGCCCGCACCTGTTCCGGCTCGCGCGTCACATGGGCCTTGTCGCCGTCCTTCACGTCGCGGCTGGTCGTGCTCCATTGGAAGTTGCTGTTGAACCGGATGCCGTAGGGCGGGTCGAGATAGATGCACTGCACCTGCCCGCGCAGCCCCTCGCGCTCCGCCAGGCTCGCCATCACGCTGAGGGAATCGCCCAGGATCATCCGGTTCGACCAGTGCTGGTCGTGCCGGTAGAACTCCGTCGCCGCCGCGCGGTCCTTCAGCCCGTTGAAGTCGGCGAAGAGGTCCGGCATCGCCCCATCCGCCGGCTTCGCGCCGCGGCGGCGGATGTCCTCGATCAGCGCCTGGGGGTGCACCTTCTCCTGGATGTAGAGGGGCGGCGCCTGGACGATCAGGTCCGACCAGTCCTGCATGTCCTTGCCGCGCCAGACCAGCTGCGGGTCCAGGTCGCGGTTCCGGCGCGCATAGGCGACTTGGATGGGGGACCGGTCCTCATCCCGCAGCACCGTCTCCAGCTCCGCGGTGGGGATCTTGCGGCGCGTGTCGTCGGTGTGGCGGTAGGTGGCGATGGGCTTCGCAGCCATCGGCCCAGGTTTCGCGGCGGGCTTCGGCGCGGATGCCGGCCCCACCGGCGGCGCCGGCCGCGCCGGCGCCATCTGCTCCCGCGCCCTTCCCGCCGGCGCCGGGATGGCCAGTTCCGGCTCCAGCAGCTGCACCGACCCGCCGCGCCCGCGGCCGCGCGCGATCCGGCCTTCCTCGATCAGCGCCTCCTTCACCCGCTCATAGGTGCTCTCCTGCCACCCCAGCGCGTCCCGCAGGCTGGCATTGCCCGCGGAGCCGCCGAGGGATTCGAGGGTGTCGAGGAACTTCGCCTTCTGCTGGTCGGTGCTCATCGGGATTCCAGGGTCGCGGGGAGGGGCGGCGTCGGGTTGCTGCGGGATCGGGTGGTGGGGATCATGCGGCCGGCGCCGCGACGGGCGCCGCGAGGCTGTCGAGCAGCGCCGCCAGCTCCCGCTCCATCTCGTAGACCGCCGTGAACTCGGCGAAGGCCCATCGCCCGAAGCCGCCGAGGTTGTTCACTCCCGGCACCCAGTAGGCGCGCATGGTGTTCGCCTTCTCCTTCGCGTCCTCCCCGCGATAGCCCTTCACCTCGACGACGAGGTTCAGCGGCTCGTCGCCGCCGTCATCCAAGCGCAGGATGAAGTCCGGCCGGTAGCGGCGCTGCCCGCTGCCGAGCAGGTAGGGGACCTCGAAGCCGAGGCCCTGGTTCTTGACGTAGGCGAGGACGCGCTTCTCCTGCTCCACCACGCGGCAGAAGTCGGACTCCCATTCGCTGTCGCAGACCACCCAGTTGACGTGGCTGCGGTCGTGGCCGGTCTTGAAGCGCAGCGGCTTGGAGGTGGTGAAGTTGACGAAGCGCGTCGCGCCGGTCGGGTTGTAGGGGTCGAGGATCGCCTTCACCGGCCGCTCGCCGACCAGCGTCTCGGCGATCGCGGCCTTGATCTTGTTCGCCGCCCTCTCCGCGAGTTCCAGGTAGAGGAGCTGCCCGGGCTTCGTGTCGCCCTTGCAGACCAGGTGGCCGCCATCGAGCCACTGCCGGACGATGCGCTTGATCTGCCCGAAGAGGTGCAGCTTGGGCGCGCCGTTCGGGTCGCGGTAGGTGCGGTAGATCAGGTGCCGCGTGAGGTGGAAGAGGACGGTCGACTCACGGACATCGTCGAGATGGTCGAGGTCGAGGTCGGCAGCCTCGCCGATGATGCCCTGGTTCCGGGTGCGGGTGGCGCCGACCAGTTCGGGCGTGAGCTCGAGCGTGTGGTCCGGCCCGAACTTCGCCTCCAGCCGCTCCTCCGGCAGCTCGACCCGGTAGCCCTCGACGTGGGGGAAGGTGATCTCGAGCTCATCGCGCTCGGGGCGGACGGCGTGGACGCGGACGGTCTCGCGCGGCGTGGCGGGGGGGCGACGACGGGCCTGGCGGTGAAGTCGAAGGGAATGCCCAGCACGTCGGCGTATTCGACGTTGAACAGGTTGCTGTCGTTCAGCTCGTAGGACTGGCGCCGCAGGGCGCGGCCGACGACCTGTTCGCAGAGAAGCTGCGTGCCGAAGGCGCGGACGCCGAGGATGTGGGTGACGGTGTTGGCGTCCCAGCCCTCGGTGAGCATGGAGACGGAGACGACGCAGCGGATCTGCTCGCCGAGCCGCCCCGTCTTGCCGACGGTGTTCATGACCTCGCGGAGGAGGGTGGCGTCGTCGATGCTCTCCCCGGCGCGGATGTCGCCGCTGCGCTCCACCATCTCCTGGCGGAAGCGCTCGATCTCGTCCGCGGCCATGGCGCGGAAGTCCTTGTCCAGCGCCTCCCCGGATTCGAGCTGGGCGCTGTCCACGAGGATGGTGTTCGGACGGGCGATGCGGTTGCCGTAGTCGTCGTAGTTGCGAAACAGCGGCAGGGCGCCCTGGTGGAAGGTCTCGGTGCCGTCCTCCGCCACGTGCCGGAAGCCGGCGATGTAGCGGTAGATCAGCTCCGAGCTGGCGGTGTTGTTGCAGACGACGATGAAGACGGGCGGGACGCGGATGCCCTTCTCCTCCCAGAGGCGGTAGGTCTCCTCGTAGTGGCCGTAGAGGGCGTCGAGGGCGGTCTGGAGGTAGATGGGGAGCTTGAGGGCGTCGAGCTGCCTGCCGCCGGCGCCGCGGCCCTTCTTCGGCATCTCCCTGCCGATATGCTCCCAGAGGTTCCGGAAGACCGGCATGTTGTCGTCGTTGACGTTGCTGGTGACCGGGACGCGGGGCAGCTTCACGATGCCGCATTCGATCGCGTCCATCAGCGAGAAGTCTGACATCGTCCAGGGGAAGAGCGTGCCTTCGGCATAGCCCGACCCGCGGAGGAAGAAGGGCGTGGCCGAGAGGTCGTAGACCATGGCGAGGCCGAGCTTGCGCTTCACCGCCTCAATGCCGCTGATCCAGAGGCGGGCGGCCTCGTTGTTGTCCTCGGCCTCGGCCTTCTCGTCGCCCTTAAGGTCGTCGTCGTCATCATCCTGGACGCGCTCGCGGTAGCAGTGATGGGCCTCGTCGTTGAGGACGACGATGTTCCGGAGGCCCATGAGGTCGGGCATGACGCGCTGGAGCATCTGCCCTTCGGTCTCGACCGTCTGGAGCTTTTCTTCCCGCCAGCCTTCCAGCGCCGCGCGGGTGCCCTTCGAGACCTCCATCCGCTCACGCAGCTTGAAGGCGTGATAGTTGGTGATGACGATCTTCGCCTTGGCGATGGCGGGGAGCATGTCGGCGGGGACGAGCTCGCGCTCGCGGTAATAGCTCTCCGGGTCGTTCGGCATCAGGACCCGCAGGCGGTCGCGGATGGTGATGCCGGGCGTGACGATGAGGAAGCCGCGCGAGAAGGTCTTGCTGTTGGCGTGGCGGACGGCGTTGACGGTCTGCCACGCGATGAGCATGGCCATCACGGTGGTCTTCCCGGCGCCGGTGGCGAGCTTGAGGGCGGTGCGGAGGATTTCCGGGTTCGCCTGGGCGTTCGCGTTCTTCAGATGCTCGATGAACTTGGCGGTGCGGGCCCCGAGCTTCGGGGCGACCTCGGCCAGCCAGATCGCGGTCTCGACCGCCTCGACCTGGCAGAAGAAGGGCCGGACGCCCTGGAAGGGATGGTGCCGCCAGTGCTGGAGGAGGCGCGCCGTCTCGGGCGTGACCTGCCACTGGTCGGGGTTGGGCAGGTTGCGCCAGGCTTCGACGTAGCTCCGGATCTCGTTGATGATCGGGGTTGGGTTGTATTCCTGGGTGGCGGAGGAGAGCCCCCCGGCGTCCTCGAAGGTAAACTGCGACTGGCCGGCGCCCTTTGCCTTCTTGCGCCGTTTCGGCTTCGGGACGGGGGTGATGAGGTCCGACCGGCGGCGCCCGTCGACGATGCGGCCGGTGGGCTGGCCATCCCCATCCAGCTCCCAGTGCTGGCCGGGTGACGCGTAGGGCGAGTTGAGGATGGGCCGTTCGAAGAAGGTACTGTCCATCCGGGGCCGGTTTTCGTTCCGATTTCGATGCGGATGATGCCGCAGGAACGTCCCTAGGTAACCTGTTCTTGAGGACTGTTTCGTGCTGGGGCTCCACTTTTCGGGTTCGTTCTGCCCCTGTGGTGCGATGCTCCGCGGGCGTGAGGATGGAGTGGACACCCAGCCCCGGGGCCTTTCCGGCTGGCCTCCCCGCCGGGTGAGGACCTGCGTCGAACCAAAACCTGAGTTGGGTTTCCAGGGGCGCCATAGTAGCCCTCACGCGAGACCCGTGAAGCTTCGCTGTCTTCCTGCTTCTGCACCAGAATCGACTATGAAGCTTCGCTAGGGGTGTTGCCGAAATTCCCGGAATTGCGCCGGAATTTCTGTGCAGTCTGGAAAATCCCAGCCCTGGGATTTGTGCAGAAAGCGGCTGGCCGTGATATCTTCATGGCTGTCCAGGGAGCACGCAGATGGGCGCGCCGATCCAGACGGATTTTGATGACGTCGTTGCCGCAGTCGCCGAGGTCCGGCGGCGTGGCGTTCAGGTCGGTTACCTGAACGGGCGTGTCGTCGGGCTCGCGGCCGTCCGCAAGGCAGCCGGCGGCGACGCCGGGCGGGTGCGGTCGATGGTGGTCCTCCTCCTAGACCGTGAGGGGTATCGGATCCCGCCCACCGAGATCCGCCTCGCGAACACCATCCTCGACACCGAGAAGATGGCCAAGCGCGCCGCGAGGCGGGCGACCCGCGGTGCGGATCGGCGGATGGCGGCGGTGCTCGAGGGCATCGTCGACCGGCTTCAGGGGATTGCCGGGAATCGGCATGGTCCACATGGGCATGCCGTTCCGGAAGGTGGTGCCCTCGCCGGAGCGCGTCCGCCGGTCCCTGGACGCAGCCAGAAGGCGCCCCCGACGCCGGTCCAGCCCGCTGGACTGGCGGATGGGGAGGTGAGGTACGGCACCACGCAGAAGCCCAACGCGGCCGTTAGTGGCGGCCTGCTGGCCCAGATCAGGGCCGGCCGGAACATCGCCATTCCCGGCAACGAAACCTTCGATCCGTACGACCTCAACGCGGTCGAGCGCCGGCGGGCCGGCGAGCCGCTCCAAGGAACGGACGACGATGACGATCCCCTTTTCTCCTTCTGATGGCGGCAGCCGAGCCGCCCTCCAGTCTACGGTGTCGCCGCACGCCCTCCTCGTCGGCGCCGACAAGGGCGGCGTCGGCAAGACGACCCTTGCCGAGATCATCAGCATCGTGCTCGAGGACATGGGCGTCGAGCACTCCGTCGCGGAAGTCGAGGCCGACGAGCGCCTGGGCCGCCGCCTCGGCGACCGTGTCCAGCATCACCGTCTTCATGGTGCCGATGCAAAGGCTCTCGCCCGGGATCCCGACGCCCTGAACGTCTTCTGGGACAGCGTCTACGGGCAGGTCATGGAGAGCACGACCCTCGGCGACTTCGGCGCGAACGCGCTGGCGCTCTTCCTGCGCTGGGCATCATCCCGATCGGTCCGCGCTGCCCTCGCCGACGGCAGCGGGTTGCATTTCGCCCTCGTCGCGACGTCGGACTCCGACAGCCTCACAGGGACGCTCGCCTCAGCGCGGGCGATTGCAGCGAACCTGCCAAAGGCGCAGACCTGGCTCATCTTCAACGAGGTGGCCGGCGGCATCAACCTGCAGCACCCTGGCATAGCGCAGCTTATCCGCGAGGCGCGCTGCCAGCAGGCGCTCGTCCTCCCGTCGTGCCGCGCGCCCGACTTCGGCATCCTGAAGAACCTGGGACGTCTTGACCGTGTGGCGCTCATCAGCGAAGCGGACCTCGGCGCGCATGGCATCCCACGCCTCCGCGCCGGTCGCGCCCTCGAAGGCCTGCAGGACTGGCTCCTCGAGGTGACCGAAGTTCTCCGCCCGATGGTCGAGGCGTTCATCGCACGGCGCGGGTGATGGACGGAGGACGGCCCCCCAGCCTCGCCGCAGTTCGGGCCGCTCGTGACGCGGCCCGAAGCCGGAATGCCGCGCGGCGAGCCCAGGCCGGGCGGAGTTTTCGAAGCGCCGACGACGGGGAGCTCGCGTCACAGCTTCCCGTCGTCGCTGCGGCCCTTGGGCCAGACGCAGCGCTGAGGATTGCAGCCGATCGCCTCGCGCGGGGAAGCCGCCTGCGGCGCCGGCTCGCTATGGCCGAGGCGCGCCTCCGTTCGGCGACCGGGGCCGCGCTGGAGGCCTTGTCGGTGATCGGCCACCTCCTGGCGGGTGCCCTGCTGCAGTCCCGCCGCGAGGTGATCGGGATCGCCGGGGCGCTCGCTGCCCTCGCCGGCACGACAGCCCTGCTGCTGGTGTGGTGACTTCAAGCACGTCGACCTCACGATCCAGACCGTACTCCCTGCCCGTCCTACGTCAGAACTACGCGGTGAAGGCTGTCGGCGCCTGTCATCTCTCGGCGCCGCGGCGCCTCGGTCCCAGGCTCATGGGCTCACGTTGCTGCATCTCCGCCGGTACCGGCTTTCGGGTGAGATCGTCGGCGGCGTGCCCAGGGCATGGACCGAGCACCAGAGCCACGCTTCTCGGAGGGCATCCTCGCCGGCCGCATGGGTGTGCCGCGGCGCGCGGGCCAGCACCGAGGACAGCACCTCGCTGCTGATCCTGCTCCGCTGGGCAAGGCCGGTGATGAGCTCGCCCGCGGTCTCGCGCGCGAGGCGCCAGCGCCGCGGCCATTGCGGGTCTCCGACTGCCACCCCGAGCACGGAAAGCCAGGCCGCGTCCCAGCCGTGCCGCCCCGTGTCGCTGATAACCATGTGCCCGGCGAGCATGCTGTCCAGTTCGGCTGCGACGTCGGCTGCCGGGGTTCCAGCGGCGCGGAGATACTCGGGCGCGAGGCCGTGCATCGCCTCGGCGACGGGCGACCATAGATCCGCCCGCACGCTCCAGGCTTCCATGGGGCGGATGAGCCAGGAGGTGACGGTGACCGTCCAACCGGCGCCCGTCCAGGTCGGGATCGCCACTCCAACCTCCACTGGATAGGAGTCCTCGACGTTGCCCGAGGCCTCGAGGTCGAGGAAGGCGAGGCGCATGTCCGCGGCGCTCCTCATCAGCTCCGGCCTCCGTGCTGCCGTCGCGCCACGGCATCCATCGCGGCCCTGACGGTGCGATCGATGTACGCGTCCACGGCCCCTGCCGGGCGCCTTTCGACCTTGTCGCTCGCGGCCAGGACATCGGCGATGTGCGCTGGCGAGGCGCCATGCCGGGCAAGGCGATACGCGATGGAGTAGTCGCGGCGCGAGCGGTCGACCGGCGTTCCGACTGGAAGCATCTCCCGGAGCCGCCTCGTCGCCTCGGCCACTTCTTCGGCCGGCAACCGAGGAATGAGGCGTGGTCCACCCGACGTGGGCGGCGTCGAAGGCGGAGGGGGTGGCGGAGCAGCGACGGGCGGCGCTCCGCCCTCACCGCCCCGTGCCTCAGCGAGCAGCGCGTCAGCGCCGGGCGTGACCGTCGGGCCATCCGCGGAGACCAGGCGTACGTAGGGGTAGCGCCCGTCGGCCATTCGGCGCCCCGGCTTTCTCGACGTGTAGGCGGGGACGCGCCCGGGCTGGCTCCAGGCCGTGGCGCCGATGTCGCCGCCGAACCTGCGTGCGAGGAGCCGCGCGACAGCGCCTGCGAGTTCGGCGCCGACTGGCTGCTGCGAGACCGTCACCCAGGCCTGGAATGAGCCGGGGCTGCTCTCGACGACGGCTGATGGGGCGTAGGCGTCCGCGAGGCGCGCGAGGGTGACGGTGGCGAGGTCGTCGACGAGGACATGCCGACCGCCGCACCAGGGCCGGCCCAGGATCGACCAGCCGGCCGCGTTCATGTGTCGCATCCAGGCGGTGGCCTGCACGATGACGTCGGGCGACCAGACGCGACGGAGGACGCGGCCGCTCTCCTCCTGGCGGAGGACGACGAGGTACGATGGTGCAGGAAGCGCCTCGAGCCAGCGGCGGAGGGTCTGCTGGGAAATGGCGTCGTGGGTACGTCCGCCCGGGACGAAGATGTGCATGGTGAAAATGCCGCTCTTGGTGTCGTTTGCTGGATACGGGGGCACCTGGAGCCGGTGCCTCCCAGGTGAGGTTTCGGCTACCCGTTCGTCCCGCCGCGCGTCTCCGTGGTGACCGGGTCTGTCCTGCGCTTTGCCCCTGCCTCGAGGTAGAAGCCGGTGAGTACGAGGCTCTGTCCTTCGGCACCGCACCGCAGGGGAAGCGTTGCCCCGGTAAGGAGGGCTACGCCCGCTTCGGCGCGGCGGCGCAGGTCGTCATGGGTGATCGGCGCCGCGTTGTGGAGCTGGGCGAGGATGAGGTTCGGCCGAGAGGCTTCGGGCATGACGCTCGGCCTAATGGTGTTGGAGCGCGTGGAAGCGTCCGGCCGCGGATGCCGGATCGGACCTTCTGCTCATGGCGGTGTCTTTGATCGGCGATGCCCCCGTGTGGCGGCGCTTTTCAGATGCGGACGGGGTGGCCGGCCCGGCGCCGGCGGAGCTCCGCGACCCAGCCATCCGGGGGTGGCTCTACGTGCACAACGTCGGTGTTGAGGTTCGCGACGCGCTCCGGGAGGTCGGCCATGATCCGCTTGGCGAGAAGGCCAGTGCAGGCGACGATCACGAGTGGGATTCTGATCTCGGCGATCCGGCGCTCGGCCGCCTCGGCGGCCGCCTCCGTCCAGACGCCGCCGGGGGTGGCATAGGCGGTGACGGCGGCGACGGCAGTCTCCCTCTCGAGCGCGGCGATGCAGACCATCGGGAGGGGGCCAGGAGCGATGACGAGGCGCCTGGTTGCTGCGGTGATCGGCGACCAGACGAGGCCGCGCCGGCCGCCCCGGGTGAAGAAGTTCTTTTTCTCTCCGCGGGTGGTCTCCTCGCCGGTGCGCCAGCCGTCGGCGTCGCGGTGAATGGAGGCAATGCCGGGGTGGGCCGCGGTGACGATGCCGCGGAGAAGGGTGAGATCGGACGCGTAGACCGGGATGTCCTCGAGGCCGCGGATCGGGCGCTCGGTGATGTGCGCGGCGGCGGGCTGCGCGCCGTTGGTGTCGATGTAGCTCATGGTGCTGATGTCCTTGTGCGAGCCTGCTGCGCGGGGGGCTGGCTTTCCCGCGAGCGCATGGTGTTCGTGTGGAATGCAGCCGGCGCTGATATGCCCGCCGGCAGAGTGCTGGTGGGACGGAAGCCTGTGCCTGGCGGCGCGCCCGCTACCTGCGGCGCGGACGGTGCCGGTGTGGCTGTCCGGTGAGGATGACGGCCAGGAGCGCGGCCGTGATCAGCTCGTCGATGCTGCGGGCCCCGGTGCGCCAGAGCGAGTGGTCGAGATCGATGGCGTCGAGGTCGAAGGCGATAGCGACCATGCGCCGACGACCGAGAAGACCCGTGACGCGTCCCTCACGGACGAGGGCGTCAATGCCGTCGCGACCCGGAGGCGCGTTCCCCAGGACCTCTGCCTCGACGCGTTTCCGTTGGACGCGGCGGAGCGCCATCCGGCACGCCTGGGACACGTAGGGCTGGCGTGGTCCTGAGAGCGGCGCGCGACGGACGCGACGCCTACGCTGGCGGTGACGATTCGGCGTCACAGGTGCGTTTCGCGACCGCCGATAGCAACGGAGCTGCGGCCCGCCCGCTGTCCCGTAGAGGCGTCGTGTCCTCGCCGGAGGAACGCCGGCGGCCAAGCGCAGATCGGGCTCGGGACCCGGTGGCCAGTCGGCTGCGTCCGACGCGTCCTCATCGCCGGGCGGGACCGCTCCGGCCGGGCCATGCTCGTTCGGCCCTGCCATATGGCGGGCCTGCCGAGCATTCTGGCCTGCTCCTGCATGATGGCAGCGGCGGTGGCGTCCACGACCGGCCCGCCGGCGATGAGCAGGCGCGTGGTGGGGGCGCTGTCCGTCGAGGGCGCGGCCACAACGTTCGGCAGGCCAGGGAGATGTCCGGTGGCGCCGGCGTTGGCGCGCAGCAGGTCGCCGCCGTAGCGCGCCGCGAGCACGGCCGCGGTGCGCGCCGCGACGAGGACGTCCACCGGGGCCTCCGCGATGGTGATCCAGGCCTCGATGAGGCCAGTGGCAGGCTCGATGGCTGCGGCGATGCGGTGGTGCTCGGCCAGCCTGGCGTATCCGGCGGGTCGCAGGCCGCGGACGAGGACGTGGGTGGTTAACCAGGGGCGGGCGCCGATCGCGGCCCCTTCCTCGGCCGTGGCGCGGAGCCATCCTGCGGCGACGCGGAGGAGATCCGCCGGCCACCAGCGCCGCCAGACCTCGACACCCGCGATGTTCGTCGCGGTGACGAGATACGAAGGCGCCGGCAGGGCGGCGGCCCATCGGGCGATGGCGGTGTCGGTGTCGATGGGAAGGTTGAGCGAAAGCGTACATGGGGTTGGCATAGTCCGTATCCGGATGCTGGCGTGGGTCTCGACCACGTCCCCATTCTTCCGCTGCGCATCGGGCGCGGTGGGGTGGCGGTCGCCCCGACCCGCCAACCACCGCGCCGATGTGCAGCGGCCCTCCATTCCTCCCTCTTCCGAGTTCCCGAAGACGATCAGCGGCTGGCCAGGGCAGGCGCCAGGATGCCGGCGCCGCCGCGCGTCGGTTGCGCGCGCCGGGGCTTCAGCGAGTGCTCGCTGTCGTCTTCCTAGCTCTGGCGCGCAACGGCGACGGCGCCGCTGTTGTGGGCAAAGGTGATGCCGGCGCGCTCGAGGGCGTCACGGAGCTGCGCCTCGGTCGCTGGCCGGCAGGCGAGCGGCGCGAGGTCGGCGCCGTTGTCTGGAGCTTCGAGGGTCTTTATGCGGCGGAGGGAGACGCCCGACGCCTCGGCCAGGCAGGTCTGCGTCCAGCCCAGAAGGGCACGGGCGGCGCGGAGCTGCGCAGCGCAGATCCATTGCGGTTTGGACTTGACGTTCGCCATGGCGATATGCACCTTAAGTGCAATTCTCCGGTCTGCCCATGGGCAAAGCCCAAGACCGCCTTTCCCGACAACATGACTGGAGTTTTCGCCATGGGGTTCATGGCCTGTGTTCCCGTGTCTGGCACCCGGCCGGAGCGGGAGATGATCAGGTCTATCTTGCGTGTGACCGGGAGCGAGCCGCTGGTGCAGGTTGCCGGCCTGCCCGGGACGCCGGACGCCGTGATGTCAGATGCCCGCATCGCGTGTTTCGCGATGGGATGTTTTTGGCACCACCATGAGGGCTGCGGCCTGGCCCGCATCCCGCAGTCGTCGTTCGACTGGCAGGGCAAGCTTGGCCGGAACCGCAGGAGGGACGCCGCGAACAGGGCGGACCTCCTGGGCCTCGGCTACCGCGTCCTGTGGATGTGGGAGTGCGCGGTCCGCGGCGCCGGCGCGCTGTCGCGCGCGGAGCTGGATGCCGAGGTCGCGCGATTCGTCATGTCCGGTGACCCCTTCGCAGAGATCGAAGGGCAGGAGGTTCGGCGCCGGCGCGCGACCGGCGTCGTGTAAGGAGGGCGAAGGGCTGGTGTGGCCTGGGTTGGCCAGTCCTTCGCATTCTACACCGCCCGCCCCGCGGGGCGGGCGGTTGGGGGCGTGATCAGGACGGCAGCCTGCGACCGCGGTGAGGGGCGAAATGGCAGGATGACGACCGGCGACGGGGACGATGAGAACAGTGAGACCTGGCCAAGTGTGCGCGGCCCACTGCTCAGTGGGCCGGTTGCGCCCAGGGATTTCGTCGCCGCGCTCCTTGCCGTGAGCATCGACGCGAACACACGAGGAGATGCGCCGACGGCCGAATACCTGAGCCGCCTCTGCAGAGACATCGAGAAGGCCGTTGCGGATGGAGGTGACGTTGGTCCTATGCTCGCGCGGGCACGCCTTGAGCTCGGCTGCGCGCCCGAGGACGATGAGCTGCTCTACGATACCGGCGGTGCCGTCGGCGTGGCAGAAGCCGCGAGGCTGTTCGGAACGACGATCGATGCCGTGGTCGCGATGATAAGGCAGGGCCAGGTGCTCGTCGTCACGCTCCGCGGCCGCGCTGTCCTGCCACGAATCCAGTTCAGGGCGGACGTGTTGCCGCTCGGGATCCTGCCCGGGATAGATCGCGTAGTGTCTGCCGCCGCGAAGACCGGCGCGGGGGGCTGGCACGTCCTGCAGTGGTTGGTGCTGCCCTCTGCAGCGTTGGGCGGACGGGAGCCGGTGGACGCTTTGCGAGCCGGCGATGTTGATGCGGTCGTCACCGCAGCGACGAAGGAGATGTAGGCGGGGCCTTATTCCTTTCAAACGGGACCCTGCAGCATCTGCATGTCACGCGTCAGTCTGGCGACGGCATGCCGTTTCGACGTCTTCTCGCCATTTATCGTCGATCCTCCCGGCTCAGTTGGTGCGAAGCGGGCGTCGATGATCCTGCGCCATAGGCGGTCCGGAATGCTTGGCGAATTGTCGCCGGCTTCGGCGCTCCCTTCTACTCCGACCGTCGAACGGAACGGGGTGCGTGAGCACGAGCTCGGTACGCGGTGGCAAGCTAGCAGCGTCTGCGATGACGACCGAAAGCGTTAACGAGGCGTTTCCAGCAAAAACAAAGGGTTGACGGGAATGGTGCGCCTGAGCATCTGTCCGTGGACGCAGGACGGAGCCAGAAGGATGACGGATCAGATCGCAGCGGAGCAGGTCGTTGGCGTTGGGCTCGAAGGTGGCGTCGGCATCCATATGCCGGCCCGGCACCGGGACCACATCCTCATGTTCCTCAACATGCCGGACGATCAGGCGAGGCTCGAGGCGTTCCTCGCCCACGAGCGCCGCATGGGACGCCCGACGCCGGTGGTGAGACGGGTGACCTGCTCGGCCGCGCTCCGGCGATATGTCGAGCGGTCGCGCGCGGCGGGAGCCGCTAACGCCTCCTCCGGTCCGCGTCAGGGCGCGCTGTCCAGGTAATCACAGTGGCGCGTAGGCCGATCTCACGGAAAGCTCGGCGCACCGAGCGTGTCTGGCGCGAGGAGGCGCTTAGACGGGCGGGGCGGGTGACGGCGTGGGTTTCGCGGGAGATGCGCGCTGAGTACGTCGCGGGGATTTCCCGGGCCAGGGTAGCGAAAGGTTTTCGCGGGGACGAGGTGGCGATTGCAGCGTCTCGTCGGCGTGCTGCCCTCGGACGCGCACGCCGATGTACGCAGGTTGTCGCGGATGCGCTCCGGGCGGGTCTCGTCGGGATGGTTGCGACGCTCTCGGTTCCTCGGCGCCTTGTTGAGCACGAGTCCCTGCCAGTCAACGCGATGTTCGGCTGGAAGAAGAAGATCCACGACCGCTGGACTGCGAGGTTGGCGCGGGCGAGGATCCCCTACGCGTTGATCCTGTGGCGCGCAGAGCCTTGGAAGCAACGGGGCCTACCGCATTTTCACATCCTGGCGGTTGTGCCGCCCCGGCATGTGAACCGCGCATTCGAGATGCTGCGCGAGAGCATTTTCCGGCAGCGTTCGGGAGGGGCGCCCGTTCTGCCCTCACGGGGAATGCTTACACGGGGGCGGGACCTCGACGCGACGTCGATCGTGACGAAGACGCCTTCGACGCCGGGACGTCGCGGCGATGACTGGATCCAATTGATTGACTACCTGTACAAGTCTGCGACTTGGTCTGCGGAGGAACTGGCCAGGAGGGGGTATCCGGACCTCCTGAGCTACGATGCATGGGCCTGGGCGAACGGGATCGCGCCACCCTCGACACCAATCGACCAGAAACGGGTTCGGCGGAGGATCCGTGAGGTAGGCACCCTGACGGCTCCGGATGGCTGGCTGGGGGACCGCTGCGACGTGGGCGCGCCCCGGCCTCCTGCACCATCCGGATCATGCTACCTGAACCGCTATCGACTCGCGCTCGAGGCGCAACTTCGGCTGACAATCGGCGTGGCGGCCGCTCGTGGCGCGATCTGCTCGGCGATGTCCGGGCTTGGAGCTCGAGGTGGCAGTGACGCTCGCGTTATCGTGGCTGGTCTCGAGAATGCTCTCCGGCGTCATGCAGTGACGGAAGCGACGCTCATGACCATGAAGCGTCGCGCAGGTCTAGCGTCTTCCTCCAATGCTGCATTATGTTGAGGTCGTCGTTTCCTCGATCAGCGGCATCCGACTTAGTACAAAGCCGTCCTCTTGCATCTGCCGCACCAGTAAATCGTCCTCGCCCAGCGCCCGGATGCCGTAGCTGAGCTTCGCGAGGTCATCGTGTAGAGGCCTTAGCCAGCGGCCCTTTCGGTAGACTGCGCCGGTATTCTCGCCCCCCTTCGTGCTCTCGTGGCCGATGATGGCGTCCACGCGCAGTTCATCTCCTGTTATGGAGTCGAGCATGGTCCGCACCGTATGGCGGAGCGAGTGGAAGGTTGTCTTCGGTCGGCCCAGGTCGAGCTCCCTGCGTAGCAGAAGGAAGAACCTCGCGAGTTTCCGCGCTCCCGCTTTTGCATCCTTTCCGATGTCAGTGAAGAGGAAGTCGCTACGGCGACCACCGCGGAGCGTGAGGTATTCGAAGAAGCCGCATCGCCGGAGGACTGGATGGACTGGGACGGCGCGGTCAGCGGCGACTGACTTTTGGCTGTTTTTTTGTTCGGCCTCGGTGTGTCGGGTTATCCCGAGTTCAGCGGCGTAGTCTGCCTCTTCAAGGGGCTGGACGGCGATTTCAGCGAGTTCGCCCCTTAGGGTGATGTCACCGACTCGAAGCTGACTGAGCTCCTGCTGGCGAATGCCGCAATAGGCGGCAAGCAGCATGCCGAAGTACAGAAGAGGCTGTCCATCTCGCCTAAGCGCCGTACGAGTCTCGTCGGTGAACGGGGATTTTGATGACCAGAGCGGCGACGTGAAGATCCGCTGCATCTCGGCGATCTGGAACGCGTCACGTGCGTCTTTAGCGGCGCTTTTTCTGCCGCTACCCTTCGGCTTTTTCTGCAGACCTCTGAACGGATTTGAAAGCGTGCGGCATTCAGCATCTTCGATGACCCAGTTGAAGGCGCTGTTCAGGAAGCCAGTGTACCGCCCGATGGTCTTCTGGCTGAGGGTGCTCCGGTTCGGTTCGGTTTTCCGGCGCTCGCGGGAGATCTCGATGGCGCGGCGCGCATGGACGCGACGGTTTGGGTTGTCGGCGGTCGGGTCTGAGTAAAGGCGGTTCTGGCCCCAGTCGCTGCAGATCTCGTGCAGAGCGGCCTGGAAGTCGAGCGCGGTCTTTTTCGTAATCTGCCGAAGGGGCAGGTCACCGAAGAGTTCGACAAAAATCCGGAGGGAGAGCTGGGCATCGTCGCTCGTGTCGTCCTTCCACGCGTCTCCGATGCTCTTCGATGTCGCAAAGAGTTTGAAGGCTTCGGACAGGGGCATGTCTGGGGAGATTGAGCCATCCCACGCCGGCGGTGGTCCTGAGACTGCGACCGGGCTGGTGACTTGTAGCGCTACTGGCTGGTCGGGCAGTGCCTCGACTTGTCCCTTCGCCGGAGCCGGCATGGGTGTGGCGTCCGCCGTCCATCCAATCGGCGGCTGCACCCCGGTCGGTGAGGCATGGCCGAGGTTGACGTCGACATCATGGAGGTAGGCCTTCATCATGCCCTCCATGACGGCCGATCCGGCCTGGTGCGCGGCACGCCCTGAGAGGCTCAGGCCGAGGCGACCAAGGACGGTGCTGGCGAGTTCTCTCGCGGCGGTGAAGTCGTTTGCGGCGCGGTCGGCGCGGAGAATCTCCGCGAAGGCCCTGGAGCGGTGCGCGCGGGCGCGCGCAGCGGTGGTGCGGGACGGGAGCGTCGGCTCCTGCCTGTGACCCTTCGGCGGGGGGCTCGGCTTCGGCAGAAGCGATAGTAGCTCGTCGGCCAGCGCCTTCGGAACCTTCGCCCCGCTCATCTCCTCGTCTTCTGCGTCCGCCTCTCGGGCCTCCAGCTTCGCGAGGAAGGCGGCGAGCTTCGCCTGGGTCTTCGGTGGCACCTCGGCCTCGTCGCGAATGGGCGGCGCCGCAGGCAGGACCAGGTCGGGTCCGCGGGCGGCGTGCTCGCCGGCGAGGCGAAGGAGGATGGCGTCCCGGGCGGCCAGCATTATGGCCTCGTAGGTGCCCGGCGGCAGGTCGCGGTCGTCGGCCTCTGACATCAGTTCCTCGAAGACGGCGTCGAGGGCGGCGCCGGCGCGGCGCGCCCGGGCACGCTCCTCGGTGCCGAGGGAGAGGGCGATCGGGCGGCCGCGGGCGGGGCCGCGGGTGACGCGCCGGCGCCAATACCAGAGGTTGCTGCGTCGGTAGAGGTGGCTCGCCTGTCCCATCCGTTCCCCCAGCGGGGGCCTCTGTCTGGGAGTCCCGTGTGTGACACCTTTGTGCGACACGTCTGTGCGACACCCCGGCCAGCGGCCCGAAGTGCGCAGAAATCCTCGGAGGAAAAGGAAGGGCTTGCCGTAGGTTAGGCCGGCGGTGGCTGGGGGACCTGGATTCGAACCAAGGCTGCCGGAGTCAGAATCCGGAGTTCTACCGCTAAACTATCCCCCACCATCCGGTGGCCGACGGCATCCCTGCCGGCGGGAGGCGCGTGCTAGCATGCGGGCGCTCGGGCCGCAACTGCGGGGCTGGAAGGAAATGCCTTGCCCGGCGCGCGGCCGCGACCAATCATGTGGACGGCGCCATCTTCCCGCCGCAGGGCGGGGAGGGGTGCCGCCAATCGCCATGCCAGACGACCTCCTCCCCGCCCTCGACGGCATCCCCCCGGACACTCGCGGCGCCTGCCATGAGCCTGCGCCGCCACGCCGGGACGGGGGAGCGCCGGGCTGCTTCGCCGCGCTCGACCTCGGCACCAACAACTGCCGGCTCCTCGTCGGTGCGCCTGTCGCGGGCGGCGGGTTCCGCGTGCTCGACAGCTTCAGCCGCATCGTCCGCCTCGGCGAGGGGCTGGGCGCGACGGGCCGCCTGTCCGAGGCCGCGATGGACCGCGCCCTGGCGGCGCTGCGCGCCTGCGCGGACAAGCTCTCCCGCCGCCGGCCGCGCGCCATCCAGGCCGTCGCCACGGAGGCCTGCCGCAGGGCCGCCAACGGCGCCGCCTTCCTCGCGCGGGTCGAGGCAGAGACCGGCATCCGCCTCCGCATCATCTCGGCGCGGGAGGAGGCGGAGCTTGCGGTCGAATCCTGCGCCCCCCTGCTCGATCCGGGAGACCGGCGCGCGCTGCTGTTCGACATCGGCGGCGGCTCCACCGAGATCGCCTGGATCCGCATCCAGCCCGGGCGGCCGGCGCCGGAACTGGTCGGCTACATCTCGGTCCCCGTCGGCGTCGTCACCCTGTCCGAGCGCGGCGGCCCGTCCTGCTTCACCGAAGCCGGCTTCCATGCGGTGGTCGACGAGGTCGCGGACCGGCTGGCGGGGTTCGACGCGGTGCACCGCATCGCGCAGGAGATCCGGGCGGGCGGCGTGCGGCTGATGGGCACCTCCGGCACGGTCACCACGCTGGCCGGCGTCGCCATGGCGCTGCCGCGCTACCGGCGGCCGCTGGTGGATGGGCGGACGCTCGATGCCGGGGTGGCGGACCAGGCGCTGGGCGACCTGTTCGCGCTGGGGCGGGAGGGGCTGGCGGCGCATCCCTGCGTCGGGCCGGAACGGGTGGAGTTCGTGCTGCCCGGCTGCGCGGTCTATGCCGCGATCCGCCGCGTCTGGCCGGTGCCGCGGCTGACGGTCGCCGACCGGGGCCTGCGGGAGGGCATCCTGATGCGCCTGATGCGCGCCGACCGCGCCGCACGCCGGCCCGCGCCGCGTGGAGCAGGCGGCTGGCACCCGGGCGCCTGACGCGCGTATAGCCTCGCACCATGACCAAGCCCCCGAGCGGCAACCGGCAGCTGTCCGCGCGCCTCAAGACGGCCAAGGGCCGCAGCGTGCAGTCGCAGCGCTGGCTCGAACGCCAGCTGAACGATCCCTATGTCGCCGCCGCCCGGGCGCGCGGCTACCGGTCGCGCGCCGCCTTCAAGCTGGTGGAGATGGACGAGAAGTTCCGCCTGCTGAAGCCGGGCGGGCGGGTGGTGGATCTCGGCGCGGCGCCGGGCGGATGGACGCAGGTGGCGGTCGCCAAGGTGGGGGAGCGGGGTCGCGTGGTGGGGCTCGACCTGCTGCCGGTGGACCCGGTGCCGGGCGCCATGATCCTCCAGGGCGACTTCCAGGACCCCGAGGCGGAACGGAGCGTCGAGCGGCTGCTGGACGGCCAGGCCGATCTGGTGCTGTCCGACATGGCGCCCAACACCACCGGCCACAACGCGACCGACCACCTCCGCATCATGGCGCTGGCGGAACTCGCGCTCGACTTCGCGCTGCGCGTGCTGGCACCCGGCGGGGGCTTCGTGGCGAAGGTGTTCCAGGGCGGGTCGGAAAAGGCCTTCCTTGACACGCTGAAGCAACGCTTCGCCCAGGTGCGCCACGCCAAGCCCCCCGCCAGCCGCAAGGACAGCGCGGAACTCTACGTGGTCGCGACCGGCTTCAAGGGCTGAGCCCGGCAGGACCCCGCGCCGCCTACCTGCCGGGGCGGAGGGGGCGCCGTCAGCCGAGGACGAGGTCGGCCGTCGCCGGGCTGACCGGCTGCGCCAGCGCCACGGCGATGTCCACCGAGCCGTCGTCATCGGCGTCGAGCGACCAGACGGTGCCGGTCGCGTCGAAGCTGGCGGTGCCCGGAATCTGCAACTCGCCCGGTGCGCCGTCGTCGCGGCCGCCGGCCAGCAGCCAGGCCTGCCCCAGCGCCGCGCCGGCGCCGTTCGCCGCCCGCGCGAAGCCGGAGATCTCGGCCGGCGCGCCCGCCACGCCCTCTGCGAACAGCGCGTCGCTGTCCAGCACCTGCAGCAGCGACACCACGTTCACATGCGCATCGGCCGCATCCAGCGTCACGCGGTTGCCGGCCGCGTCCAGCGCCGGCAGCGTCAGCGTCGCGCCCAGATGGCTGCCGATGCGGGAGACCACATCGCCCTCCGTGCGCAGGTTCAGCGCCTCGATCAGGCGCAGCGCCGCCGGGTCCAGCGCGCCGCCGTTGATCGCCTCCGCCGCGTCGCGGCCGCCGAGCGCATCGACCGTGACCAGGCCCACCACGCCGGTCGGGAAGGCGCGGCCCGACAGCGCCAGTGCCTCCGCCGCCTCATGGGCCGCGACCTGCGCCACCGCGCCGCCGAGGCTCGGGCCGGTGAAGTGGATCTCCCGCCCCTCCTCCAGCGCCACGGCCGTGGCATCCGCGATCATCCCGCGGAAGGCGTCGGAGGTGACCTGGATGCGGCCCAGCCCCGCCGCCGCCACCTCATCCGCGCGGGACCCGACCTCGAGCCCGTCGATGGCGAAGACCTCCGCGCCGCCGGCCGCCGGGCGCAGCCGCAGGGCGGAGAAGCCGCTGGCATCGTCCTCGTACCGCTCGACCACGTCGAAGGACTGGCCGCGCACCTGCACGGACAGCGCATCCGGGCCCAGCGCCTCGACGATGCGCGGGGCGGCGGCGAGGCTGGCGGCCACCGCCGCCTCCTCCCGCGTCACCGCGGCGCTGCCGGTCGGCACCTCGCCCGTCGCGTCGGGCGCGCCGAGGCCGGCTGGCAGGCGGGCGGCAAGGTCCTGCAGGCGGTTCAGGTCCGACAGGCCCGGCTCCCGCAGGGTGCGCTGAAGCTCGCCGAGGGCGCCGAGGTCGAGGTTCCAGCCTTCCTGCACGACCTGCCGGATGCCGTCCTCGAACACGGGAAGATCGCCAAGCCGTCGCAGGTCGAGGCGGAAAGCCATGGGGCACGTCCTTGTCCGTTCGGGCCGCCCCTAACGCCCGGCAGGGCGGGAGTCTTCCCCACGAGGCCGTGATTCCGCGCCCGCCACCTTCCGCACCCATGCCGAAGCTTCATCCGCCCGCAACGCGGCGCGCTGGACGCCGCGCCCCCTTCGGGTGTAGGCGGGGCCGCCAAGGTTGCGTTCCCCCACGAGGTTCCCGCCATGGCGCCCCCCGATTCCCTGTCCGAGACGCCGAGCGCCGTCCGCGCGCGCTTCGAGGAGGCCTTCGCCTTCGACGACGTCCTGCTGGTGCCGGCCTATTCCACCGTGCTGCCGGCCGACACGGACACCCGCACCCGCCTCACGCGGGAGATCCAGCTCAACATCCCCCTCGTCTCCGCCGCGATGGACACGGTGACGGAGGGCAACATGGCGATCGCCATGGCGCAGGCCGGCGGCATCGGCGTGGTCCACAAGAACCTCTCGCCCGAGGAGCAGGCCGCCCAGGTGCGGCGGGTGAAGAAGTTCGAGAGCGGGATGGTGGTGAACCCGCTGACCATCCATCCCGACCAGACCCTGGCCGAGGTGCATGCGCTGCAGGACAGCCACCGCATCAGCGGCATCCCGGTCGTGGAACGCGACAGCGGCCGGCTGGTCGGCATCATCACCAACCGCGACGTGCGCTTCGCCTCCGACCCCAACCTGCGCGTCTACGAACTGATGACGCGGGAGAACCTGGTGACGGTGAAGGCGGATGTCACGCCCGCCCAGGCGCGCAACCTCCTGCACAAGCACCGGATCGAGAAGCTGCTGGTGGTGGACGATGCCTATCGCTGCATCGGCCTGATCACCGTGAAGGACATGGACAAGGCGCAGGCCAACCCTGCGGCGGTGAAGGACGCGATGGGGCGCCTGCGCGTCGCCGCCGCCACCGGCGTCGGCGAGGACGGCTTCCGCCGCGCCTCCCTGCTGGTCGAGGCGGAGGTGGACGTCATCGTCGTGGACACCGCGCATGGCCATTCCGGCGGCGTGCTGCGCGCGATCGAGCGCATCAAGAAGCTGTCCAACAGCGTGCAGATCGTGGCCGGCAACGTCGCCACGCCGGAAGGCGCGCTGGCGCTGATCGAGGCGGGGGCCGATGCGGTGAAGATCGGCATCGGCCCCGGTTCGATCTGCACCACCCGCATCGTCGCCGGCGTCGGCGTGCCGCAGCTGACGGCGGTGATGGAAAGCGCCGCCGCCGCGCGCGAGAAGGGGGTGCCCGCCATCGCCGATGGCGGCATCCGTTCCTCGGGCGACATCGCCAAGGCGATCGCGGCGGGTGCGGATTGCGTGATGATGGGCAGCGTCTTCGCCGGCACGGACGAGGCGCCGGGCGAGGTCTTCCTCTACCAGGGGCGCAGCTACAAGTCGTATCGCGGCATGGGCAGCCTCGGCGCCATGGCCCGCGGCTCGGCCGACCGCTACTTCCAGGCGGAGGTGTCGGACAAGCTGAAGCTGGTGCCGGAAGGGGTCGAGGGCCGCGTCGGCTACAAGGGCCCGGTCGGCGCCGTGGTCCACCAGATGGTGGGCGGGCTGAAGGCGGCCATGGGCTACACCGGCAGCGCCACCATCCCGGACCTCCAGACCAGGGCCCGCTTCCGCCGCATCACCAATGCCGGCCTGAGGGAAAGCCATGTCCACGACGTGGCGGTGACGCGGGAAGCGCCGAACTACCGCATCGAGGGGTAGCGCGCCGTCCGCCGGGCGGGCGGGCCGCCGATGCGGCTTGCCCTTCCGCGCGCGGCCGGCGACCATGCCGGCCGAGGAAGGACCAGACCCCATGCCGCCCATCGCGGCCCCGCCGCGGGCCTGCGTCTTCGACGCCTATGGCACGCTGCTCGACGTCCATGCCGCCGTCGCGCGGCATGCGGCGCGGCTCGGGGCGCAGGCGGCCGCCGTCTCGGCTCTGTGGCGCGCGAAGCAGCTGGAATATTCCTGGATCCTGTCTGCGGCCGGCGACTACGAGGATTTCGCCGCCGTCACCGACCGTGCGCTCGGCGTCGCGCTGGCCGCGCACGGCATCGCGGATGCCGCGCTGCGGGCGGACCTGCTCGCGGCCTACCGGCGGCTCGACGCCTTCGGCGACGCCGCGCCGGCGCTCACCGCGCTGCGCCGCGCCGGCATCGCCACCGCGATCCTGTCGAACGGGGAGCCCGCGATGCTGGAGGAAGCGGTGGACGCCGCCGGCCTCGCCCCGCTGCTGGACGCCGTGCTGTCGGTGCACCCGCTGCGGCGCTACAAGCCGCACCGGTCGGTCTATGCGCTGGCCACCGCCCGCTTCGCCTGCCAGCCGCACGAGATCGCCTTCGTGTCGGGCAATGCGTGGGACGCCTATGGCGCCGCGCGCTTCGGCTTCCGCGTCCACTGGCTGAACCGCGCGCCGCAACCCACCGAATACTGGCTGGACAGGGTTGCGGCCGCGCGCATCGCAACGCTCGCCGAACTCCCTACATTGCTGGGCACATGACCCCTTCCGCCCGCATCGCCGCCGCCATCGACCTGCTCGCTGCCGTCGAGGCCGAGCCCCGTCGTCCCGCAGACGCCATCGCCAACGACTTCTTCCGCACGCGCCGCTACATCGGCGGGTCGGATCGGCGGAACGTCTCGGACCGCGCCTGGGGCGCCATACGCCAGCGGCTGCGGCTCGGCTGGCACCTCGCCGAGATCGGCGCGCGGCCGACGCCGCGGCTGCTGATGGCCGCGCACCTGCTGCTGACCGAGGGCTGGACCGCGCAGGGCCTGGCGCAGAACTACTCGGGCGAGCGCTTCGCCCCCGCCGCGCCGAGCGTGGAGGAGGCCGCGGCCATCGCCCGGCTCGCCGGGCGCCCCCTGGTGGACCCGGCGATGCCGGAGCCGATCCGGCTGAACCTGCCGGACTGGGCCTTCCCCGGCTTCGCCGCCCGTTTCGGCGAGGCGCTGGCGCCGGAGGCGGCGGCGATGGAGGGGGTGGCGCCGCTCGACCTGCGCGCCAACCTGCTGCGCACCACGCGGGAGGCCGCGGTCGCGGCGCTGGCGGCGGAGGGAATCGTCGCCGTGCCGACCCGCTTCTCCCCCTGGGGCCTCCGCATCGCGGACCGCCGGCCAGTGGCGGCCAGCGCCGCCTTCGTGGGCGGGCTGGTCGAGGTGCAGGACGAGGGCAGCCAGCTGATCGCGCTGCTGACCGATGCGCGGCCCGGGATGCGGGTGGCGGATTATTGCGCGGGCGCCGCGGGCAAGACGCTGGCCATCGCGGCGACGATGCAGAACCGCGGCCACATCGTCGCCTGCGACGTCTCCACCTCGCGCCTGCAGGGGGCGACGCGGCGGCTGCGGCGCGCCGGCGTCCACAATGCCGAGACGCACCTGCTGGCGGCGGGGGACAAGTGGCGCAAGCGCAGCGGCCGCAGCTTCGACCGCGTGCTGGTCGATGCGCCCTGCACCGGCACGGGCACCTGGCGGCGCAACCCGGATGCGCGGGTGCGCACCGGCGCGCAGGACCTGGCGGAGCTGACGGCGAAGCAGGCGACGATCCTCGACCAGGCATCGGAACTGGTGCGCCCGGGCGGGCGTCTGGTCTACGCTACCTGCTCGCTCCTGCCGGAGGAGGACGAGATGCAGATGCAGGCCTTCCTGCGACGCCATCCCGATTTTCGGGAGCTGCCGGTCCCGGCGCTCTGGTCCGCGCTCGTCCCCGGCACGCCGGCGCCGGGGGAAGGGCCGCATCTCAGCCTCTCGCCCGGCCGGCACGACACGGACGGCTTCTTCGCCGCCGTGCTGGAACGCGGGGCATGAGCATGGCCGTGCCGCGCCCCCCCGCACGGCCGTGCCGGTGCGGCAGGGTCCGGCCGCCGCCGGCCGCGCGCCCGCCCCGATGATCTCCATCCGTCGCGCCCGGCCTGGCGACGCGCCCGCCATCGCGGCGGTGCACGTGGCCGCCTGGCGCAGCGCCTATGCCGGCATCCTTGACGACCGCTACCTGGCGAACCTGTCCGAGGCCCGGCTCGCCGCCTTCTACCAGCGCGCGATCCTCGACCGGCGCGAGGGCCATGCGGTGTTCGTCGCCACCGCCGCCGGGCAGGACCACCCGCGCGACGCGCCGGGGGGCGAGGCGGGGGTGGTGGGCTTCGCCTCGGGCGGCCGCAACCGCCGCCGCGGCCTCGGCGAGGGCGAGGTCGAGACGCTCTACGTCCTCGACGACTACCGCGAACGCGGGGTGGGCCGCCGGCTGATGCGCGCCATGGCGGCGCATCTGCGCGCCATCGGCTGCAACTCCGCCATGGCCTGGGTGCTGCGGGACAACCCCAGCCGCTTCTTCTACCGCCACCTCGGCGGCCGCCCGGCGATGCACGAGGCGATCCGCGTGGCCGGACAGGGGGTGGAACAGGTGGCCGTGCTGTGGGACCCGATCGACACGCTGCTGGCCGCCACCGCGCCGGTGAAGGAAGGCTGACCCGCCCTCAACGCGGCCGCAGCACGGACCACCAGGACCTGTCGTAGTCGAGGTCGCGGCGGTCGAAGGGCCGCGCGGGCGGCGCGCCGAGGATGTTGGCCAGCACGTCGTTCATCGTCCGCGGGTCGTTGTCGAAGCCGCCATGCGTCGAACTCGCCGAGCGGAGGGGCGAGCCCCGGCCCGCCACGACCAACTGCGGGTGGACCCGCGCCGCCACCTCCGGCGCCAGCGCGGCCGCGAAGCGTTCCATCCCGAGGAGCGGCGTGCCGCGCGCCGGTTCGAAGGCGTTGCTGACGAGGTAGAGCAGCGACTTGCGGTAGATGCCGACGCTGTCGTCCCGTTCCGCCGCGTCGCCCAGCACGTAGGTGTGCGGCATCGGGCAGGCGCCGGAGGCGACGAGGGGCAGAATCTTCTCCTCGAACAGCCCGACCGTGATCGCGGGCGCGAGCAGGTGGAGCGAGCGCAGCGGGATCCCGGCGCCGAGGATGAGGCCGAGCGCATGCGCCGCGTAGATCGCGCCCGCGCTGTGCGCCACGACATGCAGTTCCCACTTCGCGCGTTCGGCGGGCCTGGTCGCGGCCAGCGCCGCGGCGACATGCTTCGCGATGACCTGCATCGCGCCGGTGCCGGCGGGATGGCTGGAGGAGAGGGCGGCGTTCTCCTTCATCTCCTCCCACATCAGCGAACCCGGGCGCGCCGCCGTCAGCTCCAGCGTGCGGTCCCACGCCTCCCGCGCACCCTCGCGCAGGCGGCCGAGCCAGCCGGCGCGGTCGTCGCGGGCGGTGAAGATGTCCTCGACGATGTGCCGCAGCGTCTCCGCCGCGCCGCTCTCCCACATGACGTGCAGCGGGTAGATGCCGTTGTCGAGCAGCGGCTGCTTCATCGCCACCACCCGCCGCGCCGTCGCCGCCTCGCTGTTCAGCCCGCCATGGAGGTAGAGCAGCACGCGCCGCTTCTCCCAGTCCTTCGCGGCATTGGGGATGGTGTCGTGGAACAGGCGCTCCACCTCCTCCTCGGTCGTCCAGTAGTCGCCATGGGCCGACAGCTTCCCATTGTTGCCGACATCGACGACATAGGGGCGGATGTCCTCGAGCGGGATGGCCTTCCCGGCGCGGGCAAGCCCCTTGTCGGTGTCGCCCACCTCCCCCTTCGCCCAGAGGTCGAGCGAGACCTGCACGCCGAGCTGCGCGACCCAGACATCGGTGGCGTGCAGCATGAAGTCCTCGTAGGGCAGCAGCGCGAAGCCGCCGTTGCCCCAGTCCTCGCCCCAGGAATTCTGCACGATGAAGCCTTCGCGCGTGTAGCCCACCAACGCGACCGCATGGCCCGATTCCGCGCGGTTCCAGCGCGAGATGACCGGCAGGCGGACCTGCCGCGGCCGGCCCTCCACCTCATGCGTCAGCGTCACCGCCGCGCGGCGCGGCCGGCCTTCGGCGTCGCGCACCAGCCGGCCGCGGCCGTCGCGCACCGTCCCCGGCTCGTCCCAGCCGTCATGGACCATCAGCGTGGCGTAGAGGATGCCGGTCTCGCACAGCGCCGCGTGCATGTCGCGGATCTCGCGATGCGCCACGCGGTAGAAGGCGCCGCCCGGCGCGGTGCGGGCCAGCTCCGCCAGGTCCCGCGTCAGCCCCTCGATCCCGGCGCCGGCGCTGCGCCACTTCCCGTCGGGGCAGACGCCGTGCCGCACCCAGCCCTTCATCGCGCCACGGGCCGAGGACCCTTCATAGGCCTCGCCCGGCCATTCGTCGTAGCGCCGCGCCATCTCGTAGAGCATGTGCGGGCTGACCAGGCGCGCGGCGGGCAGCGTGCCCGCCCGCCGCGCGAGCAGGAAGTTGATGACGGCGGCCAGCGCGAAGCCGGTGCAGGCGCCTTCCTGCCCCTGGTCCAGCACCTTCGGCACCCGGTGGAGGTTCACCAGCATGTCCGGCGGGGCGGCGAGGCCGGGGCGGTAGAACCAGTCGCGCGCGTCGATCCGGTCCGGCATCGCGTCGAGCCTGCCGCGGGCGGCAAGGCCGGAGGCGCGGCGGGAAGGGGAGGGGGCCATGGCGCAGCTCCGCAACGACCGGCGCCGCCCCGGGACGGGGCATGGCGGCGGCCAGGGCTTGCCCGGCGCGCCGAGTCTGCCGCCTGCGGCGGGGCGGCGGCAAGCGTTCCTTGGCCGCCGGGCCACGCGCTGCTTGCCCTTCCGCCCGGCTTGTGGTCCTAGCCCGCCATGACGCGCCCCGCCGACTCCGCCCCCGCCCCCGCACCCGCCCAGGGCGCCCCCCGCCACGAACGCATCCTGATCCTCGACTTCGGCAGCCAGGTGACGCAGCTCATCGCGCGCCGCCTGCGGGAAGCCGGGGTCTATTGCGAGATCTGGCCCTACAACGCGGCGCCCGAGGCCCGCATCCGCGCCTTCGACCCGAAGGGCATCATCCTGTCGGGCGGCCCGGCTTCGGTGACGGAGGGCGAGAGCCCCCGCGCGCCGGACCACGTCTTCGCCTCCGGCCTGCCGGTGCTCGGCATCTGCTACGGGCAGCAGGTGCTGGCGCACCAGCTCGGCGGAACGGTGGAAGGCGGGCATGCGCGGGAATTCGGCCGCGCCTTCATCGACGTGACCGGCGACTGCGCCATCACCCAGGGGGTCTGGGCGCGCGGCGCGCGCGAACAGGTGTGGATGTCGCATGGCGACCGCATCACCGAACTGCCCCCCGGCTTCCGCGTGGTGGCGGCGAGCGAGGGCGCGCCCTTCGCGCTGATCGCCGACGATGCGCGCCACTACTACGGCACCATGTTCCACCCGGAGGTCGTCCACACCCCGCACGGCGCGGCGCTGCTGCGGAACTTCACCCACCTGGTCTGCGGCTGCCGCGGCGATTGGACCATGGGCGCCTTCCGCGCGGAGATGATCGGGCGCATCCGCGCCCAGGTGGGTGCCGGCCGCGTGGTGTGCGGCCTGTCCGGCGGCGTGGACTCCTCGGTCGCGGCCGTGCTGATCCACGAGGCGATCGGCGACCAGCTGACCTGCATCTATGTCGACCACGGCCTGATGCGCGCCAACGAGAGCGAGCAGGTGGTCGCCACCTTCCGCGACCGCTTCAACATCCGCCTGGTCCACCGGGACGCGTCGGACCTGTTCCTCGGCCAGCTCAGCGGCGTCACCGACCCCGAGGTGAAGCGCAAGACGATCGGCCGCCTGTTCATCCAGGTCTTCGAGGAGGAGCAGAACAAGATCGGCGGCGCCGACTTCCTCGCGCAGGGCACGCTGTATCCCGACGTGATCGAGAGCGTGTCGGCGACCGGTGGGCCTTCGGTCACCATCAAGTCCCACCACAATGTCGGCGGCCTGCCCGAGGGCATGCGGATGAAGCTGGTGGAGCCGCTGCGCGACCTGTTCAAGGACGAGGTGCGGGCGCTGGGCCGGGAACTCGGCATCCCCGAGGCGATCGTCGGCCGCCATCCCTTCCCCGGCCCGGGCCTCGCCATCCGCATCCCCGGCGAGGTCACGCGGGAGAAGGCGGACCTGCTGCGGAAGGTGGACACGATCTACCTGGAGGAGATCAGGACGGCGGGCCTCTACGACGCGATCTGGCAGGCCTTCGCGGTGCTGCTGCCGGTCCGCACCGTGGGCGTGATGGGCGACGGCCGCACCTACGACCAGGCCTGCGCACTCCGCGCCGTGACCAGCACGGACGGCATGACGGCGGATGTCTACCCGTTCAGCATGGAGTTCCTGAGCCGGGTGGCCAACCGCATCGTCAACGAGGTCCGCGGCATCAACCGCGTGACCTACGACATCACCTCGAAGCCGCCCGGCACGATCGAGTGGGAGTGATGCCCGGGGCGACGGTCGGCGCGGCGCCGGTGACGATCCACGGCATCCGCAACTGCGACACGATGAGGAAGGCCCGCACCTGGCTGGAGGCGCGCGGCGTGGCGCACCGCTTCCACGACCACCGGGCCGACGGCGTGGAGGAGGCGCGCCTGCGCGGCTGGGTGGCGGAACATGGCTGGCAGGCGGTGCTGAACCGCGCCGGCACCACCTTCCGCAGGCTGCCGGAGGCCGAGCGCGCGGCGCTGGACGAGGCGCGGGCCGTCGCGCTGATGCTGGCCGAGCCCGCGATGATCCGCCGCCCGGTCCTCGACCTCGGCGGGCGGACGCTGGTCGGCTTCAGCCCCGCCGCCTACGAGGCCGCCTTCCCCCGCTGACCGCCTGCCGCCGCGCGCATCACCCGCCGCTGCCCTGCCGGCGCTGTGCCGCCATGCGGACGGACGCGTTGGCGGCGCCGAAGCCGCCATAGCCGCCCTGCCGTTCCGCCAGTTCCAGGAAGAAGCGGTCGCGGAAGGCATGGGTGTAGGCGTGGCGGAAGGCGCCGCCCGACCCGTCGCGGTCATAAAGCAGGTGGCGCTCGGCGAGCGCGCCCAGCTCCTCGTCCTCCAGCCCGAAGCGGGCGCCGAGGTCCTCGTAGTAGTTCTCGGGAATGTCGAGCAGCGGCGCACCGCGCGTGGCGGCCAGGTCCACCGCCGCCGCCGCGTCGCCGGTCGCGAAGGCGATGTGGTGCACCCCCGCCCCGGCCAGCGCCGAGACGAAGCGGCCCGTGCCCGTCCGCCCGCTCTCCGACACGTTGAGCGGCAGGCGCACGCTGCCCCCGCCGCCGATGAAGGCGCGCGACCGCACCAGCCCGTAGGGGTCGGGCAGTTCCCACAGCGCGTCGGGCTCCAGCCCGAACAGGGCGCGGTAGAACAGCACGAAGCTGTCCAGCATCCCCGGCACCACCGCCTGCGCCGCGTGGTCCACGCCGAGCAGCCCGCCCTGTTCCTGCGGCGCGTCCAGGCGGAAGTCGTCCTCCCAGATCGGCCGGGCCCCGGCGGCGGGGTCCTCCACCAGGTAGACCAGCGTGCCGTCCGGCGCGCGGACCGCGGGGATGCGCCGCTCGCCCTCGCCGGTGCGTTCGCGCCAGACCGGATAGGACAGCGCCTGCGCGCGGCCGACCAGGCGTTCGGGGTCGTCGACGCGCAGCGCCATGGCGCAGACCGAGGGACCGAGCTGCTCGAAGCGTTCGGACGCCGCGCTGTCGGGCTCGGCGTTCAGCACGAGGTTGGCGCCGCCGTTGCGCCACAGCTCCACGTCCTTCGACCGGTGCGGCCCCGCACGGCGGAAGCCGAGCGTGCCGAGGAAGCGGCCGAGCTCCTCCCGTGCCTCGTGGTCCACCGCGAATTCCACGAACTCGATGCCCGACAGCCTCGGCAGCGCCGGCAGCGACGCCGCGCCCACCGCCTCGTCCAGCCAGGTCAGGCTGCGCAGGCCGTCGCGCGCGATGCGGCGGGAAGGCGCGGCGCGGAACTCGTCGTTGAAGACCTCGAGCGAGACGGGGCCGGCATAGCCCGCCGCCAGCACGTCGCGCAGGAAGGGGGCCACGGTCAGCTCGCCCTGGCCGGGGAACAGCCGGTGATGGCGGCTCCAGGACAGCACGTCCATTGACAGGCGCGGCGCGTCGGCCAGTTGCAGGAAGAACAGCTTCTCCCCCGGCACCGCCGCCGCCAGCCCCGCGAGGTCGTCGCCGAGCGAGAGGGTGTGGAAGCTGTCGAGGCAGAGGCCGAGCGCGGGGTGGCCGGCCCGCCGCACGACCTCCCAGGCCTGGCGCCAGCGGTTGACATGGCGGCCCCAGGCCAGCGCCTCGTAGCAGACGCGAAGACCGCGCTGCGCCGCGCGTTCCGCCATCTCGTGCAGGTCGGCGGCCGCGCGGGCGGGGTCGTCGATGGCCGCCGCATGGACCGAGCTGCACACCAGCAGCAGGTCGGTGCCGAGCGCGGCCATGGTGTCGAACTTGCGCTCGGCGCGGTCGAGGTTGCGGGCCCGCTGCGGCTCCGGCATCGCCTCGAAGTCGCGGAAGGGCTGGAAGATGGTGATCGCGAGGCCGAGGTCGCGGCACATCCGCCGCACCTCGGCCGGCGTGCCGTCGAAGGTCAGCAGGTCGTTCTCGAAGATCTCGACGCCGTCGAAGCCCGCGGCGGCCGCGGCCTCCAGCTTGTCGGCGAGCGGGCCGGACAGGCAGACGGTGGCGATGGACTTCGGCAGGCGCTTCGACGCAGTCATCAACCCCTCCGTCAGACGTCGAAGAACACGGTCTCGTTCTCGCCCTGCAGGTGAATGTCGAGGACGTAGGCCGGCACGTCCCCGCGCATCTCGCGCCGCGCGACCAGCGTCCGGCGCCGCGCCGGCGGCTCGATCATGCGCAGCACCGGGTCCTCGGCGTTCGCGGCCTCCTCGTCCTCGAAGTAGAGCCGGGTGGAGAGCCCGATGTTGAGCCCGCGCGCGACGATCCAGAGGTTCACATGCGGCGCCATCCGCCGGTGGCCGTGGCGGCCGGCGACGCGGCCGGGCCTGATCGTCTCGAAGGACCACAGCCCCGTCTCGAAATCCGTCCCCGTGCGAGCCCAGCCGCGGAACCCCTCGTCGCGCGGGCCCGGCTGGCGGTCGGCCGGGTGGGGGTAGCGGCCGAAGCTGTCGGCCTGCCAGATCTCGACCAGCGCGTCGCGCACCAGCGTGCCGGAACCGTCGAGGATGCGGCCCTCGATGCGGATGCGTTCGCCCTTCGTGGCGGGGCCGACCGGCGCCTCGCCCAGGTTGTTGTCGAAGATGTCGAAGCCGGCCTGTCGGGGGATCAGGCCGATATGCACGTAGGGGCCGGCGGTCTGCGACGGCGTCTCGGGCAGGTAGCCCAGCTCGTTCGGGGCGATCATCGGCTCAGTTCCCCTGCAGCTTGTTCTCGAACAGCGTGGAGCGCGTGCCGCGCAGCACGATGTCCCAGCGATAGGCGAGCGTGTCGAGCGGCACCGAGGCGTCGAGGTCGAGCCGCGCCACCAGCCTCTCGCGCGCGGCGGCGTCGGGGATGGTGTTGATGATGGCATCGTGGCGGATCAGCGGGTCGCCCTCGAAATACATCTGGGTGATCAGCCGCTGCGCGAAGCCGCTGCCGAAGACGGAGAAGTGGATATGCGCCGGGCGCCAGTCGTTCACGCGGTTGCGGAACGGGTAGGGGCCGGGCTTCACCGTGCGGAAGAAGTAGCGCCCCTCGGCATCCGTCAGGCAGCGGCCGCAGCCGCCGAAATTCGGGTCGATGGCGCCAAGGTAGGTGTCGTTGCGGTGCCGGTAGCGGCCGGAGGCGTTGGCTTGCCAGAATTCCACCAGCGTGCCCGCGACCGGGCGCGCATTGCCGTCCAGCACGCGGCCATGGACGATGATGCGTTCCCCGATCGCCTCGCCGTCCTTCGCGTAGTTGCGGAGGAGGTCGTTGTCGAGCGGGCCGAGGTCACCCTGGCCGAAGACGGGGCCGGTCACCTCCGAAAGGCTGTTCTGCAGCGACCACAGCGGCCGCGTCGGGCCGCGGAAGACGCTGGTCTTGTAGATGGGCGTGACGGCGGGGGGGTGCTGCCCCCGGTCGCGCTGGATGAACTCGCCATCGGGGATCATGGTCGTCCTTCCTCCGTAGGGCATTCCGGCGCCGCGGCCCTGCCGTGCTCCGCCGTGGCAGCTTGACACTAATTAACCAAATAGTCCATAGCCGCCGGCAAGCCAGCCCGCCCCCGCGCGGGAGGAGGACCCGCCAATGCCGAGCGTCACCCCGCACGCCACCCCCGACCACGACCCCAGCACCTGGCCCGCCGTGCTCTGCGGCCTGATCGGCACCGGCATCGGCGCGTCCCGCAGCCCCGCCCTGCATGAGCGCGAAGGCGCGGCGCAGCGGCTTCGCAGCACCTACCGGCTGATCGACCTCGCCGCGCTCGGCCTCGGGGTGGAGGCGCTGGAGGAACTGCTGGTCGCGGCGCAGCGGCTGGGCTTCGCCGGGCTCAACATCACCCATCCCTGCAAGCAGGCCGTCCTGCCGCTGCTCGACGATCTGTCGGAGGATGCGCGCGCGCTCGGCGCGGTGAACACCGTGGTCCTGAAGGATGGCCGGCGCATCGGCCACAACACCGACTGGTGGGGCTATGCCGAGGGTTTCCGGCGCGGCCTGCCTGGCGTGCCGATGGGCCGCGTCGTGCAACTCGGCGCGGGCGGGGCGGGGGCGGCGGTGGCGCATGCGGCGCTCACCCTCGGCGCCGGCTGCCTGACCGTGTTCGACACCGACGCGGCGCGCGCCGCGGCGCTGGCCGCCGACCTTGGCGCCCGCTTCGGCGCGGGCCGGGCCGAGGCGGGGATGGACCTCGATGCCGCGATGGCGCGCGCCGACGGGCTGATCAACTGCACGCCGGTCGGCATGGCGAAATACCCCGGCACGCCTCTGCCGGTCACCTTGCTCCGCCCCGGCATCTGGGTGTCCGAGATCATCTACTTCCCGCTCGAGACCGAATTGCTGCGCGCCGCGCGCCGCATCGGCTGCCGCACGCTCGACGGCGGCGGCATGGCGGTGTTCCAGGCGGTGGAGGCCTTCCGCCTGTTCACCGGCATCACGCCCGACCATGAGCGGATGCTGCGCCACTTCGCGTCGATGTAGCGCGACGGCGCGCCGGCGCGCCCGCGTCAGCCGCCCGCCTCGATCGCGGCGAGCGTGCCGGCGCTGAGCGCCGGCAGGGCGGCCGCGGCGCGCTGGGCGGCGGCCGCCTCGCCCCCCTGCGCCGCGCTCTCGATCTCGGCCATCAGGTCGGCCAGCGGGCGCGCCCCGGCCATGCGGGCCGCGCCCTTCAGCCGGTGCGCCGCCGCGGCCGCCGTCGCCAGGTCACCCGCCGCCAGCGCCGCCAGCACCGCGTCGCGGTCGCGCCGCACCCCTTCGCGGAAGGTCGCGATCAGCCCCGCAAGGCGGGCGGGGTCGGAGCCGAAAAGCCCGCGCAGCGCCTCCGGGTCCCACAGCAGGGCGGGTGGCGGCTGCGCCGGGCGCGACGCCTGCGGCAGGAACCGGCCCAGCGCGCGGGCCAGCGCCTCCATCGCCAGCGGCTTCGGCAGGAAGCTGTCCATGCCGGCGGCGAAGCAGCGCTCGTCCTCCCCCTTCAGCGCATTCGCCGTCACCGCGACCAGCGCGGTGCGGCCGAGCGCGGGGTCCGCCGCCTCCTCCCGCCGGATCGCGCGGGCGAGGTCGAGCCCGTCCATCACCGGCATGTGCAGGTCCACCAGCGCGACCCGGTGCCGCCGGGCCCGCCAAAGTTCCAGCGCGCGCGCCCCGTCCTCGGCCATGTCGGCGATGCAGCCCAGCAGTTCCAGCTGACGGCCCAGCACCTCGCGGTTCACCGGGTGGTCGTCCACCACCAGCAGCCGCGGCGCCGTCCCCGCGCCGTCCGGCGCCATCGGCGCGGCAGCCGCCGCCGACTCGGTCGCCGCGAAAGGGTCCGCCGGGTCGAGCCGGAGCGTGACCGCGAAGCGGCTGCCGCGCCCGGGCGTGCTCTCCACCGTCACGTCGCCGCCCATCATCCGCGCCAGCCGCCGCACGATCGACAGGCCGAGCCCGGTGCCGCCGTAGCGGCGGGTAGTGGAGCTGTCGGCCTGCGCGAAGGGTTCGAACAGGCGCGCCATCTGGTCGGGCGTCATGCCGACGCCGCTGTCCTCGACCTGCAGCGCCACCTCGACGCTGCCGCCCGCCAGCCGCGTCCCGGACTGCACGCGAACGAAGCCGCGTTCGGTGAACTTGATGGCGTTGCCGACCAGGTTGAACAGGATCTGCCGCACCCGCACCGGGTCGCCCGCCACCATGTCCGGCCCCGTGCCGGGCGGGTCGGCGAAGATGTGCAGGCCCTTGTTCCGCGCCTGCACCGCCAGCGTGTCCACCGCGCCCCCCACCAGGCCACGGAGCGAGAAGGGCAGGCTCTCCAGCTCCATCCGCCCCGCCTCGATCTTCGAGAAGTCGAGAAGGTCGTCGATGATCCGCAGCAGCGCACCCGCGCTCTCCCGCATCACCGCGATGCAGCGCGCCTGGCCCTCGCCGGGCGGCGTGCGTTCCAGCACCTCGATCATGCCGAGCACGCCGTTCATCGGCGTGCGGATCTCGTGCGACATGGCGGCGAGGAAGGCGGATTTCGCGCGGTTCGCCGCTTCAGCCGCGTCGCGCGCGGCGGCAAGCTGGGCGTCCCGACGCGCGCGGTCGGCCCCGGGCGCCTCCCCCTGCGGCGCCGGCGCGGCGATCGCGGTGGCCGCCAGCATCACCCCGTCCGGCAGGCGGCGGAGAAGGATGCGGAAGCGGCGGCCCCCGGGGGTGAGCCAGTCGGTCGCGCGCTCCTCCCCGCCCGCCCCGGGCAGCCAGGTGGCAGGGTCCCCGGGCGCCGCGACGGCAGGGTTGAGGTGGGCGGCGTGCCGGCCGATGGCGGCCAGCACCCCGCTGAGCGTCGCGCCCGGCCGCAGCGCCGCATCCCCTTCCGGCAGCAGCTCGCGCATCTGCGGGTTGGCCGAGGCGAGCCGCCCGTCGGCGGCGAACAGGGCGAGGGGCTCCCCGAGATGGAGGAAGGCCTGCGCCTGCAGCCGGGCGGTCTCCTCCGGCGTCGGCACGGGGTGGAGAAGGGGGTGCATCGGCGCAGCATGGCCGCTTTCGCGCCATCCCGCAGCGGGGGCACCGCGCCGGAGCGTTTCGCCTGTTTCATCGGCCGTCCGCCCCGGCGCACGGGAATCCCCTTGGCGCGGCCCGGCGCGGGTTGCACTCTGCGCCGCCGCTCCGGGGGGTCCGATGGCTGGCGGGACGACCGCGCTGCTCGTGGTGGAGGACGATCCGTTCCAGCGGGAGGCTGTCTGCGCCTATCTCTCGGGCCAGGGCTTCGCGGTGGACGGCGTGGGCGACGGCGCCGCCTTCCGCGCCGCGCTGCGGTCCGGCCTGCCCGACGCCGCGTTGCTCGATGTCGGGCTGCCGGGGGCCGAGGATGGCGTCGCGCTGGCGCGCTGGCTGCGCGCGCAGTCGCCGACGGTGGGCATCATCATGCTGACCGCGGCGGGAGAGCTGGTGGACCGCGTCGCCGGCCTGGAATCCGGCGCCGACGACTACATCACCAAGCCCTTCGAACCGCGCGAGCTGTTGGCGCGGCTGCGGGCGGTGATGCGCCGTGCCGCCACCCCCGCTCATGGCCCGGCCGCCCCCGGTCCGCTGCCGCCGGGCGCCGTCCGCATCGGCGGCGCGGTGCTGCACCTGAAATCCGGCATCCTGGTCACCGCCGAAGGGCGCGAGGACCGGCTCACCGACGGCGAGTTCAGCCTCCTCCGCCTCCTCGTCGAACATCCGGGCCGCGCCCTGCACCGCGACTGGCTGCTCGAGCGCATCTCGGGCGAGGAGGAGCCGGAGGCCTTCGACCGCGCGATCGACCTCCGCATCATGCGCCTGCGGCGGAAGGTGGAGCGGGTCCCGGGCCGGCCGATGGCGATCCGCACCGTGCGCGGCGTCGGCTACCTGTTCGACCCCGAGGCGGGCTGAACCCCGGCCCGCCCGGTCAATGCCGCTGCGCGGCCCAGGCGATGGCCGTGCGCGCGAGCGCGTCGATCGTGTCGCAGACCGGGAAGGGCAGGGCGGGGCCGGCGGCGATGCCGAGCGGGATCTCCGTGCAGCCCAGCACCACCGCGCGCGCTCCGCGAGCCACCAGCACGCGCGCCGCCTCGGCCAGCGGGCGATGGGCCTCGGCGACGCGGTTCGCCTTCACCTCGGCGATGGCGGGGGAGACGAGGCGCCGCATCTCCTCGGGCGAGGGGACGAGGCAGCGCCAGCCCCGCGGCTCCAGACGGTCCTGGTAGAGCCGCATCGCCAGCGTGCCCTCCGTGCCCATCACCCCGATCGGACCTGGCGCGACGCCAAGCCGCCGCAGCTCCGCCTCCGCCGCGTCGACGATGTGCAGGATCGGCAGCGTCGTCGCCGCCTGCATCGCGTCGAACCAGCCATGGGCGGTGTTGCAGGGGATGGCGACGGCGCCGCAGCCCGCCCCCTCCAGCCCGCGCAGGCCACGCAGCAGCGCGGGCAGCGGGTCCTCCCCGCCGCCCAGGCGGGCCGCCGTGCGGTCCGGCACGCGCGGGTCGGACCACAGCACGGAGGGGACATGGTCCTGGTCGCGCGCCGCCGGCGTCAGCAGCGTCAGGCGCAGCATGAACTGCGCGGAGGCCAGCGGCCCCATGCCGCCGAGGACGCCGAGGATGCGTGTCATAGGCCCAGCCCGTCCCACACCAGCTTCGTGCCGCTCATGCCCAGCATGACGTAGATGATCCTGTAGAAGACCACGTCGCTCATCCGCCCCGCCAGCCAGACGCCGAGCCGCACGCCGACCGGCGCCAGCGGCAGCAGCAGCAGGCTGGTCAGCAGGTTGCCCGCGGAAAGCTGCCCGAGGAAGTAGTAGGGCACGAGCTTGACGTAGTTCATCACGCCGAAGAACACGACCGTGGTCGCCGCCAGCGCCCCGCGGTCGAGCCGCAGCGGATAGAGATAGACCGCCAGCGGCGGCCCTCCGGCATGCGCGATGGTGGAGGTGAAGCCCGACACCGCGCCCCAGAAGCCCCCCTTCGCCCGGTTCGGCGCCGAGGCGGGTGGCGCCGCGCGCCCCGGCCGCGCCTGCCACAGGCTGCGCGCCAGGAAGACCAGCGCGATGGCCCCGACCATCAGCTTCACCGCCCGGTCGCCCATCGTCCCGAAGGCGGCGGTGCCGAGCGCGATGCCCGCCAGGCCGCCCGGCAGCACGGCGAGCAATTCCCGCCGGCTCCACCGCCCCCACCAGGCCCGCAGGCCGGCGATGTCCATGGCGCAGAGCACCGGCAGCGCGATGCCGGCCGCCTGCGGCGCGGGGATGGCCAGCGCCATCAGCGGCACCGCCAGGTTGCCCCCGCCCGACGCGAAGCCGCCCTTGCTGATGCCGGAGACGAGGAAGGCGGGGATGGCGAGCGCCCAGAAGAGCGGGTCCGTGATGATGGGCATGCGCGCAGCCTAGCCCCGGGCCCCGCCGGGCGGCAGCCGATTCAGGCGGCGATGCATGGCTGCCTGTCCCGACATGCGGGTGACGCAGGCCCCCCGAGGCCTTATGTCGCGCCCGCTGACCTTTTCCGCGGGACCGATTCCGATGGACTTCATGCAAGACCCGATCTGGCTCGCCGGCCTCGCCGCGGCGATGGCGGTCACTGGCCTGGTGTCGGGCACGCTCGCGGGGCTGCTCGGCGTCGGGGGCGGCATCGTCATCGTGCCGGTGCTGTTCAACGTCTTCCCGCTGTTCGGCATCGCGGAGGCGGTGCAGATGAAGCTCGCGGTCGGGACCAGCCTGGCCACCATCATCCCGACCTCCATCCAGTCCGCGCGGAAGCACTTCGCCAAGGGCACGATGGATGTCGCGCTGCTGCGCAGCCTTGCGCCTTCCATCGCGGTGGGCGTGCTGCTCGGCACCCTGCTGGCGATCTGGCTGAAGGGCGGGGCGCTGACGCTGGTCTTCGCGCTGGTCGCCGTTGCGGTCGCGCTGAACATGGGCCTGACGGGGGTGGAATGGCGCCTGCGGGAGAGCTTCCCCTCCGGCGCGCCGCGGCACGGCATCGGCGGCTTCATCGGCACGGTCAGCGCCATGATGGGCATCGGCGGCGGCACGGTGGGGGTGCCGATCCTGTCGATGTTCGGCGCGCCGATCCGCGGCGCGGTCGCCACCGCCAGCGCCTTCGGCATCATCATCGCGGTGCCGGCGACCATCGGCTTCGTCTGGGCGGGATTGGGCAATCCGCTGCTGCCGCCGGCCAGCCTCGGCTACGTCAACCTGATCGGCTTCGCGCTGATCGTGCCGACCTCGATGCTGGCGGCGCCCTGGGGCGTGAAGCTGGCGCACAGCATCCCGCCGCTTCTGCTGAAGCGCGCCTTCGCCGCCTTCCTGGCGGTCACCGCGCTCCGGATGTTCTACAGCCTGCTGGCCTGAGGCCGGCGGGCCCTGGCGGGCGGATCACGGCCGCCAGGGCAGGGTGCCCGCCGGCAGCCGCCGCGCCGCCAGCGTCGCCGCCGCCATCAGCGCCGCCATCAGGCCGAGCGCCAGGCAGGACACCGCGGCGGCGAGCGGCGACTGGCCGCTTTCCTGAAGACCGAAGACCAGCACGCCGAGCGTCTGCGTCCCCGGCCCGTAGAGCAGGGAGGAGACGGTCACCTCGTTCACCGCGGTGATCGCCACCAGGATGCCGCCCGCAGCGAGGGCCGGGGCCATCGGCGGCAGGTGGACGCGCAGGATGCGCCGCCACGCCCCCGCCCCCATCCCGCGCGCCGCATCGTCGAGCAGCGGGTCGAGCCGCGCCGCCGCCGCCGCCGCCGGACGCAACGCCAGCGCCTGGAAGCGGGTGAGATAGGCGAACAGGATCAGGCCGAGCGTGCCGTACAGCGCGCCCCCGCCCGGCAGCGTCAGCACCACCAGGATCGCCGCCACCCCCGTGCAGGCGCCAGGCAGCGCATAGGGCAGGTCCGCCGCGGCCCCCGCCGCGCGCACCGCCCGCGCGCGCATCGCCAGTGCCACCGGCAGCGCCGTCGCCGCCAGCAGCACCGCCGCGCCGAGCGACAGCAGCAGCGAATTCGCGAAGGCCGCGGCGGTGTTCGCCCCCGGCGCCAGCGCGGCGGCGAAGTGCCGCGTGGTGGCCGTCGCGGCCGTCAGCTCCACCCCGAGCGCCGGCACCAGCGCCGCCGCCACCAGCGCCGCCAGCGGCAGGCCGAGCACCACCAGCAGATAGGCCAGCACCGCCGCAATCACGCCGCTGCGCGCCCGCCCCAGCGGCAGCGGCGCGAAGCCCATCCTTCCCGAAGCCGGTACCCGCCGCGCCGCCCCGGCCTGGACCAGCAGCGCGGGCGCCGCCATCGCCGCCAGCAGCAGGGCGAGCGACGCCGCCTGCGCCAGCGATGCCGCCCCGCCGGAGGACAGCCGCTGCCAGATCATCACCGGCAGCACCGGCACCCGCGCCGGGATGCCGATCAGCGCGCCCACGCCGAAATTGCCGAGCGCCGCGACATAGGCGAGCCCCGCCCCCGCCAGCAGCCCCGGTGCCAGCAGCGGCCAGACCGCGCGGCGCAGCGCCTGCCCCGGCCCGGCGCCCAGCCCGCGGGCGGCCAGCACCACCTCGCCCGGGACCCGTCGCAGCAGCGCCGCGACGGCCAGCATCACCAGCGGCGCCCCCTGCACGCCGAGCAGCACCACCATGCCCGCCGGGCCGTGGACCGGATTGGGCGTGCCGATCGGCGGCGCCAGGTCGAGCGCCAGCAGCAGGGGAGAGGCCGGGCCGCCCGCCTGGATCCAGCCCAGCGCCATGACCTGCGCCGGCACCAGTGCCGGCAGCACCGCGCAGAAGACCAGCACGGGGCGTCCCGGAACCTCGCGCAGCAGCAGCGCCCAGGCCAGCGCCGCGCCGATCACCGTCGCCAGCCCCGCCGCGCCGAGCGAGACGAGCAGCGAGTTCAGCGCCGCGCGCCACACCGCCGCTTCGGCGAGCATGGCGCCGAGCGCCGGCCCGCCCAGCGCCTCGGCCAGCAGGCGGAGCAGCGGCACCGCGCCGATGAGGATCAGCCAGCCCGCCGCCGCCGCCGGCAGCCCCCAGGCGGCGCCTGCGCGGCGGGCCGCGCGCATCGCCCCGCTTCCCGCCGCGCCGGCGGGCCGGGGCCGGTCCCGGCGCATCACCCCCCGGACAGCGCCGCGAAGCGCCGCAGCGTCTCCTCCTGCTCGCGCGCGGCGCGGGCGGCGTCGAACGGCATGGTGCGGATGCCGCGCGGGTCGGGGAAGCCGGGCGGGGGTGCAACCTCTGGGTCGGCGGGGAGGAAGCCCTGGCGGGATGCCAGTTCCTGCCCCTCACGCGACAGCAGGAAGCCCAGGAAGGCCAGCGCGGCGGGGACGTTGCGCGCGGTGGAGAGGATGGCCGCGGGTTCGGTGATGGCGCTGACCCCGTCCTCGGGGAAGACGAAGCGCAGCGGCGCGCCGGCCCGGGCTTCCCGGATCGGCAGGTAGTCGATGGCGATGCCGAAGGCGCGCTCCGCCCCCGCCACCGCCTGGATCACCGGCCCGTTGCCGCCGCGCGCCTGCACGCCATGGGCGACCAGGCGTTCGACATAGCCCCAGCCGAGCGCCGGGTTCTGCGCCAGCGCCAGCAGGTGGACGGCGGCCGCGCCGGAGACGGCGGGCGAGGGCATGGCCACCTGGTTGCGCGCGCGCGGCTGCAGCAGGTCCTCCCACCGCCGCGGCACGAAGGGCGCGCGGGCGTGGTGCAGGATGCCGGTGGTGATCAGCTTGGTGCCGAAATAGGTGCGCCCGGGGTCGATATGCTCGGCGGGGATGCCGCCGGTGGCCAGTTCGGGGCTCGGGCGCAGGCGGCCCTCGGCCTTCAGCGCCTCGAAGGTCAGGCTGTCCGCCAGCAGCAGCAGGTCGGGGCGTGGGGCGCCGGCGGCGATCTCGGCGCGCAGGCGGGTCATGATCTGGCCGGTGCCGCCGCGGATCCACTCCACCGCCACGGCCGGGTGGCGGCGGCGGAAGGCGTCCACCGTCTGCGCCGCGTCCGGCTCCAGCTGGGAGGTGTAGAGCACCAGCGGGCCGGAAGGCTGCTGCGCGCGGGCGTGCCGCGGCCATGCCGCCAGCCCTGCCAGCCCCAGGCCAAGATCGCGCCGCCGCATCCGCCACCCCTCCGTCCTGCCGCGGCCCGTCCAGCGCCCGGTCCGCGAAGGCGGACCCGCCCCGGCGGTGGATCGGCCGCCCGATGGGCTGCCGCGACGTCATCCAGGAAACCGGGGCACGCTGTAGCGGCCCCGGGCGGAGCCGGGGAGGGGGGCTGCGTGACCTTCGCGTGGCAATCCCGCCCGGTCAGGGCTGCGTCATGAAATTGGATGTGGCGCTGGCGCGGGAGATGAGGGCGGTCAGCGCCGGGTCCTCATGCCCGTATTCGTCGGTCAGCACCTCCATCGGACAGAAATACTCGTGCGGCTGGGGCATCTGCGTCTTCAGGAAGCCGTCATAGATGCGCGACTTCAGGCCATACAGCACGCGCATGTCGCGCACCGGCAGGACCAGCGGCTCCACCGGTGCTTCGCGCAGCAGGCGGATCAGCTGCCAGCGGGCGATGGTCTGGCCCGGCTCGACCGGCTCCATCAGCCATGCGACCGGGCAGACCACGAGGAGGGAGGTGGTGGACGGGGCGAAGCGCGCGCGCTTGTCCTGCAGGTTGGAGATGGAACTGCAGGCCTCGATGCAGAGGATGTCCGCCCACCGGTCGGCCGGATCCGGGCTGAAATGCAGCCAGAGCCCGTCCGGGATGGTGCGGTAGGTGTTGGTGCCGGGCAGCTTCAGGAAGGGCTGGCCGACAGGCGACATGTCCGGCCGCCCGCGCAGCCAGGTGCCCGGTTGCTTCGCGCTGGGCCGCGAGCCGGGCGGGTGCTGCGGCCAACGGCGCAGGCGCATGCGGACGATGTCGTCAGCCCTGACCTTCGAAGGGGCGCGACGCCACTCTCTCATGGGTTTTGTGTTCTCCAGGCGATATCAACTTATTGTTGATAATCACGGCCATTCCCTTTCCGAATCAAGGCACAATCGGCGCATGCAGGCTGTTTTTGCACGTTGAGGTTGAATGTTCCTGATAAGTACTTATTCCTGGATTGGCCGTCAGCGAAGGACTGCACGTTCCTTAGGGATGCCGGTACCGGCGATCCTGGCAGGAGTATTCCTGGGAAGTCAGGATGCTGCCCGGCCGCCTTGAGACGGCACGCAAGCGAAAGCCCCGCCTGGCATCCCGGGCGGGGCTTGCTGTCCGTGGATGGAAGGGGACCTGCGTCCCCTCGGTCGTCTCAGCCGCGCCGGTCGACCGCCACGTAGTCGCGGCGGGCCGGGCCGGTGTAGATCTGGCGCGGACGGCCGATGCGCTGGGCCGGGTCCTCGATCATCTCCTTCCACTGCGACACCCAGCCGACGGTGCGCGCCACGGCGAAGATCACCGTGAACATGCTCGTCGGGATGCCCATCGCCTTGAGGATGATGCCCGAGTAGAAATCGACGTTCGGATACAGCTTGCGGCTGACGAAGTAGTCGTCTTCCAGCGCCACCTTTTCCAGCGCCATCGCCAGGTCCAGCAGCGGTTCGTCCTTGATGCCGAGTTCGCCGAGCACCTCGTGGCAGGACTGCTGCATGATCTTCGCGCGCGGGTCGAAGTTCTTGTACACGCGATGGCCGAAGCCCATCAGCTTCACGCCGGAGTTCTTGTCCTTCACCTTCTCGATGAAGGAGGGGATGTTGTCGACATGGCCGATCTCGGCCAGCATCTTCAGCACCGCCTCGTTCGCGCCGCCATGCGCCGGGCCCCACAGCGCCGCGATGCCCGCCGCGATGCAGGCGAAGGGGTTGGCGCCGGTCGAACCCGCGAGCCGCACGGTGGAGGTGGAGGCGTTCTGCTCGTGGTCCGCATGCAGGACCAGGATACGATCCATCGCCTTGGCCAGCACCGGCGAGACCTCGTAGGGCTCGGCCGGGACGGCGTTCAGCATGTAGAGGAAGTTCGCCGCGTAGCTCAGGTCGTTGCGCGGATAGACGAAGGGCTGGCCCAGCGCATACTTGTAGGCCATCGCCGCGATGGTCGGCACCTTCGCGATCAGCCGGAAGGCGGCGATGCGCCGCTGCTCCGGGTCGTTGATGTCGAGGTTGTCGTGGTAGAAGGCGGCGAGCGCGCCGACCACGCCGCACATCACCGCCATCGGGTGCGCGTCGCGGCGGAAGCCGTCGAAGAAGCGGCGGATCTGCTCATGCACCATCGTGTGGCGCGTCACGCCCCTGCGGAAGTCGGCAAGCTGCGCGGGCGTCGGCAGGTCGCCGTTCATCAGCAGATAGCAGACCTCGATGAAGTCGGAATTCTCGGCCAGCTGCTCGATCGGGTAGCCGCGGTACAGCAGCACGCCCTCGTCGCCGTCGATGTAGGTGATCTGGCTCTCGCAGCTCGCCGTCTCGCCATAGCCGGGGTCGAAGGTGAAGACGCCGAGATCCGCGTAGAGCTTGCGGATGTCCACCACGTCGGGGCCGATCGAACCCTTCAGCACCGGAAGGCGGGTGCTGCGGTTGCTGCCGTCGAGCGTGAAGGTGACGGAGCCGTTGGGCGTGGTGGCCATGTCCTGGATCCTCGCGGGGGGCTGGCGCCGCATGCTGCTCGCGGCACCGTTATGGTGCGGCGCAAGATAGAAGCGCCTGCGCCGGCTTGGCAATCAGTCCCCCGGAGCGCCGGGCCAGCATATTCGCGTGCGGGGGAGGGGACCGCTCAGTTGCGGCGGCGCCATTCCTCCGGACGGGTGAAGCCGCCGGCCCAGAGCCCGCGACCCGCCTGCCGGGCCTGCGCCTCCAGCACGGTCATCTCCGCATCCTCGGCATAGGCCAGCGCCCAGCCCGAGGCGACGAGGCCGGCATTCAGCTCCACCCCGCCCGCGTTGCAGCTGCCGAGCCCCCGCCCGAAGCGGTCCCGCCCGCGGACGCGGCACACAACCGACCGGCCATTGACCAGGCGGGACAGCGCCTCGGCCGCCGCCGCGCCGCAGTCGAACCAGCGCCCGGCCGCATCGGTGCAGGCCTGCCCCCGTTCCGGCGCGTCGATCGCGGCGAGGCGCAGCGTGCGGTCGCCCAGGCGCAGCGTGTCGCCATCCACCACCCGCACCTCGGCCGCCAGGGCCGACCAGTCCTGGTCCCGCGGGGCCGAGCCCATGAGGTCGGTCGGCACGCCCAGTCCGGACAGGCCCGCGACCATCAGCACCCCGGCCAGCGCGACCAGGGCGCTACGCCAGCGGCGGGGGGAAGCGGCGGGGCGGAAGATGCGACGGCGTCGAGACACGGGTGGTTCACCAGACTGGGGCCAACCCCTACCGCAGCGCCCAGTCCGGCCGCAACCCATTCATTTGTCTTGAATCCGACGCGGGATGGGAACCGTTCAGCCGGCTTCCCAGAAGGGGTCCGCGTCCATCAGCTCGGCCCAGGCCGAAGCCGCGCGGCCCCGCGCATGGCGCGCCCGCGCCAGCGCCCAGCCCTCCGCCACGCCGACCGCCCAGGCGGTGCCCGCCCCGCCGCCCGCAAGCGGGCCGACCAGGCCGCGCGCCACCGCGGTGTCGTTCGCCAGCCCGAACTCCTCCTGCACCGCGGCCAGGCGCTTGAGGAAGCGGCGTCCCTTCCTGCGCCCCCAGAGCGGGGCGAACAACTCCGCCACGTAGCGCATCCGCTTCCCGTCCAGCCGCAGGGCGTGGAATTCGGCATCCGGCAGGGCGTCGATCCGCGTCCCCGCCTCCGCCAGTCGCTTCCAGCGCCGGGCCAGCACGCCCGCGGCGAAGTCCGGCAGCGGCAGGTCGCGCGTCCCGGCCGCCTTCGGGTCATCCTCCATGCGCCAGGGCCGCGTCTCGGCCAGCGCGACGAGATCCCAGGCGAGGGCGCGGAATTCCGCCCCGCGCAGCGTCGCGCGCAACGCGCCATACGCCGCCTCGCGCCGGTCCCGCGCGGCGCGCAGCAGCGCGGCGATCCGCCTCTCCTCCGGCAGCGCCGCGGCGATGTCGGCGCCGAGCCCGCCGATCCACACATCCCAGTCGCGCGCCGGGCCCAGCACCGCCGCCAGCCCCTTCAGCGCCCCGTCGCAGCGCCGCAGCGCCGGCCCGTCCGCCGCCGGGCGGAAGGCGCGCAGCAGCGACCGCAGACGCCGGAGCGCCACGCGCATCTGGTGCACCCCGGTCGGGTCCTGCCCCGCCTCGGCCACCGGCGCGTGCCACAGCAGCACCTCGGCCAGGTGGCCGAGCGCAAGGACCAGCGCGGCCTCGACGCCGAGATCGGGGTCGAGCCGCGGCGCGCCGGCCCGGCGCGGCCGCGGCGGCTCGCCCAGCGCCAGCGCCCGCGCCTCCTCGGCCAGCGCGACCCGCGCAGGCAGCAGCGGCATCTCGGCCGCGGCCGCCGCCATGACCTCCAGCACCGCCCCCCGCGGGCCGGACAGGGTGAGCCGCGCCACCGGCGCCTCCGCCGCCACGGCGCGCAGCCGCCCGGACAGCAGCACCGCCTCCACCCCGCCGGCCAGCGACACGCAGCTGCGCCGGCCCTCGAAGGCGGCGAGCGGGACCAGCGGCGCGCCGCCCGCTTCCTCCGGCGCCTCGCCCGGCGCCAGCAGCGCGACAAGGGGATCCGGCGCGCCCGGGCGCCAGCCGGCATCCGCCTCCGGCAGCGCGCGCAGCAGCCGCAGGCTCCCGCGGCGCCCCTGTTCCAGCGCCAGCCCCCCGGCCGCCAGCGCGCCGCCGGCGGTGTCGAGCCAGGTCAGCGCCACCGCGCCGCCCCTGGTCCGCCCCGCGCGCCGGGCGGCGAAGGGGGCGGCGCGGAGCAGGCGTTCGGCCAGGGCCGGGTCAGGGGCGGCGACGAGGTGGCAGGACGGCTCGGCGGGCGCGTCGCTCACGCCATCGTCTCCACCGTGTCGCCGGGCTCGGCGCCCGGCAGTTCGGACGGCGTCAGGAAGCGCAGCAGGCGCGCATTGCCGGGCTCCAGCAGGTGCCAGGGCAGGGCGATGGCGAATTCGCTGAGGCTCGCGGTCGGGTAGCCCTCGGCCAGCCGCCGCGCGGCCGGCGTGCCCGCGCCCATCGCGGCCGGGCCGGGCAGCGCCATGGCCAGTTCGTGCAGGCCGGGATTGTGGCCGATCAGCAGCACGCTCCGCACCGTCTCCCGCACGCCGCGCAGCACGTCGAGCAGCCGCGGCCAGGGCGCGAGGTAGAGGTCGTCCATCGGCTCCACCAGCGGCGAGCCGTCGAGCGGCGCCAGCGCCTCCAGCGTCTGCAGCGTGCGCCGCGCGGAGGAGACCAGCACGAGGTCGGGCGCGAGGCCGAGGTCGCGCATCGCCGCCGCCATCCCCGCGGCGGCGCGGCGGCCGCGCGCGTTCAGCGGGCGGGCGTGGTCGGACAGGCGCGGATCGTCCCAGGAGGACTTGGCGTGCCGCAGCAGCAGCAATTGACGCATGGTGGCGGGAGCTAAGCACGGCCGGACGGTCCTGTCTGCCTCGCGCCACCCTTCCCGGCGGCGAAGCCGGCCCCATCTCCGCCGCGGATCGGGGATCGGATCGGGCATGACGACATTGGTGCTGGGCGGGACCGGCGGCATCGGAAGCGCGCTTGCGCGGCGGCTTGCGGCGCGCGGCGAACAGCCCTTCCTGGTCGCGCGCGACGGCGCCCGGCTGCGGGACCTGGCCGGGGAGATCGGCGCGCCCTGGCATGAAGCGGATGTGACCGACGCGGCGGCGCTGCGGGGCGCGGTGGCGGCGGCGGGCGGCGCGCTGGCGGGGCTTGCGGTCTGCATCGGCTCCATCGTCCTGAAGCCGCTTGGCCGCCTGACGGAGGCCGACTTCGCCGAGGCGCTGCGGCTGAACGCCCTGGTCCCGGCGCTGGCGGTGCAGGCCGCCGCGCCCGCGCTGCTGGCGGGGAAGGGCGCGGTCGTGCTGTTCTCCTCCGTCGCTGCGCGGCGCGGCTTCCCGAACCACGCCGCCATCGGCATGGCCAAGGCGGCGGTGGAGGGGCTGACCGTCGCGCTGGCGGCCGAACTCGCGCCGCATGTGCGGGTGAACTGCATCGCGCCGAGCCTGACCCGCACCGCCCTGTCCGACCCGCTGACGAGGAACCCCCAGATGGCCGAGGCGATCGCGAAGCAGCACCCCATCCCGCGGCTCGGCCTGCCGGAGGATGTGGCGGCGATGGCCGACCTGCTGCTGCGGCCGGATGGCTGGGTGACGGGCCAGGTGATCGGCGTCGATGGCGGCCGCGCGGCCGTGGCGGGGCGATGACGCGGCGACGCCTGCTGCTCGGCCTCGCGGCCCTGCCGGCGGCGCGGGCGGCCCGTGCCGCGCCGCCCGCCATCGCCTTCCGCGTCATGCGCCAGGGCGCCCCCGTCGGCACCCATGCGGTGCGCTTCCGCGAGGAGGAGGGGCTGCTGCGCGCGCGGACCGAGATCCGCATCCAGGTCCGGCTGGCCGGCTTCACCGTCTACCGCTTCACCCAGGACACCGAGGAGGCCTGGCGCGACGACCGCCTCGTCGCGCTCGCCAGCCGCAGCGACCGCAACGGCCGCGCCGGCGCCTGCGAGGCGCGGGCCGAGGCCGGCGGGCTGCGCCTGCGCGGCGCGGCGGGGGAGGTGCTGCTGCCGCCGCTGGCCAGCCCGCTGACCTGGTGGCGCGCGGCGAGCCTCGCCCCCGGCCTGCCGGTCTTCGACGTGCGCGAGGGGCGGCCCGTCTCGCCGCGGATCGAGCGCATCGCGGAAGCCGGGCGCCAGCGCATCCGCGTGCTGGGCGGGGAGGGGGCGGAGGTGCTCTACGACGCGGCCGGCACCTGGATCGGCTTCGCCACGACGGGCGAGGACGGCAGCGCGGTGAGCTACGAACGCGCGTGACGGTGCTGCGCGTCGTCCTCGGCGACCAGTGTTCCGAGGGGCTGTCGGCGCTCGACGGGCTCGACCCCGCGCGCGACGCGGTGCTGATGGCGGAGGTGCGCGCGGAATGCACCTATGTGCCGCACCACAAGCAGAAGATCGCCCTCGTGCTGTCGGCCATGCGCCACTTCGCGGGGGCGCTGCGGGCGCGCGGCGTGCGGGTGGAGTACAGCCGGCTCGACGATCCCGCCAACACGCAGACCCTGGCGGGCGAGGTCGCGCGCGCCGCCGCGCGGGTGGGCGCGACGCGCATCTGCGCGACCTTCCCGGGCGAGTGGCGGGTGCTGGATGACATGCGGGGCTGGGGCGCGGCGATCGGCCTGCCGGTCGAGATCCGGGAGGATGCGCGCTTCCTCTGCACCCCGGCCCGCTTCCGTGCCTGGGCCGGCGACCGCAAGGCGCTGCGGATGGAGTTCTTCTACCGCGAGATGCGCCGCGCCACCGGCCTGCTGATGGAGGCGCCCGACCAGCCGGCCGGGGGGAAGTGGAACTTCGACCATGACAACCGCAGCCCGCTTCCGCCCGGCACGCGCCCGCCGCCGCCGCGCCGCATCCCGCCCGATGCGGTGACGCGGGAGGTGATGGACCTCGTCGCGCGGGAGTTTCCCGGCCATTTCGGCAGCCTCGACGCCTTCGCCTGGCCGGTGACGGCGGAGGAGGCGCGCGCGGTGCTGGACGACTTCATCGCCCATCGCCTGCCCCGCTTCGGCGACCACCAGGACGCGATGGCGGAAGGCGAGCCCTTCCTGTTCCACGCCCTGATCTCGGCCGCGATGAATGCCGGCCTGCTCGACCCGCGGGAGGCCTGCGCGGCGGCGGAACGCGCCTGGCGGGAGGGCCGCGCGCCGCTGAACGCCGTGGAGGGCTTCATCCGCCAGATCCTGGGCTGGCGCGAATACGTGCGCGGCATCTACTGGCTGCGGATGCCGGGCTACGCCGCGACCAACGCCCTCGACGCGCGGCGCCCGCTGCCGGCCTTCTGGTGGACCGGCGAGACCTCGATGGCCTGCGTCGCCGCGGTGGTGCGGCAGACCCGTGACCTCGCCTATGCGCACCACATCCAGCGGCTGATGGTGATGGGCAACTTCGCCCTCCTCGCCGGGCTCGACCCGCGGGAGGTGAACGAGTGGTTCATGGTGGTCTATGCCGACGCCTATGAATGGGTGGAACTGCCGAACACGCACGGCATGGCGCTGCACGCGGATGGCGGGGTGATGGCGTCGAAGCCCTATGCGGCGTCGGGCGCCTACATCCAGCGCATGTCGGACCACTGCCGGGGCTGCGCGCATGACGTGCGCCAGGCGACCGGCGCGCGGGCCTGCCCGTTCAACCACCTCTACTGGGACTTCGTGGCGCGGCACGCGGAACGCCTGGGCCGCAACCCGCGCATGGGCATGACGCTGCGGACGCTGGCGCGGATGGACCCGGCGAAGCTCGCCGCGATGCGCGCCCAGTCGCGCGCCTTCCTCGACGCGATGGGCGATGGCGCGGCGGGGTGGGCGGTGCCGGCGCGGCAGGACAGCCTCGACCTCGCCCCGCCGCCGGCGGGCACTGCGCGGAAGGCCCGCGAGCCGGCCTGAGGCGTGACCTGGCAAAGGGGGCGGCCCGCTTCGCGAAGGCGCGGGCGGCGGATCGGCCGCGCCATGCCTTCACGGCTGCGCGACACCGCGCATCCCCGGCCGGCGCCGCCCCGTTCCGGGTGACGATGGCGTGGACCCCGGGCGCTTCGTCTGCAAGGAGATCCGCCGCGTCGCGGCCGGCCGCGATGCTGCTGTGCCTCGCCGTCATGGCCGGATGCGGCCCGGTCCGGCAGGTGGACGAGACGCTGCGCCGCGTGGACCTGCTCGACCGCGTCTTCGAGCCGGAGCGTTTCCGCCCGCCCCCCGCGCCGCCCGCCGCCATCCCCGCCCCGCCGCCCATGGTGGCCGTCAATGCCGCGCCGCCGCGCGCTCCGGACGTCGTGGCCGGGCCCGTGCCGGAGGCCGTCCCGGAACCCCCCGCGGCGGAGCACCCGCAACCGCCGCCCGACCCCGCGGCCCGGCGCGCGGCGCTGCTGCGCCAGAACCCCTGGGTGACGCGCTTCTGGTCCGAACTGACCGCGGCGCAGCAGCAGCGCATCGCCCGCCGCCTGGCGGCGGAGGACGCGCCGGCGCGCTGGGACCGGCTCGGCCTCGGCGACCGGGTGACGCTGCTGTTCGGCGCGTGATTCCGACCGGGGTTGATGGTGATCCGATGGCGGCCGGCGCGCTTCGCGCCGGACGAGGCCGCGAAGGCGGCCCGCCGCCCCTGCGGCGAAGCCGAGGCCCGCGGATGCGGGCCGCTGGCGTCTGAAGGCGTTTCCGTCTCAACGGAAACGCACGGCAGTATGAGCCCTCAGCCCCGCCCGCGGCGCTGCTCGGGATGCATCGCGGCGCCGAGGATGTGGGAACTGCGCCCGATGACATGCGCCGCCCCGCCGACGATCAGCGGGTCCGGCGCATGCACCACCGCCTCGTCCTTGCCGGGATAGGGCAGGGCGTTGAGGAAGAAGCGCATCGCTTCGAGCCGCGCGCGCCGCTTGTCGTTCGACTTCACGATGGTCCAGGGCGCGTCGGCGGTGTCGGTGTAGAAGAACATCGCCTCCTTCGCCTCGGTGTAGTCGTCCCACTTGTCGAGGCTGGCCTTGTCGATGGGCGACAGCTTCCACTGCTTCAGCGGGTCGGTCTGCCGCGCCTGGAAGCGGCTCAGCTGCTCCTCGCGCGTGACGCTGAACCAGAACTTGAACAGGCGCAGGCCCGACCGCGTCAGCATCTGCTCGACCTGCGGCGCCTGGCGCATGAACTCCAGGTATTCGGCCGGGGAGCAGAAGCCCATCACGCGCTCGACCCCCGCGCGGTTGTACCAGGACCGGTCGAAGAACACGATCTCGCCGCCCGCCGGCAGGTGCTCGACGTAGCGCTGGAAATACCACTGCGTGCGCTCGCGCTCCGACGGCTTCTCCAGCGCGACGACGCGCGCGCCGCGCGGGTTGAGGTGTTCCATGAAGCGCTTGATGGTGCCGCCCTTGCCGGCGGCGTCGCGGCCCTCGAACAGGATGACGATGCGCTCGCCGCTGTCCTTCACCCAGGCCTGCGCCTTCAGCAGCTCCACCTGCAGCGGCTTCACGCGCTGCACGTACTCCTTCTCGGTCAGGCGCGTGGTGTAGGGGTACTCGCCCGTCTCGAAGGCGCGGCGCACCGCTTCCGGGTCGTGGCGAAGGGCGGCGGCGCGGCGCGCGGGCCGGCCCAGCTCGGCCGCCGCGCCGACGATGCTGCGCGCCGCCTCGGGCTCGGGCGGGGGGGCGATGGGGGTCACGTCGTCCGGCATGGCGTTCCTCCGCTTGCGGCTGCGTGGCGGGCAGCCTGCACCCGCGATGCGGGAAGCCCCATGATCCATGTCAATTCCGTGACGCGGACCCGGGCGGCGGGCGTCATGCCCAGGCGGGCAGGTCGATCCAGGCGAGGTGCCCGCCCTTGCCCGCGCCGCAGTCCAGGAAGACTGCCCGCCCCCCCTGCGCGCCATCCGTCACGTAGGGCCGTCCGTCGGTGCTGCGCCGGTCGTGGCCGCACACCACCGTCACGTCGCGCGGGATGCGGTCCACCCAGTCATGCACGCGTTCGGGGAAGCCGTCCTCGCGCATCCGCCCCGTGACCTGGCCGTAGAGCGCGCGCGTGACCAGGCCCTGCGCCTTGCCCGCGCCGGCATCGGGGGGCGGGACGGCGTGCATCATGCCGGGATGGAAACCGCCATGCACGAAGACGCGCCCGCCGTCGCGGATCCAGGCCGGGGCGCGGGCGATCTCCTCGACCGCGCGGGCCTTCAGCACCGCCCCGTCCGGCGCGGCGTCGAGCTGCGCGAGGGTGCGGCCCAGCCCCTCGGGCTGGGCGCGCACCGGCACGCCGACCAGCGCCCGGCGCAGCTTGTGGTCGTGGTTGCCGAGGAGGAAGGCGCCGCGCCCCTCGTCGATCAGGGCGAACATCCGCCGCAGCACCGCCGGGCTGTCCGGCCCGTGGTCCGTCAGGTCGCCGAGCTGGAGGACGAACATGTCCTCCGCCAGCGCACCTTCCACCGCGTGTTCGAAGGCGGCCGCGTCGCCATGCACGTCCGCCACCACGCGCAGCTTCGCGAAGCCGCGCCAAAGGTCGCCGGGATGGCGGCTCATGCAGCCCCCCGCGCGCCGCGCAGCGTGGCCAGCGCCGCCAGCGCCCGCGCCCGGCCCTCGGCGGGGTCCACCAGCGGCCGCGGATAGGTCGCGCCGGGCGTGACGCCGGCGGCGCGCAGCAGCTCCGCCGGCGCTTCCCACGGGCGGTGGAGCACGGCGTCGGGCAGCTTCGCCAGTTCCGGCACCCAGCGGCGCACATAGGCGCCGTCCGGGTCGAACTTCTCGCCCTGCAGCACCGGGTTGAAGACCCGGAAATAGGGCGAGGCATCGGTGCCGCAGCCGGCCACCCACTGCCAGGACGCGCTGTTGGAGGCGAGGTCGGCATCGACCAGCGTCTCCCAGAACCAGGCCGCGCCGTCCTGCCAGGGCTGGAGGAGGTGCTTCACCAGCACGCTCGCCGCGATCATGCGGACGCGGTTGTGCATCCAGCCGGTGCGCCAGAGCTGCCGCATCCCCGCATCGACGATCGGATAGCCGGTCCGGCCCCGCTGCCAGGCCGCCAGCAGCGCCGCATCCGCCCGCCAGGGGAAGTCCCGGAATTCGGCGCGCAGGCACTGGTCCGGCATGTCGGGGCGGTGCCAGAGCAGGTGGTGGGAGAATTCCCGCCACAGGATCTCCTTCAGCCAGGTCTCGATGTCGGCGCTGCCGCCCGCGGCGCGCGCCGCGTGCCAGACCTGGCGCGGCGACACCTCGCCCCAGCGGAGATGCGGCGACAGGCCCGACGACCCCTCGATGCCCGGGCGGTTGCGGCCGGTGGCGTAGCGCCCGATCGCGGCGGCCGTGAATCGCGCGAGCCGCGCCGCGGCCCCGGCCTCGCCGGGCTGCCACCGCGCGCCGAACTCCGCCGCCCAGTCGGGCTCGCCCGGGACGGGGTAGAGGCCGAGGCTCTCCAGCGCCTCGCCCCCCGCCGGCGGCTCGGCGCCCGGGATGGCGGCTGGGGCGGGCAGGGGGATGCCGGGCTCCCCGGCCGCCAGCATCGCCTTGGCGAAGGGGGTGTAGACCGCATAGGGCCGGCCGCTGCCATTCGCGACCAGGTGCGGCTCCCGCAGCAGCATCGTGGTGTGGAGGTGCAACGCCCGGCCGGCATCGGCCAGCGCCTCGTGCACGCGCCGGGCCTGGTCGCGCGCCCAGGGGTCGGTCACGCGGCCGGCATGGACCTCCGCCGCGCCGGTGGCGGCGGCAAGCGCGGGCAGCACCGTCTCCGCCCGGCCGCGGGCGAGCAGCAGGGGCGCGCCGCGGGCGGCGAGATCGGCCGAAAGGGCGGCCAGGCTGCCCTTCAGCCACCACCGCGCCGCTCCGCCCGGGCGCCATTGTCCCGCGGCCCCGTCGTCCAGGACGAAGACCGGCAGCACCCGCCCCCCGCCCGCGAGGGCGGCGGTCAGCGCGGGGTGGTCGGCAAGGCGGAGGTCATGGCGGAACCAGATCAGGGCGGGGGGTGTCATCGCCCCGACATGTAGGGACGTGGCGCCGGATGCGCGAGACGCCGCGCGTGCCCTTCGCCCGGCTTGGTCGTTCCGCGCCCAGGGCGCTACCCTTTCCCATCCCGGGGCGGGCTGGCCGGAGGGAGGGGCGATGGACCGCAGGACGACGTTGCACGGCGCATGGAGGACCCGGATCGAGGGCGCCCTCGGCGCCGATCTCGGAGACATCCCGATCCATGCCGGGCCCGCGGCGCGCCGGATTGCGGCGGAGGCCGGCGGTGGCTGGGGCTGCGCCGTCGAGGGAAGGGTCTTCCTGGGCGACGTGCCGCGCGCCTGGCGCGGGCAGGTCATCGTGCATGAACTCGTCCATGCCGTGCAGCAGCGCCGCGCCATGGCCGGCGCGGGGGCGGCCCCCGCCCCGGCCGCGGAGGCGGAGGCGCGGCGCGCCACCGCATCGGCGATGGCCGGCCTCCCCGCGCCGGTCCGGCTGGCCGCGGACCCCAGGGTGCCGGCCGCCTGGGGCGAGGCCGGGCACTACTACACGGTCTATTTCGTGGCCCTCGCGGTCGGCGCGTCGAAGAAGGACGCCTATCGCCTGGCCTTCTGGGCGCAGGTGCCGGACGAGGTGAACGACTTCGACGCGGCGATGGGCGGCAAGATGATCGTGCTCGGCCACATCTCGTCGATCGGCACGCCGATGCCGGTGGCGATGATGCCGGACAACCCGATCGAGGAGGCGCGGCTGGAACAGCAGACGCGCTGGCTGCGCATCCAGCGCGGCCTGCACTGCCTGACCGGCCGCGGGGTGGAGGCGGAGTTGAAGCTGCGACTCGCCATCTCCGGCCGCCACAAGATGCCGCAGGGCGACGCGCTGATCGAACTCGGCCTGTCCCTGCACGCCTTCGGCGACGTCTTCGCGCATCGCGACGGGGACAAGATGTACGCCGCGCCGCTCGGTCACGCGCTGCACCTGCATGCGCCCGACCGGCTCTCGATCTTCCGGGCGAAGCTCTACGCGGAGTATGTCGGCGCGCTCTACGACCTGCTGGCCGGCGTGTACTGGCCGCCCCTCCGCCCGCGCATGACGCGCGCCGATGTGGTGACGGCGCTGGGCGGCGTGATCCCGCCGCTGCCGAAGGTCGACATGCGGTGCTTCCTGGCCGACGACGAAGCCGCGGCCCTCGACCGCTACATGGGCCGCGGGGCGGGCCCGCCGCTCGGCAGCAGCGCGTTCCGCAAGGCCTGCGAGGCCGACATCCGCGCCCACCAGGCGGCGACCAACCCGTCCGACGACGACGAACGCACGCAGATCGGCCAGATCCGCGACATCGCGCAGCAGCGGATGGAGGCGATGGAGCCCTACGACCCGGAGAACAAGGACGCGCTCTGGCTCACCGGCTTCAAGCCGCCGCCCGATGTCGGCTGGTACCCGGGCGTCGAGAAGCTGGTGAGCCGCAAGGCGCGGGAATGGAGCGAGCTAGAGTGAGGCGACGCGCCCGCGCAGCGGCCCGGTCGGGAAGCTGTACAGCCGCGCCTCGCCCAGCAGGAAGGCGCGCCCGCCGCGCGGGAACAGCGCCGCCACCGCGGGGTCGCGGATGTCGAGCCCGCCGGTATAGGCGCCGAAGGCCGGCAGCAGCACCCGCCGCCCGTCCGACAGGAAGCAGGGCCGGGTGACGCCGCCCGCGCGGGTCGGCATCGTCGCCTTGGGGTGGAAATGGCCCGACAGCTCGCCGCTCGCGCCCGGCTGGGCGATGTGGCGGAACACCAGCGGGCCGCAGCGCCATTCCTCCGCCGCCGTCCCGGGCAGGCCCTCCGGCGGCACCGGGTCGTGGTTGCCCAGCACCCAGACCACCTCGATCCCCGCCAGCATCCGGCCGAGCAGCGCGCCGTCCGCCGCCGCCAGGCGCTGGCAGCCCCGCGCGTCATGGAAGCTGTCGCCCAGCAGCACCAGCCGCGCCGGGCGGTGGCGCCGGAGCGCGAGGGACAGGCGCTCCAGCGTCTCCCGCGTGTCGTAGGGGGGCACGAAGCGCCCGGCGGCGGCGAAGTGGCTGCCCTTCTCCAGGTGCAGGTCGGCCACCGCCAGCAGCCGCTGCGCCGGCCAGGCGACGAGGCCCGCGGGGTCGAGCATCAGGCGCTCCCCCGCCAAGTGGACCGGGGCGGCGGTCACCGCCCGTCCATCCGCTGCGTCTTCTCCACCACGACGAAGCTCAGCTCCTCGAGATGGGCAGCGGGCTGGAAGGGCGGGTCCGCGATGACCTCCCGCACGCGGAAGGCGCCGCGGCCGACATGGTCCAGGAAGGCCGCCAGCTCGTCGCGCCCGATGCCGAAGGGGTCCATCGCGTTGGTCGCCTCCGGCCGGTGCTGGCGCGTGTGCTCCAGCAGCATCACGCCGCCCACGCGCAGGCAGGACGCCCAGGCGCGGAAGCAGCGGCGCGGGTTGAAGCTGTGGTCGTAGGAATTGGAGTAGATGAAGTCCACCGCCTCGATCCATTCGGGCTTCACGCGGTGGAAGTCCCACTGGATGGTATGGGGGAACTGCGCGGCGGTCGGGCTGATCTCGGTGCCGATCACCTCGATGCCCAGCGCGTCGCGGAACCAGGCCTGTTCGTCGCCGCGGCGCGTGCCGTGGCACAGCCCGAAGCGCAGCGGCGCGACATGGTCGCGCAGCCACCCCGCCAGGAAGTCGATCGTGCCGCGATGCACCCAGCGCGCATGCAGCTTGCGCCGGTTGCCCTCGATCTGGACCTGGCGGTAGCGGGCGTAGTCGAAGCGCCCGTCGGGCGTGAGGTAGCGGTGCAGCTTCATCGCGGCGTGGTCAGTCCCCTGGGTGCGCTGCGGACGAAGCGGGCGTTGCGGCCGGCGCGGGCGCGGGCCTCGTCCTGCGGCCGGGGCCGGCGCACGCGGTCGCGGTCGCCGCGCGCGCGGACGCCCTCGGTCACCGCGGCCAGCACTTCCTCGAAATGGTCCAGGCCCTCGGTCGCGTCCTCGACCAGGGCCGCGGCCTCGGCCAGCAGCGCCTCCTCGGCGCCGCCGGCGACCCATTCGCGCCCCTCCTCGATCAGCGCCGGCACCGCCAGCGGCGAGACGCGGGGCAGGGGGCGGTGGATGATGCCGCCCGCCCGCGCGCGGTCCAGCAGCAGGCCGATGCGCGCCACGTCGGTGATCCCGGCCGCGGCTTCCTGCCGGGTGGCGCGCAGCAGGATGTGGTCGGGCTCGTGCTTGCGCAGCACGTCGTAGATGAGGTCGGCGTTCATCGTCATCTGCCGCCCGGATTTCTGCGCGCCGGGATGCTGCTTCTCGATCAGGCCGGCGATGGTGGCGATGCCGCGGAAGCTGCGGCGGAGCATGGAGGATTCCGCCATCCACTCCTCCAGCTCCTCGCCCAGGATGTCCTGCTCGAACAGGCGTTCGATTCCCGTCGGCTCGAAGGCGGACCAGGTGGCCAGCACGTAGTCGGTCGCGAGGTAGCCGAGCGGGCCCATGCCCAGCCGTTCCATGCGCTTCGTCACCAGCATCCCCAGCGTCTGGTGCGCCAGCCGCCCCTCGAAGCAGTAGGCGACGAGGAACCACCTGCCGCCGCGCGGGAAGGTCTCCACCAGCAGCCCGTCCCTCGGCGGCAGGAGCGAGGCATGGCGCTGCAGGCGCAGCCAGTCCTGCACCGGCGCGGGCAGCGCGCCCCAGGCGCCCGGGTCCGACAGGATCGCCCGCACGCGGGCCGCGAGATGGGTGCTCAGCGGCATCCGGCTGCCGGCATAGGCGGGCACGCGCGGCTCGCCCTCGCCGCCGCGGGTGACGAGGGCGGAGAGCGCGTCCAGCCCCTCGAAGCGCAGGAGCTGTCCGGCGAAGATGAAGCAGTCGCCGGGGACGAGGGTGGAGATGAACCACTCCTCCACCTCGCCCAGCACCGGGCCGCCGCGCAGCCGCACCTTCAGCAGCGGCGTCTCCACGATGGTGCCGAGGTTCATCCGAAGCTGCCGCGCCACCGCCGGGCCGCGGACATGCACGCGGCCTTCCGCGTCGCGGAACAGGCGGCGGAAGCGGTCATAGGCGCGCAGCGCGTAGCCGCCATCCTCGACGAAGCGCAGGGCGTCGTCGAAGTCCCGCCGCGCCAGCCGCGCATAGGGCGCAGCGCGGGTGACCTCCTCGAACAGCTCCTCCGGCAGGAAGGGGCCGGCCACCGCGCAGGCCAGGATGTGCTGGCACAGCACGTCGAGCCCGCCGGGCCGCGGCGGGTCGCCATCCAGCTCATGCGCCGCGACCGCCTGGCGCGCGGCGGTGCATTCGATGACCTCGAAGCGGTTGGCGGGGACGAGGACGGCGCGGGAGGGTTCGTCCATCCGGTGGTTGGCGCGGCCGATGCGCTGCAGCAGCCGCGCCACGCCCTTCGGCGCGCCGACCTGCACCACCTGGTCCACCGCCCCCCAGTCGATGCCGAGGTCGAGCGAGGCGGTGGCGACCACGGCGCGCAGCCTTCCCGCCGCCATCGCCGCTTCCACCTTGCGCCGCTGTTCCACCGTCAGCGATCCGTGGTGGAGGCCGATCGGCAGGTTGTCGTCGTTCATCCGCCAAAGCGCCTGGAAGCACAGCTCCGCCTGGGCGCGGGTGTTGACGAAGACGATGGTGACCGCGGCCTCCCTGATCCGGCGATAGACCTCCGGCATGGAGGCGAGGCCCATATGCCCGCCCCAGGGCAGGCGCCCTTGCGGCAGCAGCATGTCCAGCACCGGCTCCGCCCCGCCCTCGCCGAGCACCAGGCGCACATCCTCGTGCCGGCCGGTGGGCGACAGGTAGGCGCGCAGCGGGTCGGGATGCGCGACGGTGGCGGACAGCCCGATGCGCCGCGCCCCGGGCGCGAGCCGGGCGAGCCGCGCCATGCCGAGCGCGAGTTGGTCGCCGCGCTTGGTGCCGGCGATGGCGTGGATCTCGTCCACCACCACCGCGCCGAGCCCGCCGAACAGCGCCGGCGCGTCCTCCAGCGTCAGGAGCAGGGCCAGGCTCTCGGGCGTGGTCAGCAGGATCTGCGGCGGATCGGCGCGCTGGCGGGCGCGGCGGTTGGCCGGCGTGTCGCCGGTGCGGGTCTCGATGCGGACCGGCAGGCCCATCTCCTCGACCGGGGCGGCGAGGTTGCGGGCGATGTCGACCGCCAGGGCCTTCAGCGGCGAGACGTAGAGCGTGTGCAGCCCCGCGGCGGGCCTCGCATGCAGATCCACCAGCGAGGGCAGGAAGCCCGCCAGCGTCTTGCCGCCGCCCGTCGGCGCCACCAGCAGCGCGCTCTCTCCCCGCGCCGCGGCTTCGGCCAGGGCGAGCTGGTGCGGCCGCGGCGACCAGCCGCGCCCGGCGAACCAGCCCGCAAAGAGTTCCGGCAATGTTCCCATCTGCCCGCCAATATGGCCGCGACGGCGGGACCTTGGAAGGGCCGCCCGGTCTGGCCAGCCCCGGCCGGCCGGCGCTACACGCCCCGGCGCGGGCGGGTCCGGACCGGGAGGGCGGCGGCATGACGGAGACGGACCGGCGGGGCGGCGGGCGGCGGATCGGTGCGCTGGTGCGCACGCATCTCGCGCAGTCGGGCCATGTGCTGGCCCTCGCCGGGCAGATCCGGGATGCCGGCTTCGATCCGGTCTGCATCGCCGCCGACGAGACGCAGGGGCCGGTGGAGGCCGGCGGCTTCGCGAAGCTGTCGCATGACCTGCGCGGCCTCGGCGCGCTCGGGCTGCGGATTCCGCCGAGGGCGCTCTGGTTCTGCGGCGACTATGCCTACTACGCGACGGTGCTCGGCCGCGACGATGCCGATTTCTGGTTGATGGTGGAGCATGACGTGGCGCTGCGCGATCCCGCATCGGGATACTGGCGGGCGCTGCACCGCGCGCTGCGGGACGTGCCGGGGCCGCTGCCGGACATGGTGGCGAGCCATTTCGGCCCCTACCGCCGCACCCATTTCCGGAGCGCCCATGCCGAGCCGCTGAAGATCTTCTTCGCGCTGACCGGCCTGTCGCCCCGCGCGGTGGAGGCGCTGTACCGCGCCCGCCTGCGGGAAGCGGCGGAAGGCGCCCCCGATCCGCGCGGCACGCATTGCGAGATCTTCGTGCCGTCCGAACTGGCCGCGGCCGGGGGGTTCCGGTGCCTCGACCTGAACGCGCTGCTGCCGGGCAGCGTCGACGGCCGCGGCTTCAGCCCGCAGCGGATCGTGCCGGTCGGGCACGAGGCGCGGATGCCGGGCGGCGGCGCGCTGGTCCATCGCGTGGCGGAAATGCCGGAATACCTGGCCCGCGGCCCGACCATCGCGGCGCGCTACGGGTGGGTGGAGCAGTTCGCGCGGGAGGTCGAGGAATTCGCCGCCCCCGGCACGCCGCGCGAGGCACGGGAAGCTGCGGCCGACCTTGCGCGGCGCGAGGTGCTGCGCCTGGCGCATGCCGCGCGGCGCGTGGCGACCTGACCCATCCGCGCGGCGCCAAGCCCTTGATCGGGGCGGAAGCGGCCCGATCTTTCCGTCATGCCCCACCCGGACCGCTGGATGCGCGTGACCCCGCAGGGGCTGTATTGCGAGGCGGGCGATTTCTTCATCGACCCTCTCCGGCCGGTCCCGCGCGCCGTCATCACCCATGGCCATTCCGACCATGCGCGCCCCGACCACGACCATGTGCTGGCGACGCCCGAGACGCTTGCGATCATGCGCCAGAGGATGGGCGAGGACCGCGCCGGCCGGCGGCAGCAGGCGCTGCGGCCGGGCGAGACGGTCACGCACAATGGCGTCTCCATCCGGATGGTGCCGGCGGGGCATGTGCTGGGCTCGGCGCAGGTGGTGCTGGACTGGCAGGGCAGCCGCATCGTGGTGTCCGGCGACTACAAGCGCCGCCCCGACCCGACCTGCGCGCCGTTCGAGCCGGTGGAATGCGACGTCTTCGTCACCGAGGCGACCTTCGCCCTGCCGGTCTTCCGCCATCCGCCCGCCGGGCGCGAGATCGCGCGGCTGCTGGACAGCGTGCGGCTGTTCCCCGACCGCGCGCACCTGATCGGCGTCTATGCGCTGGGCAAGTGCCAGCGCGTGATCCGGCTGCTGCGGGACGCCGGCTGGGACCGGCCCATCCACCTGCATGGCGGGCTGGTGGCGCTGAGCGAACTGTACGGCAGGCTCGGCGTGGAACTCGGCGACCTCCGCCCGGTGCCGGCGCCGGCGAAGCGCGGCGGGGGCGGGCTGCTGCCCGGCGAGATCGTGCTCGCGCCCTCCGGCGCGGAGGCGACGCCCTGGGTCCGGCGGCTGGCGGAACCGGTGGTCTGTGCCGCCTCGGGCTGGATGCGGGTGCGCCAGCGCGCGCGGACGAAGGGGGTGGAACTGCCGCTGATCGTCTCCGACCACGCCGACTGGGAGGAATTGCTGCTGACTGCGGCGGAGGTGGCCGCGCCCGAGATCTGGGTGACGCATGGGCGGGAAGACGCGCTGATCCATGCGCTCGCGCAGCGCGGCGTGCGCGGCCGCGCGCTGCACCTGCTTGGCCGCGGGGAGGAGGACGAGGACGCGCCGGCGGCGCAGCCCGAGCCCGCGTGACGGCGGAAGCAGCAAGCCGCCGGAGGCGGCGCCCGTCCTGGCAGGACGCGTCCAGCGCCCGGAGGGCGCCGCGCGCAGCGTATCCGCATGGCCCGGCGTGGCAGCGCGTCGGCGCGGAGGCAAGCCGCCTGGGGCGGCGCCCGCCGTCTGAGGGCAGGGAACAATGACCCTTCCCGCCTTCGCGGAACTGCTGGAACGCCTGGTCTTCACCCCGGGCCGCAACGCCAAGCTTGCGCTGCTGCGGCACTGGTTCGCGTCGCAGCCGGACCCGGACCGCGGCATCGGCCTGGCGGCGCTGACGGGGGAGCTGACGCTGCGGGCGGCCAAGCCGGCCCTGGTGCGCGACCTCGTCGCCGGGCGGACCGACCCCGTGCTGCTCGCCCTCAGCCACGACTATGTCGGCGACTTCGCCGAGACGGTGGCGCTGATCTGGCCGGGGCGGGACGGCGTGAACGCGCCGCCGCCGGGCCTTGCCGAGGTGGTCGAGGCGATGGAGGTCACGCCGAAGGCGGACCTGCCCGCGCTCATCGCGGGCTGGCTCGACACGCTCGACGCCAATGGCCGCTTCGCGCTGATCAAGCTGGTCACGGGCGGCCTTCGCGTCGGTGTCTCCGCGCGGCTGGCCAAGACGGCGCTGGCCGAATGGGCGGGGCAGGGGGTGGATGCGATCGAGGAGGTCTGGCACGGGCTGGAGCCGCCCTACCTCCCGCTCTTCGCCTGGCTGGAAGGCCGCGGCCCGCGCCCGGACCCGGAAGGCGCGCCGGTGTTCCGCCCGCTGATGCTGGCGCATCCGCTGGAGGAGCCGGATTTCGCCGCGCTCGACCCCGCCGCGCACCGCGCGGAGTGGAAATGGGACGGCATCCGCGTGCAGCTTTCCGCCACCGAAGGCGGGCGGCGCATCTGGTCCCGCGGGGCGGAGGACATCTCGGCCGCCTTTCCCGAGATCGTCGAGGCGATGGATTTCCGCGCCGTGGTGGACGGCGAATTGCTCGTGCTGCGCGACGGCCCCGCGGGTGGCATCGTCGCGCCCTTCGCGGAGCTGCAGCAGCGGCTGAACCGCAAGGTGGTGACGGCCCGCATGATGGCGCAGTTCCCCGTCGCGGTGCGGCTCTACGACATCCTGTTCGACGGCGCGGAGGACCTGCGCGGCCTGCCCTTCGATTCGCGGCGCGCCAGGCTGGAAGCCTGGTTCGCGCGCACGCGGCCCGCGCGCATGGACCTGTCGGAGATGATCCGATTCGCCACCCTCGACGAGCTGGCGGGGATCCGCGCCGGCGCGCGGGACGCGGCGATCGAGGGGCTGATGATCAAGCGCGCCGACAGCCCCTATGTGGCGGGCCGCGCCAAGGGCCTGTGGTGGAAGTGGAAGCGCGCGCCGCTCAGCGTCGACGCCGTGCTGATGTACGCGCAGCGCGGCCACGGCAAGCGCAGCAGCTACTACTCCGACTTCACCTTCGGCCTGTGGCGCGCGGACGGCGAACTGGTGCCGGTCGGCAAGGCCTACAGCGGCTACACCGACCAGGAACTGCTGTGGCTGGACCGCTGGATCCGCAACCACACCACCGCCCGCTTCGGCCCCGTGCGGGAGGTGGAGAAGGCGCTGGTGCTGGAGGTGATCTTCGATGCGGCGCAGCGCAGCACCCGCCACAAGTCCGGCGTCGCGCTGCGCTTCCCCCGCATCGCGCGGCTGCGCGCCGACAAGCCCGCGGCCGAGGCGGACCGGCTGGAGACGCTGGAGGCGATGATCGCGGGCGACGCACCGCCCGGCCCGGATTGACCCCCGGCCGCCGCGCGTGGTCGCCTGCGGGTCGAGGAGAACCGCCATGCCCCTGCCGCCCAATCCCGTCCGCGCCCGGCTTGCCGAAGGGGGGATCGCGCTCGGCCTCGGCGTGCACCACCTGCGCGGCAGCGCCGTCGGCATGATCGCGGCCGCGTCCGGCTACGACTGGCTGTTCATCGACATGGAGCATGGCGCGATGAGCGTGGATGACGCCACGCGCATCTGCATCGCCGCGCTGTCGCAGGGCGTGACGCCGATCGTGCGCGTGTGCAAGGACGCCCTGCACGAGGGGACGCGGTGCCTCGACAACGGCGCGATGGGCGTCGTCGTGCCGCATGTGGACACGGCGGAGGAGGCGGCGGCGGTGGTCCGCGCCTATCGTTTCCCGCCGGTGGGGGAGCGGAGCTGGGGCGGGCCGCCCTTCGCCTACGGCCTGCGCCCCGTCGCCGCGGCCGAGGCGCAGGCGGAGCTGAACCGGGAGATCCTGGTCGTGGTGATGATCGAGACGCCGGAGGCGGTGCGCAACGCCGAGGCCATCGCCGCCACGCCGGGGGTCGACGTGCTGATGTTCGGCACCTCCGACCTCACCTCCACCATGGGCATCCCAGGCCAGATGGGCCATCCGGAGGTTCGGAAGGCCTACGAAACGGTGGGCGCCGCCTGCGCGCGGCACGGCAAGGTCATGGGCATGGGCGGCGTCTATGACGAGAAGGTGGCGCCCGACTACATCCGGCTCGGCGCCCGCTTCGTGCTCGCGGGAAGCGACCATTCGCTGCTGATGGCGGCCTGCACGCAGCGGGCGGGGTTCCTGCGCGGCCTGGGCTGAGGAAGGGAAAGGGGCTGCGGCCCCTTTCTTTGCGACAAGACTTGCGAATGGTTCTCATTTGCGATATTGGCGCGGTTGCAACCCTGAGGTGCCCCGATGCTCCGTCGCGTCCTGCTCCCCGGCCTCGCCGCCCTTCTGCTCGGCTCCCCCCTCGCCCATGCCCAGGCGCCCGCCCGCGGCGAGGTGGCGGTCTATTCCGCTCGCCACTACGACAGCGACCGCCGCCTCTACGAGGCCTTCACGCGGGAGACGGGCATCCGTGTCCGCCTGATCGAGGGCGATGCGGACCAGCTGATCGAGCGCATCCGCACCGAAGGCCAGAACAGCCCGGCCGACGTCTTCATCACCGTCGATGCCGCGCGGCTCGCGCGGGCGAAGGATGCCGGCATCACCCAGCCGCACGGCTCCGCCGCGGTCGAGAGCCGCGTCCCGGCCGGGCTGCGGGACCCGCAGGGCCATTGGTTCGCCATCTCCCAGCGCGCCCGCGTCGTCATGTACGACAAGCAGCGCGGCCTGCCGGAAGGCCTGACCCGCTACGAGGACCTGGCCGATCCGCGATTCCGCGGGCAGATCTGCGTCCGCGCGGCGAACCACCCCTACAATGTCAGCATGGCGGCCTCGCTCCTCGCGGCCGACGGGGCGGAGGCGACGGAAGCCTGGGCGCGCGGCGTGGCGCAGAACCTGGCCCGCCCGCCGCAGGGCGGCGACCGCGACCAGTTCCGCGCGATCCCGCCCGGCCAGTGCCGCCTGGCGATCTCGAACACCTACTACCTGGCGGCCTTCGGCGCTTCCGACGCGCCGGCCGACCGGGAGCTGTTCCAGCGCATCGGCGTGATCTTCCCCAACCAGGGCGCGGGCGACCGCGGCGCGCATGTCAACGTCTCCGGCGCCGCGCTCGTCCGCACCTCGCCCAACCGCGACAACGCCGCCCGCTTCCTGGACTACCTGACGACGCGCGAGGCGCAGGAGGTGCTGGCGCTGGGCAACATGGAATACCCGGTCGTCGACGACGTGCCGCTGCATCCGGCGCTGGCCGCGATGGGCCGCTTCCGGGCCGAGGCGATCAACGGCGACCGCCTGGCCGCCAACGCCGCCGAGGCGCTGCGCATCATGCAGCGCGCTGGCTGGCGCTGATCGCGCGAACGCGAACCGACAGGGGCACGGGACCGTGTACATCTGCAATTGCAATGCGCTGACGGACAAGCAGATCTCCGCCGCCGTGGCGGGGGGCGCCGACCGTCCGCGCGAAGTCTACGCCGCCTGCGGCTGCAAGGCCCAGTGCGGCTGCTGCACGGGCACCATTCTTGCGATGGTGCGGGAAGGGGGGGCGGCCCGCGCCGGCTGACGGCGGCGCGCGGTGTCCCTCCCTCCCTCGAAAGGAAGGAAAGGGACCGGGATGCTGCGCGACCCCAAGGTGGTCGAACACCTGAACATCCAGCTCACCAACGAGCTGACCGCGATCAACCAGTATTTCCTGCATGCGCGGACGCTCCGCCACTGGGGCGTCACGCGGCTGGGACGCAAGGAATACGAGGAATCGATCGAGGAGATGAAGCACGCCGACTGGCTGATCGAGCGCATCCTGTTCCTCGGCGGCCTGCCCAACGTGCAGCGCCTGAACCAGGTGCTGGTCGGGCAGAGCGTGCAGGAGATCCTCGAAGCCGACATGAAGCTCGAGGAGAAGGCGCTGGCCGACCTGCGGGAGGGCATCGCCTATTGCGAGAGCGTGCGCGACTACGTCTCGCGCGACCTGCTGCTGCGCATCCTGGCGAATGAGGAGGAGCACGAGGACTACCTCGACCGCCAGTTCGACCTCATCAAGCAGATCGGGATCGAGCGCTACATCCTCCTCAACAGCGAACCCGCCGACGAACAGGAAGGCGGCGACGCCGCCAAGGGCTGACGCCCCGCCCCGCCCGGCCACAAGGCCGGGCGGTCAGGGCTTCCGCATCGCCCGCACCAGCGCCACCACCGGCAGCAGCCCGACGGCCACGATCAGCAGCGCGGCGGTCGAAGCCTCCGCCAGGCGCTCGTCCGCGGCCAGGCTGTGGACGCGCACCGCCAGCGTGTCGAAGTCGAAGGGGCGCACGATCAGCGTCGCGGGAAGTTCCTTCATGGTGTCCACGAAGACCAGCACGGCCGCGGTCAGCAGCGCGCCGCGCGCCAGCGGCAACTCCACCTCCCGCACCGCCTGGCCGGGGCTGCGGCCGAGCACGCGGGCGGCGGAGAACAGGCTGGGCTTGATCCGCGTCAACCCGCTTTCCACGGCCGAGAGCGCGACGCCGAGGAAGCGCACCAGATAGGCGAAGACCAGCGCCGCGATGGTCCCCGACAGCAGCAGCCCGGTGGAGACGCCGAAGCGCGCCCGCATCCAGGCGTCGAGCGCGTTGTCGAACAGCGCGAAGGGCACCAGCGCGCCGACTGCGATGACCGATCCCGGCACGGCGTAGCCGAGCGAGGCGACGCGGTTCGCCGCTGCCCGCAGCGCGGAGGGATGCAGCCGCTGCCCCCAGGCCAGCAGCGCGGCCAGCGCCACCGCGAGCCCTGCCGTCAGCGCGGCCAGCGTCAGGCTGTTCAGCGCGAAGGGCACGGTCCGCCGTGGGTCCAGCGGGTCGCCCGCCTGCAGCATCAATGCCAGCAGCGTGCCCGCGGGGATGACGAAACCCAGCAGCACCGGCATGGCGCAGGCCAGGATCGCCAGGGCTTCCTTCCAGCCCCGCAGCACCACCGGCCGCAGCGGCGGGCTGCGGGTGGTGGTGGGGTGGAAGCGCCGCCCCCCGCGCGACAGCCGCTCCGCCAGCAGCAGCATCGCCACCATGCCCATCAGGCAGGCGGCCAGCTGCGCGGCGGCGGGCCGGTCGCCCAGGCCGAACCAGGCGTCGTAGATGCCGGTCGTGAAGGTCCGCACCGCGAAATGCTGCACCGTGCCGTAGTCGGCCAGCGTCTCCATCAGCGCCAGCGCGACGCCGCCGGCCAGCGCCGGGCGGGCCATCGGCAGCGCGACATGCAGGAAGGTGCGGGGCAGGCCGTGGCCCAGCGTGCGGCTCGCCTCCAGCAGGCAGACGCTCTGCGTCAGGAAGGCGCTGCGGCACAGCAGGTAGACATAGGGATACAGCACCGCAGCCAGCATCAGCGCGGCGCCCGGCAGGCTGCGGATCTCGGGGAACCAGTACTGCCCCCAGGACAGGCCCGTGACATCGCGCAGCGCGCCCTGGACCGGTCCCGCCACGTCCAGCAGCCACACATAGGCGTAGCCGCACACATAGGCCGGCATCGCCAGCGGCAGCAGCAGCGCCACCTCGATCACCGCGCGGAAGCGGAAGCTGCAGGCGGCGACCAGCCAGGCGCTGACCGCCCCCATGCTGGCCGCCATCAGCCCCACCAGCAGGGCGAGCAGGACGGAATTGACCAGCAGGTCCGGCAGCAGCGTGCGCGCGATATGCGCCCAGGCCTCCCCCCCCGGCGCCGCGGCGGTGACCAGCACGGAGGCGAGCGGCGCCGCCATCAGCGCCGCGACCACCACCGACGCCCAGGCCCAGGCGGGGGCGGATCGCCGGCGGCGCGGCGCGGCGGGGCGGGGCAGGGGGGCGGGCAGGGGTCCCGCCGAGGTCGCGGACATGGGTCGAGGACTACACCAGCCCCGCGCCGACTACACCCCGCCGCGTTTGCGGGCCTCCCATTCCGCGGCGGTGATCCGCTTCACCTCCACCTGGTCCGCCGTGCGGGCATACCAGCCGCGGCCATGCATCCGCCCGACCAGGCCGAGCTTCGGCGTGTCGATGTAGCAGCGCGCGGCGTCCAGCACCGCCTCGTCGGCCACATGCACCGCCACGGCCCGGCCGAGCACCATCGTGTGGTGCCCGATCGGGACGACCTGGTGCAGCACGCATTCGATCGCCACCGGGCTTTCGGCGATGCGCGGCGGCTTCACCTTGGCCGAGGGCAGGGTGGCCAGCCCGGCTTCCGCGATCTCGTCCACCCCCGGCGCGAAATCGGCGGCGGTCACCACCATCCGCTCCATTGCCGCTTCCGGCACCAGGCAGACCGTGAACTCCCCCACCGCCTCGATGTTCGCCAGCGTGTCCTTGCGGCTGCCCCCCGGGCCGCGGCCCGACGCCGATGGCGATGATCGGCGGGTCGTCCCCGAAGGCGTTGAAGAAGGAATAGGGCGCGGCGTTGTACACGCCCTGCGCGTCCTGCGTCACCACCCAGGCGATCGGCCGGGGCACGATGGTCGAGACCAGGAGCTTGTAGTGGTTCGCCTTGGGGATGGCGTCGAAGTCGAACAGCATGCCGGAGCCTTCAGGGGTCGATCGCGGCGCAGACTGTGCGAGGGCGCGGCCGCTGTCGAGGTCAGGCCCGGCCCGGCGGGCGGCGCATCCCCGCCTCGGCCTCGGCCACCAGTTCCGCCGACTCCGCCAGGCCGGCGGCGAGGTCGAGGCCGAGCGCGCGCGCCTCCTGCGCGAGGGCGTGGCTGAGATGGCGCAGGCGGTCGAGCGAGGGCGCGGCCGGTGGCATGCCCGCCAGCGCCTCGGCCGGGTTCGCCAGGTCGAAGACGAAGGTGCGGCTGCCGTCGTCGTTGCGGGTGATCAGCGGCACCTGTTCCAGCAGCAGGTGCAGCACATCCATGTCGGGCACCATGTCCGCCCGCGGGTTGTTGTCATGCACGAACAGGGTGACGCGCGTGGCCCGCCTCATGCCGCGCGACTCAGGCGACGCGGTGCGGTGGGGCGGTGCCGTGGCGCAGCACGGCGTCCAGGTTCTCCAGCGCGCGGTGGCCCATCGCGTCCCGCGTCTCCTCCGTCGCGCTGCCGAGATGCGGCAGCAGGGCCACGTTCTCCAGGCCCAGATAGCCGGGGAACACCTTCGGCTCGCCGTCGTACACGTCGAGCCCCGCGGCGCGGATGTGGCCGGAGCGAAGCGCCTCGGCCAGCGCGGCGTCGTCCACCGACCCGCCGCGGCCGGTGTTGATGACGATGCTGCCCTTGCGCATGCGGGAAAGCCGGTCCGCATTCAGCCATTTCCGCGTCGCCTCGCCGCCCGGCATGTGCATCGACAGGATGTCGATCGCGCCGAGGAAGCCTTCGTCGGTGTCGTGGAAGGTGGCGTCCCCTTCCAGCTCCGGCGGCGCGCGGTGCAGGTCGCGGTAGTGGATGCGCATCCGGAAGCCGCGTGCCATCGCCGCAAGCTCCCGCCCGATGCGCCCGAAGCCGGCGATGCCGAGCGCCTTGCCTTCCAGCGTCACGCCCATCAGCTGCGTCGGCGCCCAGCCCTCCCACCGGCCCGCGCGGACCATGCGCTCACCCTCCCCGGCGCGGCGCGCGGCCATCAGCATCAGGGTGAAGGCGCATTCGGCGGTCGCGAAGGACAGGACCTCCGGCGTGTTCGTCACCACCAGCCCGCGCGCCTTCGCCGCCGCCACGTCCACATGGTCGTAGCCGACGGAGAAGGTGGCCACCGCCTTCACCGAATCCGGCAGCGCCGCGATGGTCGCCGCCCCCATCGGGTCGCCGGCGGCGCAGAGGATGCCGGCCGCGCCGCATTCCGCCGCCCGCCGCGCGATCTCGGCGCCGTCGCGGTACCAGGGATCGTCGGCGGCGTTCAGCCGCGCGTCGTAGTCGCGCGCGGCGCGCGCCTCTATCGCGGGCGGCAGCTTGCGGGTGATCAGCAGGACGGGCTTGGCCATGTGACGTCTCCTGGCTTTCCCCGGGTGGTAGCAGGAACGGCACGCCTTGCCAGCCGGGGCGGGCGGCGGCAGGTTCGCGCCCTCTCGCCGGAAAGGAGTGGTCGCGATGGATCTCGGTCTCAGGGGCAAGCGTGCGCTGGTGATGGGCGCCTCCAAGGGCCTCGGGCGGTCCATCGCGGACAGCCTGGCGGCGGAAGGGGTGTCGCTGGTCGTCTCCGGCCGCGACCAGGGCAGCCTGGATGCGGCGGCGGCCGAGCTGCGCGCGGCGGGCGCGCCGGCCGCGCATGGCGTGCCGGCGGACGTGGCCGACGGGGCGGGGATCGACCGGCTGGGCGAGGAGGCGGTGCGCCTGCTCGGCGGCGTCGACATCCTCGTGCTGAACCACGGCGGCCCGCCGCCCGGCACCGCGCTCGAGATCACCGAGGCGCAGCTGGCCGAATGGTTCCCGCGCATGGTGCTGCACCCGATCCGACTCGCCATGAAGCTGCTGCCGGCGATGCGCGCGCAGGGCTACGGGCGCATCATGACGGTGGGCTCCACCGGGATGGTGCAGCCCATCCCGAACCTCGCCATCTCCAACATCCTGCGCGCCGCCATCGTCGGCTGGAACAAGTCGCTCTCCGGCGAGGTCGCGGCCGATGGCGTGACCTGCAACATCCTCGCCCCCGGCGCGATCCTGACCGACCGGCAGCTGGAGACGCAGGGCAGCCTGGCGAAGAAGCGCGGCATCCCGGTGGAGCAGCAGATCAGGGAACGCGCGACGCAGATCCCGGCCGGCCGCCTCGGCACGAAGGAGGAGTTCGGCCCGATGGCCGCCTTCCTCGCTTCCGCCCATGGCGCCTACATCACCGGCAACATCATCCGCATCGACGGCGGCATCGTCCGCAGCTTCTGACCGGAGGTGGCCATGCTGCCCAACCTGACGCCGGACCTGGAGCTGGCGGAGCGCCTGTTCGCCGAATTGCGGGACGCGACCTTCGACGGCACCGGCATCACCCGCGACGCCTATGGCGAGGGCGAGCGGAAGGCGCATGCCATCGTGCGGCAGGCGGCCGAGGCGATCGGCCTCGACTGCCGCGCCGACCCGGTCGGCAACCTGGTGATGACGCTGCCCGGCGCCGACCGCGCGGCGAAGCGGGTGCTGCTGGGCAGCCATCTCGACAGCGTGGCGGAGGGCGGCAACTACGACGGCGCGGCGGGCGTGCTGGCGGGCCTCGCCGCGGTGGCGGGGATGAAGCGCGCGGGCTTCGTGCCGGCGCGCGACGTCGCCGTGGTGGCGGTGCGGGCGGAGGAGGCGGGAAGCTGGTTCCCCATCTCCTACCCCGGCAGCCGCGGCGCGCTGGGCCTGCTGAAGCCGGCCGAACTGGCGGTGAAGCGGCAGGACACCGGCCGCACCCTGGCCGAGCACATGCGCGCGGAAGGCTTCGATCCCGCCTTCGCCGAGCGCGGCGGGACGACCTTCAGCGCCGAGGACACCGCCGCCTTCCTCGAACTCCACATCGAGCAGGGCCCGGTGCTGGAGGCGGAGGGCATCCCCGTCGGCATCGTCACCGGCATCCCCGGCAGCCGGCGGCTGCGCGCGGCGCGCGTGCTGGGCGAGTACAACCACTCCGGCGCGACGCCGCGCAAGTACCGGCGCGACGCCGCGGTGGCGCTGGCGGAACTCGCCCACCGCGTCGACGACCGCTGGGTGGAGCTGGAGGCGATGGGCCACACGCTGGTCTGCACCTTCTGCGTCATGGGCACGACCGCCGAGGCGGGCTTCACCAAGATCGCCGGCGAGGCGCGCTTCCAGCTCGATGTCCGCAGCGTCAACCCGCACAGCGTCGATGCGCTGATGGAGACGCTCTACGACTGCATCCCCGGGATCGAGGCGCGCCGCGGCGTGACCTTCGAACTCGGCGCCGAGACGGGCAGCAAGGCGGCGCCGATGGATGCCGACGTGCAGGCGGGGCTGGTGCGCGCCGCGCGGTCGCTCGGCATCGCCCACCGGATGATGCCGTCGGGCGCGGGGCATGACGCGGCGGCCTTCGCGCAGGCGGGCATCCCGGCCGGCATGGTCTTCGTCCGCAACCAGAACGGCAGCCACAACCCGAAGGAAGCGATGCGGATGGAGGATTTCGCCGCCGCCTGCGCGGTCGTCACGCGCTGGGCGCAGGAGATGGCGCAGTGACCGCACGCCTTGCCGTCGACATCGGCGGCACCTTCACCGACCTCGCGCTGGAACGCGACGGAGAACGCTGGACAGCCAAGGTGCTGACCACCCCCGCCGCGCCGGAGCGGGGCGTGCTGGAAGGCGTGCGGGTGGTGCTGGCGCGCGCCGGGCTCGCGCCCGGCGACGTCGCGCTGCTGATCCACGGCACCACGCTGGCCACCAACGCCATCATCGAACGCAAGGGCGCGCGCACCGCGCTGCTGACGACGGAGGGGTTCCGCGACGTCCTCGCGCTCGGCAACGAATCCCGCTACGACCAGTACGACCTGAATATCGACCTGCCGCAGCCCCTGGTCCCGCGCCGCTGGCGCGTGACGGTGCCGGAGCGGCTGGACAACGAGGGCCGGGTGCTGCTGCCGCTGGACGAGGCGGCGGTGCGCCGGCAGGTGGAGTTCCTGCGCGCCGAGGGGATCGAGGCGCTGGCCATCGGCTTCCTCCATGCCTTCGTGAATCCGGTGCATGAGCAGCGGGCCGCCGCCATCCTGCGGGAGATGTGGCCCGACCTTCCGGTCTCGCTCAGCAGCGAGGTCTCGCCGGAGATGCGGGAGTGGGAGCGGTTCTCCACCACCGCCGCGAATGCCTATGTGCAGCCGCGCATGGCCAGCTACCTGCATCGGCTGGAGGTCGGGCTGCGGGAGGCCGGGCTGACCTGCCCGCTGTTCCTGATGCTGTCGGGCGGCGGGCTGACGACGCTGGAAACGGCGGCGCGCTTCCCGATCCGCCTGGTCGAATCCGGCCCCGCGGGCGGCGCCATCTTCTCGGCCCATGTCGCGCGCCAGCGCGGCTGGGGCGAGGTGCTGAGCTTCGACATGGGCGGCACCACCGCCAAGGTCTGCCTGATCGACGGCTTCACCCCCCAGGCCAGCCGCAGCTTCGAGGTGGCGCGCGTCGGCCGCTTCAGGAAGGGCTCCGGCCTGCCGCTGCGCATCCCGGTGATCGAGATGGTGGAGATCGGCGCGGGCGGCGGCAGCCTCGCGCATCTCGACGCGATGGGCCGCATCCAGGTGGGGCCGGAAAGCGCGGGCGCCGATCCGGGGCCTGCCTGCTACGGCCGCGGCGGGACGCACCCGGCCGTGACGGATGCCAACCTGCTGCTCGGCCGCTACGACCCGGACCGCTTCGCGGGTGGCGCCCTGAAGCTGCATACGGGGCCCGCGCGCGCCGCGCTGGCCGCGGATGTGGGCGACCGCCTCGGCCTGTCGCCGGAGATGGCGGCGCTCGGCGTGGTCGAGATGGTGGACGAGAACATGGCGAATGCCGCCCGCGTCCATGCCATCGAATCCGGCAAGGGCTATGGCGGCCGCGCCATCATCGCCTTCGGCGGCGGCGGGCCGGTGCATGGCTGCCGGGTGGCCGAGAAGATCGGCGTGGACCGCCTGCTTGTGCCGTCGGGCGCGGGGGTGGGCAGCGCCATCGGCTTCCTGCGCGCGCCGGTCGCGTATGAGGTGGTGAAGTCGCTCTACCAGCGTTTCGGCAGCTTCGACCTCGGCGCGGTGAACGCCCTGCTCGGCGCCATGTCGGCCGAGGCGTCGCGCGTGGTGGCCGAAGGCGCCTTCGGCGCCGCGACGGTGGAGCACCGGCTGGCCTTCATGCGCTATGTCGGCCAGGGGCACGAGATCGCGGTGGCGCTGCCCGCGCGCGCGCTGGCGGAAGCGGACGTGCCCGCGATCCGCGCCGCCTACGACGCCGAATACACCCGCTTCTACGACCGCCCCGTGCCGGGCAGCGACGTGGAGATCCTGGCCTTCGCCGTCACGGTCTCGACGCCGGTCGACGCGATCGAGCCGGTGGCCGCCGTGACCGCCGCGCCGGCCCCGCCGCCGCTGCGGACGCAGTCCGTGCGCGACACCGCGACGGGCGAGGTGACGGACTGGGCCATCTACGACCGCGCGGCGATGCCCGCCGGCTGCAGCGTGCGCGGCCCCTGCATCGTGGCCGAGGCGGAGACGAGCACCCTGGTCGGCCCCGGCTGGCGCGCCGCGGTGGACGGGCTGGGCTACCTTGAACTGACGCGGGAGAAAGCGTGATGGCCGCCAGCGACGCCCTCGCCACCATCCAGCGCCAGATCCAGTGGAACCGCCTGATCGCGGTGGTCGAGGAACAGGCGCAGGTGATGATCCGCACCGCCTTCTCCACCACCGTGCGGGAAGCGGGCGACCTTTCGGCGGGCATCTTCGACCTCAAGGGGCGGATGCTGGCGCAGGCGGTCACCGGCACGCCGGGCCATGTCAATTCGATGATGGAGAGCGTCGGCCACTTCCTCGCGAAGTTCCCGGCCGCGACGATGCGGCCGGGCGACCACTACATCACCAACGACCCCTGGCTCGGCACCGGGCACCTGCACGACCTCACCGTCGTCACGCCGGCCTTCCGGGGGGGGCGCATCGTCGGGCTCTTCGCCAACACCGCGCATGTCATCGATGTCGGCGGGCTCGGCATGGGGCCGGAAGGCCGCAGCGTGTTCGAGGAGGGGCTCTACATCCCCATCGTCAAGTGCTTCGACCAGGGCCGCGCCAACGACACCTTCTTCGACTTCCTCCGCGCCGGTTCCCGCACGCCGGTCGAGCTGGAGGGCGACGTCTATTCGCTCTGCGCCTGCAACGACGCCGCGGCGAAGCGCCTGGTGGAGATGATGGACGAGTACGGCATGGAGAGCATCGACCCCCTTGCCGAATACATCTTCGACGCCTCGCTCTCCGCCACGCTCGCCGAGATCGCGAAGCTGCCGCGCGGCACCTGGCGCGCGCAGATCACCAGCGACGGCTACGAGGCACCGGTGACGCTGAAGGCGGCGATGACGGTGGAGACCGACGGCATCGTGGTGGACTACGCCGGCACCTCCGGCCTGTCGGGGCGGGGGATCAACGTGCCGGCCGCCTATTGCCGCGCCTATGCCTGCTTCGGCATCAAATGCGTCGTCGCGCCGGAGATCCCGAACAACTGGGCCTCGCTCGCGCCCTTCCGCATGGAGATCCCGGAAGGCTGCATCCTGAACGCGCCCCGTCCCTATCCGGTCAGCGTGCGGCATGTGGTGGGCCAGCTGCTGCCGGACCTGATGATGGGCTGCCTGCACCAGGCGGTGCCGGGGCGGGTGAATGCGGAAGGCTCCTCCGCGCTCTGGAACCCGCCGCTGCGGGGCGGGGCGCAGGTGAGCGGCGCGGCGGCCGAACTGCCGGATTTCGAGATCATCACCTTCAACTCCGGCGGCACCGGCGCGCGCCCCACGAAGGACGGGCTGGACGGCACCGCCTTCCCGTCGGGCGTGCGGACCATGCCGGTGGAGGCGACGGAGAACGTCGCGCCGGTGATCTTCTGGAAGAACGAGATCCGCCCCGATTCCGCCGGCGCCGGCCGCACCCGCGGCGGCTTCGGCAAGGTGATGGAGATCGGCGCGAAGGGCGATGCCGAATTCGCCGTGAACGCCATCTTCGACCGCGTGGCGAATGCGCCGCGCGGCCGCGACGGCGGCGGCGACGGCGCGCCCGGCTGGGTCGGGCTCGATGACGGGACGCGGCTGCGCACCAAGGGCTTCCAGGTGATCCCGAAGGGCCGCCACCTGCTGCTGAAGCTGCCCGGCGGCGGCGGCATGGGCGACCCGCGGCAGCGCGACCGCGCCCTGGTGGAGCGCGACCTGGCCGATGGGCTGGTGAGCGAGGAACAGGCGCGCAAGGTCTATGGCTGAATGAGCGCCGGCGCCTTCCCGCGGCTCGTGCTCACCGGCGGCGGGGCGGGCCCGGGCCTGGTCCTGCCGCAGGTGCCGATGGCGAGCGGCGCGCGCAACGAGGCGTGGCTGCGCGACTTCCTGCTCGACCATCCCGAGGTCCTGCCCGCGGCCGAGATCGACGCGGCCTTCGACGGCCCGGTCGCAATCTGCAGCGAGTTGCGGACCCCCGCCGGGCCGCTCGACGCCCTGTTCGTGAACCGCCACGGCGCCATCCTGCTGGTGGAGTGCAAGCTGTTCCGCAACCCGCAGGCCCGGCGGGAGGTGATCGCGCAGATCCTGGACTATGCGAAGGAACTGTCGCGCTGGGGCTATGCCGACCTCCAGGCGGCGGTCAGCCAGCGGCTGGGGCGCGCATCCTCGCTGTTCGGCACCGTGGCGGCTCGGCATCCGGGGCTGGACGAGGCGGCCTTCGTGGATGCCGTGTCGCGCAACCTGGCGCGCGGGCGCTTCCTGCTGCTCGTGGCGGGCGACGGCATCCGGCAGGAGACGGAGGCCATCGCCGAATACGTGCAGGACCATGCCGCGCTGCGCTTCACGCTCGGCCTGATGGAGGTGCGCGGCTTCGCGCTTCCGGATGGTGGCCTGCTGGTGCAGCCTCGCCTGCTGGCCCGCACGCGGGAAGTGGAGCGGATCGTGGTGCGTACGGTCGATGCGCCGGCCGGCAGCGAGGAGCCGGTGGCGGAGGAACCCGCCGAGGAAGCCGCCCCGCAGGGCGAGGCCAGGCTGCGCGCCCTGGCGGAAGACCGTGCCTTCTGGGCGGAATTCGCCCGCCGCCTCGCCTTCGACGACCCCGCCCAGCCCGTGCCGACGCCGCGCAGCCTGGGCAATGCGCGCGCCTCGCTGGGCCATCCCGATGTCTGGGTCACCATCTATCGCGCCCGTGGCTGGGCGCAGATCGGCGGCTTCGTCCGGCTGCGCGGAGCGGAAGGCCGGCGCATCTGGGATGCGCTCCGCGCCGATGCGGCCGCGATCGATGCCGCCTTCGCCGCCGCCATGCCCGGCGTGCCGCTGAAGTGGTCGGAATGGAGCGAGGGGAAGGGCGCGACCTCGGTCGACGTGTACCGCACCGAGGCTTTCGAGCCCGACTCCGCGGAACGCCACCTGGCCTGGCTCGTGCCGCTGACCTGCGCGCTCGTGAACGTCTTCCGACCGCGCATCCGGAGCCTCCTGCCGGAACGGTAGCGGGGGCGGGCTACGCGGATGGCGGCCGGGCCCCATATGCGCGGGATGCCGCCCCGCCCCGGTCGCCGTGCCGCGCTGCTGTCCTTCCTGCCCCTGCCCGCCCTGGCGCAGGACATCGACACGGATCCCGTGCTGCGCGCTGCGGCGGCCACGGCCGACCTCCGCAGCCTCATCGTCGCGCGGCAGGGGGAAGTCCTGTTTTCCCGCGCCTTCCGCGGGCCGGGGCTCGATGCGCCGGTCAACATCAAGTCGGCCTCCAAGACGGTCGTCGCGATGCTGGCGGGCATCGCCATCGCGCGCGGCGTGCTGGACGGGTTGGACCAGCCGGTCGCCCCGCTGCTGGCCGGGCGCATCCCGCCCGAGGCCGATCCGCGGCTGCGGGAGGTGACGGTCGGCCACCTGCTGGCGATGCGGGCGGGGCTCGAATCCACCTCCGGCCGCAACTACGGCGCCTGGGTCGCCAGCCGGGACTGGCTGCGCTTCGCCCTGTCCCGCCCGATGGTGGACGAGCCGGGCGGCGCGATGATCTATTCCACCGGCAGCACGCACGTCCTCGGCGCCGCGCTGGCCCGCGCCAGCCGCCGCAGCCTGCGCGACCTGGCGCAGGACTGGCTGTTCGGCCCGCTCGGCCACGCCGTGCCGGATTGGACGCGCGACCCGCAGGGCCTGCATTTCGGCGGGAACGAGATGGCGCTGTCGCCCCGCGCGCTGCTGGCCTTCGGCGAGTGCTGCCGCAACGGCGGCGTGCATCACGGCCGGCAGCTGATCCCGGCCGCCTTCCTGCGCACCGCCTGGGTGCCGCAGGGGCGGAGTTCCTTCAGCGGCCAGGCCTATGGCATGGGCTGGTGGATCGCGGAGGCGCGGGGCCAGCCCGTGGTCTTCGCCTGGGGCTATGGCGGGCAGATGGTCTACCTCCTGCCCGGGCCCGGCCTGACGGTGGTGATGACCTCCAACCCCGACGTGCCGCGCGTGCCGGGCCAGGTCTTCACCCGCCACGCCCTGCTGGTGGAAGGCATCCTGCCGGCGCTCGGCGCGTCCTAGCGTCGCACCGGCGCGGATCAGGCTTCAGTCGTCCGGCCCGCCCTTCGTCTCGTCCGTCACGCCCGGCGGGTCGGGGTAGAGGTCGGAGGGCACCTTCGCCTTCGGGTTGCGGGTCAGGCCGCCGCGCTGCACCTTCTCCGCGGTGTTGGCGCTGGCCGGGTCGGCGCTGTTCATCCGGGCGGACGCGCCGGCGGGCGGGGAAGGGGTGTCGGGCATGGGCGGGACCTCCTGCTGCCCGGCCGGAACGCCCGAACCGCGCCCGCGCTCCCTTCCGCCTTCGGCGCGGCCTTGCCATGATCGGCGCCCTGCATGACCGCCGGAACGGATCGCCCCATGGCCCTGCGCTGCGACCTCATCATCCGCGACGCCACGCTGTTCGACGGCACCGGCGCCCCGCGCCGCACCGGCGACCTGGGCGTGAAGGGCGACCGCATCGTGGCGGTCGGCGACCTCGGCGCCGCCAGCGCCGACCGGGAGGTGATCGCCACCGGCAAGGCGCTCGCCCCCGGCTTCATCGACGCCCACACCCATGACGACCGCGCCGTGCTGATGGGGGCCGAGGGCACGCTCTGCAAGACCAGCCAGGGTGTCACCACTGTGGTCTGCGGCTGCTGCGGCGTCTCGCTCGCCCCCGCCCGCTTCCGCAAGGCCCCGCCGCCGCCGCTCGACCTGGTGGGGGCCGATGGCTGGTGGCGCTTCGGCGATTTCGGCGACTACGCGCACGCCATCAACAGCCGCGGGTCGGAGGTGAACACCTACGCCCTGGTCGGCAACCAGACGTTGCGGGTCGAGGCGATGGACGGCGACGTCTACCGCCCGGCGAAGGACAGCGAGATCCACCACATGCACCAGCGGGTGAAGCAGGCGATGGCGGAAGGCGCCTCCGGCTTCTCCACCGGGCTGTACTACCCCCCCAACATGCATGCCACCACGGATGAGGTGGTGGCTATCACCGAGGCGCTGAAGCCCTTCGACGGCCTCTATTCCACCCATATGCGCGACGAGGCGAACCGCGTCCTCGCCTCCATCGAGGAGACGATGGAGATTGGCCGGCGCGCCGGCGTGCAGGTGCAGATCAGCCACCACAAATGCTCCCTGCCGGAGAACTACGGCCGCAGCATCCAGACGCTGCCGCTGCTCGACGCCTATGCGCGCACGCAGCAGGTCGCCTACGACGTCTATCCCTATCCCGCCGGATCGACCGTGCTGATGCCGGACCGCCTGCGCGACGACGTGCCGGTGATGATCACTTGGTCGATCCCGCACCCCGAGATGGCCGGTCGCTACCTGTCCGAGATCGCGCGCGGCTGGAACACCGACATCCGCATGGCCGCCGAACGCCTGCTGCCCGCGGGCCAGATCAGCTTCCAGATGGACGAGGACGACGTCCGGCGCATCATGGCGCATCCCATGTCCATGATCGGCAGCGACGGCATCCCGCATGACGCGCATCCACATCCGCGGCTCTGGGGCACCTTTCCGCGCGTGCTCGGCCACTATGCGCGCGGGCTCGGCCTGTTCAGCATGGAGGTCGCGGTCCACAAGATGACCGGCCGCTGCGCCGAGGCGTACGGCATCGTGGACCGTGGCGTGCTGCGCGAAGGCGCCTATGCCGACCTGGTGCTGTTCGACCCCGCCACGGTCATCGACGCCGCCACCTTCGAGGACCCGAAGCAGCCCTCGATCGGGATCGAGGAGGTCTGGGCCAATGGCGTGCCCACCTTCGTCGCCGGCAAGGGCGCGACGGGGGAACGGCCGGGGCGGCTGGTGACCCGCCACCGGGGGTGATCCGCCCCCTCGCGCGGCTGGCGGGGCGCCTGCCGTGGCGCGCGCGCGCGGCGCTGCCGCAGGACGGGCGGCAGCGCACCGCGCTCAAGGCCGTGGTTGCCGCGGCGCTGCTGCTGGGGGGCCTGACGCTGCTGGCCCATGCCTGCAGCGGCGGCTGGGCCACCCGGCCGGAGATGGAGCGGTTCACCAGGCTCGGCCCGCGCCAGGGCCCGGCGACGCTGGAACGCGAGTTGCTCGCCGCCTTCCCGCCCGGCAGCGATGTCGGCCCGGTCTTCGCACGCCTGGAACGGCTGGGCTTCGATTGCGGCGCCGCGCTCGACCCGACCCGCGGCGGCGCCTGCCGCTTCCGCGCCCGGCGCGAGGATGGGCGCGTGGCCAGCATGGTGCTCGAGGTCAGCCATGACGGGCTGCGCCTGCGGGGGCTGGCGGCGCGGATGAGCATCGAGGCGCCGCGGCGGGATTGACAAAGGTCAGTATTGCTGACGTGATCCGGGGATGGAGAACTGGCTTCCCCTGCTGGGCTTCGCCATCGCCGGGTCGGTGACGCCGGGGCCGAACGTGCTGATGGTGGCGGCCGCGGCGGCGGGGCACGGGTTGCGCGCGGTGGTGCCGCACATGCTGGGCATCACCTTCGGCTTCGCGGGGATGGTGCTGCTGACCGGCTTCGGCCTGGCCGCGCCGCTGGCGGCAAGCCCGGCGCTGCATGGGGTGCTGCGCTGGGCGGGCGCGGCCTGGCTGGTCTGGCTGGCCTGGAAGATCGCCAGCGCCGCGCCACGCGCGGCCGATGCGCGCCCGCCGCTCGGCTTCCTCGGCGCGGCGGGCTTCCAGTGGGTGAACCCGAAGGCCTGGATGCTGGTGGCCGCGGCGATCCCCACCTTCACCACCGAGGCCGCGCCGCTGCTGCCGCAGGTGCTGGCGATCTCCGCCGCCTTCTTCGTCGTGCAGATCCCCTGCCTGCTGGTCTGGGCGGGGATCGGCGTCGGCGCCGGGCGCCTGCTGCGCGAACCGGGCCGGCTGCGCGCCTTCAACATCGCCATGGCGCTGCTGCTGGTCGCCAGCCTGGTCCCGATCCTGCGCTGACCAATCCGGGCAGGCACTCAGGCCGGCCGGAAGCCCAGCGCCATCCGGAAGCGGTTCTTGACGAAGACGCCGTCGCGCGGCGGCAGGGCGCGGGGCAGGTTCACCGCGGCGATCTTCGCCACCGCCAGGTTCAGCCCCGCCTTCGCGTGGATGCGCCGGCGCAGCGGCTCCACCCCCTGGCGTTCCGTCACCAGGTCCACCACCGGGAAGCCGCAGGCCTCGGCCACCCTGGTGAACTCGATGCCCTGGCCCGCATGGCTCGCCTGCATCCCGGTCTCGCCGAAATGGCCGTTGTCGAGGATGACGATGGACAGGTTCGGCGGCCGCCGCAGCGCGACCGTGGCCAGCGCGCCGAAGCCCATCAGCGCCTCGCCGTCGCCGGTCAGGACCAGCACCGGCCGCCCCGGCTGCGCGGTGGCGAGGCCGAGGCCCACCGTCATCGCGCTGCCCATCGCGGCCCAGAGGTAGTAGTTCAGGTCGTGGTCGCCCGCCGCCATCACGTCGTAGCTCGGCGAGCCGAGGCCGCTGACCACCAGCAGGTCGCCACGGTCCTTCAGCAGGTCGGCGACGACGGCGCGCCGGTCCAGGGTTCCGCCCGCGCTCACTTCACCCACTCCTTCTCGCCGATCAGGCGCTGGCCCAGCAGCACGGCGCAGGCGCCGTCGCCCTCGAACGCCATGGTGGCGGCGCCGCGCAGCAGGGGCGCGACGTCCTTCGGTTCGTCGGCGCGCCAGACCATCGTGCCCATCAGCCGCAGCGCCGCTTCCGTCGCCTGGCCCATCGGGTTCTGGTGCTGGTTGAATTCCGCCCAGTCGCCGCGCATCGTCACCACCGCCAGGAAGGGGAAGCGCGCGCAGGCGACGAGGCCGAGCGTGTTGATGCAGTTGCCGACGCCGGAGGACTGCATCAGCAGCGCCCCGCGTTCCCCGCCGAGCCAGGCGCCCACCAGGTAGCCGATCCCCTCCTCCTCCGTCGTCAGCACGACCGAATGGATGTCCGGGTCCGCCTCGGCCAGGCGGATGGCGGTGGAATGGCCGGCATCGGGCACATAGGCGATGTGCTTCACGCCGGCTGCCTTCAGCACGTCGAACACGTCCCGCCGCCAGTCCGGGGCCGGCGCCCCCGCAGCTTCCGCCACCATGCGAACCCTCCCTGCGCCACCGCGCGGCGCCCGGCGGCATCATGCCCCAGGGGACGCTATCGCAGGGCTAGAAGGTTGCTCATTGAGCTATGCCGTGATTGTCTGGGTCCATGGACCTGCGCCAGCTCAACACCTTCCTCCAGGTTGCCGAACTCGGCAGCCTGAGCAAGGCGGCGGACCGGCTCCGCATCGCCCAGCCCGCGCTCAGCCGCCAGGTCCGCCTGCTGGAAGGGGAGCTGAAGGTCCCGCTGTTCACCCGCCACGGCCGCGGCATGGTCCTGACCCCGGCGGGCGAGATGCTGCGCAGCCGCGCAGCCGCCATCCTGCGCGAGGTGGAGGAGACGCGGGCCGGCCTGATGCAGGAAGCCGGCGCCGTGCGGGGGCGTGTGGTCTTCGGCCTGCCGCCCACGGTCGGCGCCGTGGTCGCCACCCGCCTGGTGGAGCGGTTCCTGACCGCGCATCCCGAGGTGACGCTGCGCGTCGTGCAGGCCTTCAGCGGCTACCTGCTGGAATGGCTGCAGGGTGGGGAGGTGGACATCGCCGTGGTCTATGCCGGGGCCCGTGCGGCGGGCGTCCGCGCCTCGCCCCTGCTGGTCGAGACGCTCTGCTTCGTCACCCCGGCGGAAGCCGCGCTGCCCGCCCACCACGCCGTCCGGTTCGAGGAGGTGGCGCGCCGCCGCCTCATCCTGCCCGGGCCGCAGCACGGGCTGCGCCTGCTGGTGGAAGCGGAGGCGGGGCGCCGCGCCATCGCGCTCGATGTCGCGGTGGAGGCGGACGACCTGCCGGTGCTGAAGGGCCTGGTGCTGCGGGGCCTCGGCGCCACCATCCTGCCGCGCGCCGCCGTGCATGAGGAGGTGGCGGCAGGCCGGCTCTGCGCGGCGCCGATCATCGATCCCCATCTCTCGCGCAAGCTCGTCGTGGCGGAACCGCTCGGCCGCCAGCCTTCCAATGCCGTCCGCCGCTTCGCAGCCGTGCTGCGGGAGGAGGTGTCGGCCATGGTGCGGGGCGGGGTGTGGGACGGGCAGCTCCTCTCGCCCGATGCATCGCCGGCATAGGTGGTCGGCCGCGATTCTAGTTCCGGCCCGGTGCCGCCAGGCCCAATTTGCCGCCCGACAACCCGCCGAGCGCCCGATGGACATGCACAGCCCCGCCGCCGACCCGCATGCCGAGATCCGGGAGGAGGTGCGCAAGCTCTGCGCCCGCTTCCCCGGTGAGTACTGGCGCGAGCTCGACGCACGCCGCGGCTACCCGACCGAATTCGTCACCGCGCTGACCGAGGCCGGCTACCTCGGCGCGCTGATCCCGGAGGAGTTCGGCGGCGCCGGCCTGCCGCTGTCCGCCGCGGCCGCCATCCTCGAGACCATCCATGCCGAGGGCTGCAACGGCGCCGCCTGCCACGCGCAGATGTACATCATGGGCACGATCCTGAAGCACGGGTCGGCCGATCAGAAGGCGCGGTACCTGCCCGCCATCGCGTCCGGCGCGCTGCGGCTGCAGGCCTTCGGCGTGACGGAGCCGACCAGCGGCACCGACACCACCGCGCTCCGCACCTTCGCCCGGCGCGAGGGGGACCGCTACATCGTCAACGGCCAGAAGATCTGGACCAGCCGCGCCGAGCATTCGGACCTGATGCTGCTGCTCGCCCGCACCACGCCGCGCGACGGGGTGGCGAAGAAGACCGAAGGGCTGTCGACCTTCATCGTGGACATGCGCGCGGCGCTGGGCAACGGCCTCACCATCCGTCCGATCCGCACGATGATGAACCACAATTCCTGCGAGGTCTTCTTCGACAACATGGAGGTGCCGGCCGAAAACCTCGTCGGCGTCGAGGGCAAGGGCTTCCGCTACATCCTCGACGGGATGAACGCCGAACGCCTGCTGATCGCGTCGGAGAGCGTCGGCGACGCCAAGTGGTTCACGCGGAAATCGGTGGAATACAGCAAGTCCCGCGTGCTGTTCGGCAAGCCGATCGGCGCGAACCAGGGCGTGCAGTTCCCGATCGCCAGGGCCTATGCACAGATGCGCGCGGCAGAGGCCATCGTCCACCAGGGCCTGGCGAAGTTCGAGCGCGGCGAGCCCTGCGGCGAGGAGGCGAACATGGGCAAGATGCTCGCCGCCGACGCCGCCTGGGCGGCGGCCGAGGCCTGCGTGCAGACCCATGGCGGCTTCGGCTTCGCCGAGGAATACGACATCGAGCGCAAGTTCCGTGAGGCGCGGCTGTACCAGGTGGCGCCGATCAGCACGAACCTGGTGCTGGGCTATATCGGGGAACATGTGCTGGGCATGCCGCGGAGCTACTGAGCATGTCGCGCCCGCTGGAAGGCCTCCTTGTCGTCGCGATGGAACAGGCGGTCGCCGCGCCGACCTGTTCGCTGCGGCTGGCCGATGCCGGCGCGCGCGTCATCAAGATCGAACGCGCGGACGGCGACTTCGCCCGCGGCTACGACCGCGCGGCGGCCGGCCAGTCCAGCTACTTCGTCTGGCTGAACCGGGGGAAGGAAAGCCTGACCCTCGACATCAAGCGGCCCGAGGACCACGCGCTGCTCGGGCGGCTGCTGGCGAGGGCGGACGTCTTCATCCAGAACCTCGCCCCCGGCGCCATGGCCCGCGCCGGCTTCGGCAGCGCGGAGTTGCGCGCGAGGCACCCGCGCCTCATCACCGTGGACATCTCCGGCTACGGGGAGGAAGGGCCCTACGCGGCGATGAAGGCCTATGACCTGCTGGTGCAGGCCGAATCGGGGCTTGCCACCGTCACCGGCCATCCGGCAGGGCCGGGCCGCGTCGGCGTTTCCGTCGTCGACATCGCCTGCGGCATGAACGCCCATGCGGCGGTGCTGGAGGCGCTGATCGAGCGCGGCATCACCGGGCGCGGCAAGGGTATCGCGGTCAGCCTTTTCGACGGGATGGCGGACTGGATGAACGTGCCCCTGCTGTTCTTCGAGGGCACGGGAAGGGCGCCGCAGCGCGTGGGCCTCGCCCATCCCTCCATCTGCCCCTATGGCGCCTTCGCCACCGCGGATGGCGCGCTGGTGCTCATCTCCATCCAGAACGAACGCGAATGGGCCGCCTTCTGCACGGGCTTCCTGGCCGAGCCGGGCCTGGCGGCGCGGGAGGGCTGGCGCAGCAACACCGAACGGGTCGCCAACCGCGCCGCGGTGGACGCGCATGTCGGCGCCGCCTTCGCCCGGCTGACGCGGGAGGAGGCGAGCGCGCGGCTGCTCGCGGCCGGCACCGCCTTCGGGCTGGTGAACGGCGTGGCGGAGCTGGCGGCGCACCCCGCACTGCGCCGGATCGAGGTGGAGACGCCGAACGGCCCGGTCGCCATGGCCGCGCCCGCCGCCCGCTTCTCCGACGGTGCCCGGCCGCCGGGCCGGGTCCCCGCGCTTGGCGAGCACACGGCGGCGATCCGCGCGGAATTCGCCGAATCCTGACCGGCCGGGATCAGTCCCGCGCCTCGGCCACCTCGTAGACGAAGGGCGGGGGCTCCGGCGGGGGCAGGGGGATCGGTGCGAGCGCCAGTTGCGCCGCCTCCTCGCCACCCGGCCAGGCGGCGAGCACGCGCGCGCGGTAGGCCTCGCCCCGCGGCGCGTTGCGGGAATGATAGGCGGCGACGGCGGCGGGCCAATCGCCGAACTCGTCATGCAGCCGGACCAGGAAGCGCGCGGCGTAGCGGACATTGGCCAGCGGATCGAGCGCGTGGGCGGGGCTGGCGAAGGCATCGGGGTGGTGGTGCAGGTTCACCTGCATGCAGCCGGCATCGATCAGCGTCGTCCCGGCCATGCGCAGCAGCAGGACCTCCCGGATGGCGTCCTCCCGCTCGGCGAAATAGGCGCCGCGGCCATTGGCCCGCACGGCCCAGGCCCAGGGCGTCACCTCGCCGCGCGCGTCGGCGCGGCCGGATTCCACCAGCGCGATCGCCATCAGCAGCCCGGGCGGCAGCGCCGCCTCGCGCTCCACCTGCCGTATCGCCTGGCGGCAGGCGAGGCCGGGGTCGGGCAGTCTCTGGGCGGAAGCCGCGCCGCTGGCGCCAAGGAGCAGCAGGAGGAAGGACAGCAGGCGCAGGGGCATCGGGGGGGTGCTCCATCCTTGTCGCGCCGGCCTTCCTCCCCCCGAGGTCTGCCGGCGTCGCATGTCTGTGTTGCAGTGCAAAAAGAGGCTTGCGCCTCCAGGGTCCGGTCCATAGATTGTGCATCGCAGCAACACGGAACTCCCGCGTTGTCTGTCTTTCTTGGACGTTTCCTCCCTAAACTCGGCGGTGCCGCAAGGCACCGCCCTTTTTTTTGGTCAATGGTGCTGACGCATCAGCCCGGCGCCGGACGCCGCTGCCCCGGCCGGCCCCTTCCCGGCGGGCCGCGGCCCCGCCTTCCGGTCTGCCCGCATTCGCGCCCGCGCGCCATGCAACAAGCGCCGGACCCGGCCCCGCCTATCGGAGAAATGACCAGTCCGCGGCCGCGAGCGTGGTCATCAGCCGCCCCAGGTCGCGCATCAGCGGCACCATCCCCGGCGCCCGTTCAACCCGCGCCTCGTCCATGTAGAGGCTGCGCGCGATCTCGATCTGCAGCGCGTGCACGCCGTCGCGCGGGATGCCGTAGTGGCGGGTGACGTAGCCGCCCGCATAGGGGTCGTTCCGCCGCACGCGGTAGCCCATGCCGGACAGCGTCTCCTCCACCAGGCGCGTCGCGCGGGGGGCACAGGCGGTGCCATGCGCATCGCCCAGCACGAAATCGGCCTGTGGCGTGCCGTGCGCGGGATGCGCGGGCATGGAATGGCAGTCGAGCAGGAGGCAGCAGCCGAAGCGGGCGCGCGTCTCCGCGATCAGCCCGGCCAGCGCGGCGTGGTAGGGCTGCCAGTAACGCCGCACCCGGTCCTCCGCCTCGGAGAAGGGGAGCTTGCGGCGGTAGACCGGCTCCCCGCTCGCCACCACGCGGGCGATGGTGCCGAGCCCGGCGCCGACCCGCGGGCTGGCGCTGTTCACCCAGGACGGCAGCGGCCCCTCGAACATGCCGGGGTCGAGTTCCCAGGGTTCGCGGTTGGCGTCGCAGAAGACGCGCGGGAAGGTCGCGGCCAGCAGCGGCGCGCCATGCGCAGGGGCGGCGGCGAACAACTCGTCCACGAAGCTGTCCTCGCTGCGGCGGAGCGCGACGGGGTCGAGTCGCGCCGATTGCAGGAAGGGCTGCGCGTAATGCGCGCCGCTATGCGGCGAGGCGAAGACCAATGGCACGCTGTGCCGGTCGGGCCGGATCACCCGGAAGGGCGGCGGCGCATCCGGGAAGTCCGGTCCTGCATTCGGCGCGGGGGAGGGAAGGTCCATCAGGAGCCCGATCAAGCCACAGCGTTGCGCCGCTTGTCACCCCGCCCGTGGACGGAATGGCGCCACGGCCTGGCCAACCCCGGCCGGAGCCCTCCGTTCCCGCGCCGCCGGTCGATATGCGGGCGGGGACTTGTTTCCGCCCGACTTCGGCGCTAGAGGGTGCGCCCGGCCGATGGGCGCGTAGCTCAGCGGGAGAGCACCACCTTGACACGGTGGGGGTCACAGGTTCAATCCCTGTCGCGCCCACCATCGGCCGCACGCGCCTCCGCAAGCGCCTGATCCAGAAGACTTTCCGGATCCCATTCCCTGTCGCTCCACATGCCGCCCGGCGGCATCCCGGCAGACCCTCTCATTTTCGTGAGCGGGCTGGACGCGCCCTCCGCCAGGGTCGAACATGCGGTGGTTCAGCCATGGGATCGCCCTCCGTGCCGTCCGACGACATCGCCCTGCGCCGCGGCGGCCTCGCCGGCCTGTTCGAGGCGCCGATCGCCACCCTGCGCGACCGCATCGGTGCGCTCGGCGCGGCCCCCGGCACCCCGCTCGAAGCGCGGATCGCGGCGCTGGAGGACGCGGTGCGGCAGCTTTCCGCGGCGCCGACGCGGGTCGTCCCCCTCGGCGAGCGGCTGCTCGCGCTCACGCATGACGGGCGCAAGATCTTCCTCGACGCGGCCGATATCGGGATCACCCCCCACATCGCGCTGACCGGCGAGTGGGAGCGGGAGACGGAAGCCGTGATCCGCCGCCTGCTCCGGCCCGGGGACGCGGTGGTCGAGGTGGGGGCCAACATGGGCTACCACACGCTGGCGATGGCCGATGCCGTGGGCCCCGCCGGCCATGTCCATGCCTTCGAGGCCAATCCCGCCATCACGCCCCTGCTGGACGCCACCATCCAGGTGAACGGCCTCGCCGGGCGGGTCACCCTGCATCCCGTGGCCGCGCTGGCGCATCGGGGCGAGGTGGAGTTCGCCATCCACCCGTCGCATTGCGGCAGCGCGCACCTCGCGGTGCCGCAGGACCGCCCTTGCTATTCCCGCCGCGCCACCGTTCCCGCCATCCCGCTGGACGAGGCGCTGGGCGCCGGCTTCGGCCCTGCCGCGATGATCCGCATGGACGCCGAGGGGTCGGAGCCGCTGGTGCTGCGCGGCGCCGCCTGGCTGCTGGCGCGGTCCCCCGCCATGTCCATCGTGATGGAATGGGCGCCGCACATGATGCAGGCCTATGCCGACGTGGCAGGCTTCGCGGACTGGCTCGCGGCGCTCGGCTTCCGCGCCGCCCGCATCCTGCCCGACGCCTCGCTCCAGCCGCTCGACCGCGCGGGCCTGCTGGAGGCCGCACATATCGAGGCCGTCTTCCGCCGCGACGGTTGACCGGGCCGCGCCGGTCCCGCAAAGGTCCGCCCAAGCCCAAGACACCGGGAAGACGGGAGGTCCCCCATGCACCGCCGCCACCTGCTCGCCGCCTCCGCGCTGCTGGCCGCGCCCGCGATCCCGCGGGCCGCAGGCGCCCAGGCCGCGGTGACGATGCGCCTTTCGCACCAGTTCCCGCCCTCGCACCACAACGCCCGCGTCATGCAGTCCTTCGCCGAGGACGTGGCCGCGCGCAGCGGCGGGCAGGTGCAGGTCCAGGTCTTCCCCGCCGAACAACTCGCCCGCGCGGCCGAGAATTTCCCCGGCGTGGCGCGCGGCGCCTTCGAGGCCGCGGCCGCGGTGAACTTCCAGTGGGGCACCACCCTGCCCGAGATGAACGCGGTGACCATCCCCTACCTGTTCACCGACATCGCCCGCATCCGCCGCTTCCCCGGCAGCGACGCCGCGCACTTCCTCGAAGGCCTGCTCGAACGCCGCGCGGTGCGCAACCTGATGTGGCTCTACACCACGCGGCAGAGCATCTTCACCTCGAACCGCCGCCCGATCGTCAACCTCGAGGATTTCCGCGGCCTCAAGATCCGCGGGCTGAACGCGCTGACCGACCATGCGCTGACCGCGGTCGGCGCCGCGCCCTCCTCGATGCCCGGGCCGGAAGTGCCGCAGGCGCTGCAGTCGGGCGTGCTCGATGCCGGGCTGACGGACCTGTCGGCCGCGGTGTCCCGCCGCTTCTACGAGATCCAGCGCTTCGGCACCGTCGCGCCTTATTTCAGCGTCATCAGCCATGTCTACGTGAACCCCCGCTGGTGGGGCGGCCTGTCGGCCGCGCATCGCGGCTTCATCGAGGCCGCGGCCCGCAAGGCGGAGCAGGACCAGATGACGGTGACGGAGGAGACGGCCGCCGCGGCGGTGGGCGAGCTGCGCGCGCGCGGCATGACCATCCACGAGCAGACCGAGGCCGAGACCGCCACCTGGCGCGCCGCGATGCAGCCGCCGGTGGTGGAGGCTTTCCTGCGCATGGCGCCCGATGGCGGCAGCCGCGTGATGGAACTGCTGCGCGGCATCCCGGCGGCCTGAGGCGGCGCCGGCCGATGCCCACCCGCCCCGCGCGGTGCCGCTGAGCGATGCGGGGCCTCGAACGCGCCATCGCCCTGCTGTCGCGCGTGGCGGTCGCGCTCGGCTCGGTCGCGACCGTGACCTGCCTGTTCCTGGTCGGCTACGCGGTGGCCATGCGCTACGTCCTGAACCAGCCGCAGCCCTGGGTGGACAAGGTGGCGGGCTGGCTGGTCGTCGCGCTGGTGATGCTGGCCGCGCCCGAGGCGCAGCGCCGGTTCGAACATATCGGCGTCGACATCGCGGTGGGCCGGCTCGGCCCGCGGATGGCGCGGGCGGCGCAGCTTCTCGGCGCGCTGTCCGTCGCCGCCGTCTCCGCCGTGCTGGTCCAGGCGGGGTGGGAGGCGATCGAGTTCAGCCTGATGGTCGGCATGATGACCGACATCCCCGGCGTGCCGGAATGGTGGATCCAGGCGCTGCTGCCGCTCGGCGCGGGGCTGATGTTTCTCGTCGCGCTCTGCCAGGCGCTGCTGCTCGCCCTCGGCCGAGATCCGGCCTTCCTCCCCTCGGCGGAGGAGGAGATGCCGCGCGACCCGCTGGCGCGGGCGGAGTGAGCGCGCCTTGACCTTCCTCCTGCTCCTCGCGGCGCTGATCGCGCTGCTCTACCTCGGCATCCCGATGTTCGCGGCGCTGTTCCTGCTGCCGCTCGGCGTGCTGCTGCACGTCGAGGGGGGCGTGCCGGCGCTGGGCGAGATGGTGATCGGCAAGCTCGACGGCTACCTGCTGATCGCCATCCCGCTGTTCATGCTGATGGCGCACATCATGGTGCGCGGCCGCGTGGTGGACGATCTCTACAACGCCGCCTTCGCCCTGCTGCGGCGGGTCCGCGGCGGGGTCGGCATCGCGACCGTCGCGGCCTGCACGGTCTTCGCCGCCATCAGCGGCAGCTCGGTCGCCACCGCGCTGACCATCGGCAAGATCGCCATCCCGCAGATGCTGCGATACGGGATGAGCAGGAAGGGCGCCTTCGGCGTGGTGGCGGGTGGCGGCACGCTCGGCATCCTCATCCCGCCCTCGGCGCCGATGGTGCTCTACGCCTATGTCACCGAGACGTCGGTCGCCGCGCTGTTCCTCGCGGGCCTCGTGCCGGGGCTGCTGATGGCGCTGATGTTCGCCGGCTACTGCTTCGTCACCGAAGGCAAGGCGCGCGTTCCGGCCGACGAGCCGCCGCCCGAGGCCGCGCATCACGCGCTGGCACGCGCTGGCTGGTCGCTCAGCCTGCCGATCTTCGTGCTGGGGGGCATCTATCTGGGCGTCTTCACCGCGACGGAGGCGGCGGGCACGGGCACGATCTACGCGCTGGTCATCGCCGCGCTGATCTACCGCACCCTCACCTGGCGCGACATGCTGGACGGCGTGCAGGAGGCGACCCGCACCTCGGCGATGCTGCTGATGATCATCGCGGGCGCGGCGATCTACGGCTACATGCTGACGAAGCTGCGGATCCCGCAGGAGCTGACGCAGCTGGTGGCCGATCTCGGCCTGGGGCGCACCGGCTTCCTGGTCGCGATGATGGTGCTGCTGTTCGTGCTGGGGCTGGTGCTGGAGAGCTTCTCCATCATCCTGCTGACCATGCCGGCCATCCTGCCGCTGCTCGGCCAGCTCGGCATCGACAAGGTGTGGTACGGCATCCTGCTGACGCTGAGCCTGGAGATGGCGCTGATCAGCCCCCCCGTCGCGCTGAACCTGGTGGTCATCAAGGCCATCACCGGCGCGCCGCTGGCCGAGGTGAACCGCAGCATCGTCCCCTACATGCTGATGCTGGCCTTCGGCACCGCGCTGCTGATCGCCTTCCCCGACATCGCGCTGTGGCTGCCGCGCCAGGCGGGCTACGGCGGATAGGCGGCCGCGCGGCCATTGCCGCCGTCGCCCTGCGCCGCGCAGGGCGGCAGCCCGAACAGCGGCGCCGGGTCCAGGCGGCGGCCGTCCCGCAGCACCTCGAGGTGCAGGTGCGTCCCGTAGGTGATGCCGGTGCGGCCGATCCGCCCGAGCCTGTCGCCCTGCGCAACGCGCCGCCGCCCTGTGGCCAGCACCGGCGCCACGGTGCCGAGATGGGCGTAGCGCGTCACCAGCCCGCCCGCATGGCGCAGCTCCACCTCCAGCCCCGCGCCGGCGCGTGTGCGGCGGATCGCCACCACCTCGCCAGCGGCCGCGGCATGCACCCAGGCGCCGGCCGGCGCCGGCAGGTCGATGCCGTGATGCACCTCGCTGCCCTTTGGGCCCGGGGCCGGCCGCGGCCCGAAGCCCGAGGAGACGCAGCCGGCCGCCACCGGCAGGCGCAGCGTCCCGGGCGCGATCTCGGCCGCCGCCATCCGCGGGGCCGCCAGGGCCAGCAGCAGGGCCAGCAGGCCGGGGAGAGAGGGGCGCGCGCGCATCGCGGCCAGTCTAGAGCGGAGTGGCCCCGGCCGTGTCCAGGGCCGGGTCAGCGGCCCGCATGCGGCCCTGGTCGAACGTTCAGCCCCATTGCTCCTTCGGCTCGGCGCGGCGCGGCAGCGGCTTCGGGGCGAGTTTCGGCAGCGGGCCGGGCTTCCCGAACAGCCAGCCCTGGCCGTAATGCACGCCGAGGCTCCGCATCACCCCCGCCGCCTCCTCCGTCTCGATCCGCTCGGCCACCACCTTCGCATCCACCGCCAGCGACAGGTCCACCATGGCGGCGACGAAGCTGCGGTCGCGCTCGCTCCTCACCGCCGCGACGACGAAGGCGCCGTCCACCTTCACGTAGTCCGTCGGCAGGACCTTCAGGTAGCGGAAGGCGGCGGCGCCGGCGCCGAAATCGTCGATGCAGACCGGCACGCCGCGCGCGCGCAGCTGCGCCAGGGTCTCCACCGCCTCCCCTTCGTCCTCGATCTCCGCGCTTTCGGTGAGTTCCACCATCACGCGCGACGCTGCGCCGCGGTCGCGGTCGATCATCGCCAGCAGGCGGCGGCGGAATTCCGGGGAATGGGCCGACAGGCCGGAGATGTTGAAGGCGATCCGCTCCCCCGGCGGCGCTGCCAGGGTGCCGGCGATGGCAAGCGTCGCGACCGCGAGGTCGAGTTCCTCCGTCAGGCCGATCGTCTCCGCCAGCGCCACGAAGTCCTGCGGCCCCTCGCGCGAGCCGAGGAAGCGTTCGTCGAGCCGCAGCAGGGCTTCCCGGTGGTGGACCTCGCGCGTCGCGAGGTCGACGATCGGCTGGTAGTCCAGGCGGAAGCGCCGTTCGGCCACGGCGCGGCGCAGCAGGGCGGCGCGGTCCGTCACCTGCGCGACGACGCCGCGGAGCCCGTCCCCGAAGCCGGCTTCCCGCAGCCCCTCCGCCCCGTGGCGGGCGAAGGCGGACAGGCCGTGGCGCAGCGCGCGGGCGGCCTGGGCGGGGGTGAGCCCGGTGCCGTCCACCGCCACCTCGCTGGTCTGGACCCGGGCGGGCTGGCCTTCCTGTTCCAGCACCGCCTCCAGCCGCCGCGCCAGTTCGCCGAGGTCGGGCAGCGCGCCGCCCGGCCCGGTCATCAGCCCGTAGCGGCCCGGCGCCATCTGCGCCGCCATGGTGCCGCCCGGCACGGTGCGGGAGATCTCGCCGTCGATGCGGCGGGCCACCGCCTCGTCCGCGGCGGCCGGCAGTTCGAGAAGGCCGATGGTGGTCGGGCCGTCGCCCGCGGCATGGAGCCGGGCCGCGGCCTCGCGGATCAGGGCCGCGCCGTCGGCCAGGCGGATCTCCGGCGGGGCGGGGATGGGAGAGAGGGCGAGGCAGATGCGCGCGGCATCGCCCGGCTGGGGCAGGTGCAGGCCGGACACCGCGAAGGGGGTGCGGGCGGCATCGGCCAGGCGGAAGGAGGTCGGCGGCAGGCGCCCGCGATGCGGCAGCAGCGCCAGGGCGGCGGCGAAGGCGGCCCGGTCCTCGGGCGCGAGGATCTGCGAGGGGTCGGCGCCCACCATCTCCTCCGGCGCGCGGCCGAGCCGGGCGCGGAAGGCGCCGGCGGCGAAGCTCACGCGTCCTGCCTGGTCCAGCTCGACCAGCAGGTCGGCGGCAGCGAAGGCGAAGGCGACGAAACGCTCTCGCTCGCCGATCTGGCGGGGGACGGGGTGCGACATGCCCGCACGCTACGCGGGAATGCTTGCCGGAGTGTGTCGGCCCGCCCCGCGGGGAGGCTGCTCCGGCACGGGCGCGCCGCCGGCGGCGCGCCCGAGGGGGACGGTCAGGCCGCCGCGGCCGTCACGCCGGAGGCCAGCGCCTCCTCGGCGTCGAGGACGCAGGCCACCGCATGCACCACGGCGGCGATGCGGACCGCGGCCTGCACCTGTTCCTTGCCGAGCCCGCCATGGAGCACGACCTTCTCGTGGCTCTCCATGCACATCCCGCAGCCGTTGATGGCGGAGACGGCCAGCGACCACAGCTCGAAATCGGCCTTCTCGACGCCGGGGCGGGCCATGACGTTCATGCGCAGCTTGGCGGGCATGGAGGGGTAGTCGCCGCCGACCAGGTGGGTGAAGCGGTAGTAGACGTTGTTCATGCCCATGATCGCGGCCGCGGCCTTGGCGGCAGCCAGGGCCTCGGCGCCCAGCTGCGGGCCGAACTCGGCGACGACCGCGCGGGTGAGGGCCGCGTTGCGGCTGGCGATGGCGGAGGCGACGAAGGTGCCGGCGCGCTGCTGCTGCGTCAGCGCCGGCTCGGTCGCCAGGCTGCCGAGGTTCAGCTTCAGGTCCTTGGCATGGTCGGGGAGGGTGGCGCGGAGCGATTCGAGCGACATCGGGGGGACCTCAATGCGGGTGCCGCCGCACCCCTCCGCGCCGGCGGCGCGGAGGGGGCGGGGGCCGTTGGAAGCGGGTCGCCGCCCCGGGCGCGGGGCGGCGGGGCGGGATCAGGCCGCCTTGTTGAACAGGTCCTGCGGCTTCAGCACGTCCTTGCCCTTCTCCCAGTTGCAGGGGCAGAGCTCGTCCGTCTGGAGCGCGTCGAGCACGCGCAGCACTTCCTGCGGGTTGCGCCCGACATTGAGGCCGTTCACAGCCGCCCACTGGATCGTGCCGTCCGGGTCCACGATGAAGGTCGCGCGCAGCGGCACGCCCTCGTTCCGGTCGAGGATTCCGAGCGCGGTCGACAGCTCGCGCTTCACGTCGGCCAGCATCGGGATCTCGAGGTTGCGGATGTCCTCGTTGTAGACGCGCCAGTTCAGGTGCACGAACTCGCTGTCGGTCGAGACGCCGTAGACCACGGTGTCGCGGTCCGCGAATTCGCCGGCCAGCTTGGCGAAGGCCGCGATCTCGGTCGGGCAGATGAAGGTGAAGTCCTTCGGCCAGAAGAACACGACCTTCCACTTGCCCGCATCCGTCGTCTCGGTGATCTCGGTGAAGGACTTGCCGGGGCCGCCAAGGCCCTCGGGGCCAGCCTTCACGGCGGTGAGCTTGAAGGCCGGGAAGGTGTCACCGACGGTGAGCATGAGGTCGTCTCCTGATGCAGGGCGGGGATGCAGGGCCGCGAAGCCGGGGCAGAGCACGGGGCAGGGCCTTGCTGCGGTGCAATATGAGCGGCGACGGCGTCCGTATCCAATGAATAGTTTTCGTCGCCTTCATCGAAGAAATCGAAGGTGCTTCCCCGGCGCGCCCCGTCGCGCGGACCCAGGCCCGGTGCTAACGCTGCGCCACGCCGGTCCTGATCGAAGACGTCGATGATCCTCCCGAGCCCCCAGCAGCTCCGCTACCTCGTCGCGCTGTCCGAGCACGGGCATTTCGGCCGCGCCGCCGAAGCCTGCGCGGTGACGCAGTCCACCCTTTCGGCCGGGCTGATCGCGCTCGAGCGGCAGCTTGCCGCGCGCCTGCTGGAACGCGGCCACGCCACCAAGCGCCCGGTCTTCACCCCCCTCGGGCTCGAGATCGTGGCCCGTGCGCGCGTCGCGCTCGCGGCGCTGGAAGCGGTGGCGCAGACGGCCGATGCGGCGCGGGACCCGCTGTCGGGCCCGCTGCGGCTCGGCGTCATCCCGACCATCGGCCCCTTCCTGCTGCCGCGGCTGATGCCGGCGCTGCGCCGCGCCTTCCCGCGGCTGCGGCTCTGGCTGCGGGAGGACCTGACGGAGCGCCTGGTGGCCGGGCTGGAAGCCGGGCGGCTCGACCTGCTGCTGCTGGCGCTGCCCTGCGCCGGCCAGATCGAGACCGCGGCGGTGGCGGAGGACCCCTTCGTCGCCGCCCTGCCGCGCGGCCATCACCTGGCTGCGCGGGACGCCGTGCCGGTGGCTGCCCTGGCCGCGGAGCGCCTGCTGCTGCTGGAGGATGGGCACTGCCTGCGCGCCCATGCCGAGGCGTCCTGCGGCCTGCCCCGCGGCATGGCGCCGGCGGGGGCGGAGGGCTTCGCCGCCACCAGCCTGCACACGCTGGTCCAGATGGTCGCGGGGGGGCTGGGCGTGACGCTGCTGCCCAGGCTTGCCGTCGATGCCGGCGTCGCCGCCGATGCGCCGGTGGAGATCCGCCCGCTGGAGGGCGCGGCGACGCCGGGGCGGAACCTGGCGCTGGCCTGGCGGCCGCGCAGCCCCCGCGCCGCGGAGTTCCGCGCCCTCGCCCCTGCCGTCGCGGATGCCATCGCTGGCCCGTGATCGGGCGGTGGCGGAACGACGGCGATCAGCCCCCGCCGCGTGACGTTGCCGTGGCCGTTCGGCGAAGGATCGGCGGCGCATGGCGGCAGTTACCGGGTGGCAGGGGCCGGGCGGGGCGCTCGGGCCGGTGCTGGCCTCGCGCGCGATGGCCTGGACCCTGGGCGGGCTGCTCGCGCTCGACCTCGTCTTCCTCGGGCTGCATGTCGCTCATGTCGCGGCGGAGTGGCGGGGGCAGGGGCCCTTCGCCGGCCGCGCCTTCAGCATCGAGGCGGAGGGCGGCCATGCCGAGAGCTACGAGGCCCTGAAGACCGCGGCCTGCGTCGTCGCCCTCGGGCTCTGCGCGCGGCGCAGCGGGGCGCCGGTCTATGGCGCGCTGGCCTTCGTCTTCGCGGCCGCGCTTGCCGACAATGCGCTGATGCTGCACGAGCGCGCGGGCAGCCTGCTGGCGCCGGCGCTGATGCCGGCGGCGGGCCTGTTCCAGGCGGCCCCGCAGGCCTTCGGCGAACTCGGCTTCTTCGCGGTGCTGGGCGGGCTGGCGCTGCTGCTGCTGGCGGCGGGGTTCCGCCGCAGCGCCGCCCCGCACCGGCGGGCAGGGGCGGGCTTCGTGGTGCTGCTGGCGCTGCTTGCCGGCTTCGGCGTGGCGCTGGACCTGCTGCACGCGGCGCTGGGCGGCCAGCGACGGGCCTTCGACCGGGTGCTTGGCACCGTCGAGGATGGGGGGGAGCTGGTGGTGCTCTCCGCCGCCTGCGCGCTTGCGGTCGCGCTTGCGCGCAGGCTGGCGTGGCCCGCTACCTGACCACGATCTCCACGCGGCGGTTCTGCGGCTCCCGCGCGCCGTCGGCGGTGGGCACCGCGGGCTCGGCCTCGCCGGCGCCGCGGATGGTGATGTCGCCGCGCGCCACGCCGCGGCGCTGGAGTTCCTGCGCGACCGCCTGGGCCCGCCGCAGCGACAGGCGCATGTTCACCGCCGGCGTGCCGGACCGGTCGGCATGGCCGGTCACCTCGATCCGCGCCGCGCGGCCGCTGCGCGCGGCCTGCGCCGCTTCCGCCACCAGCTCGCGCGCCCGCGCCGTCAGGCTGGCGCTGCGGATGTCGAAATAGACGATGAAGGTCCGCGTCGCCGCGGGCGCGGGCGCGGCGGCAACCGGCGGGGGCGCCAGCATCGGCGGCATCGCCAGCGTGGGCATCGGCGGCGGCTCCGGCCGCACCCCGGGCTGGTAGCGTAGGCCGACCATGATGGCGTGGTTCGTCGGGTTCATCTCCACCCGCCCGGCGGTGGGCGCGCCGGTCGCGAGGTTGATCAGCCGCGCGCCGTATTCCGGCCCGATCGTGCCCATGAAGCGGTATTCCGCCGTGGCCGACAGGCCCGGCAGAGCCGCGATCGGGAAGGACGCGCCGGCGATGGCCTGGTAGGCGAAGTTGCCGTCGCTGGCATCGACCGCGAGCCGCTGGCCGTTGCCGGCGATGCGGAAGTCCCGCAGCTCGCTGTGGACATAGCCGAGCCCGATGCCGAGATAGGGCTGGATCCAGGACCCCGCGCCGGTGTTCAGGTCGACATAGGCGTTCGCCATGGCGCCGATGTTCCAGAACTGCCCCTGCGCCTGGGTGACCGGCTGCAGCGCCGCGAAGCCGCGCGAGCCTTCCACGCTGCTGGCCCGCACGCTGCCTTCCAGCTCCACCCGGATGCCGTTGCCGAAACCGTAGCCGAGCGCGAGCGTGCCCATCGGCAGGACGGAGAAGCGCGCTTCCCCGTTGCCGCCCGACAGGCCTGGCTGGATGGGGCCGCGCGGCTGGACCGTGGCGTTGGCCGGCAGGTTGGCGCCGATGCCGGCGGCCACGTAGAACCCCGCCGGCGCCTGCGCCTGCGCCATGCCGGACGCCGCGGTCAGTGCGCCCGCCGCCAGCAATGCCGCCCGCCCTGTCCGCATGCCCGCCCCCGCCCGGCCCGTTGCCTGCGCAGGATGCCTCACGCGATCGTGCCGCGATAGGCCCGCGCGGAGCCTAGAAGCCGCCGCCCGCGGCCAGCCAGGCCTGTTCCTCGGCCGAGGAGGCGCGGCCCAGCGCGGCGTTGCGGTGCGGGAAGCGACCGAAGCGCGCGATCACCGCGCGGTGCCGCCAGGCATAGTCGATGGCGCCGTTCGGGGCCGCCATGGCCGGCACGTCGCGCAGCCCCTCGAACAGGGCGACGGACAGGTCCTGGTCCGCCATCTCCTCCCCATGCTCGAAGGGAAGGTAGAGGAAGACGCGCTGCACCGGCGTCAGCGCCAGGTCGAAGCGGTCCCGCAGCACCGCGCCGCGCGCCACGGCGCGCGCATGGGCATCGGCGGCGAAGGCTTCCGCGGTGCCGCGGAACAGGTTGCGCGGGGCCTGGTCCAGCAGCAGCAGCAGGGCCAGCGCCCCCGCCGGCGTGCCGGCCCAGCCATCCAGCGCGCCGTCCCGCGCGGGGCGGACGAGGGGGCCGAAGGCGTCGCGGCAGGCGGCGTCGAAGGCGGCATCCTTCTCGAACCAGGCCTTGCGCCAGGTGCCGGGCCCGTCGGCGAACCAGAAGGCCAGCAGCCGGTCGATGTCCCGCGTCATGCCAGCGCCCTGTCGAGGAGGCAGATGGAATGGAAGGCCTCGCGCCGCGTGAGGTCCTGGATCTGGTGGCGGCAGGAGGTGCCGTCCGCCACGACGATCGCCCCCTCCGGCGCCTTCCGCAGATGCGGCAGCAGCGACAACTCCGCCATCGCGACCGAATGCGGCAGCTTCGCCGCGTCGTAGCCGAAGGCGCCCGCCATGCCGCAGCAGGAGGAGGTGATGGGCACCACCTTCAGCCCTGGCACGGCGGACAGCATCGCGACCGTCGGCGCGAAGGCGCCGAAGGCCTTCTGGTGGCAATGGCCATGGACATGCGCCTCCGCCAGGATGGGCTTCAGCCGCAACCTCGGCTTCGTCTCCGCCAGCCATTCGGCGACCAGCTTCGCGCGGTCGGCGAGCCTGCGCGCCGGCTCCCCGGGCAGGAGGGAGAGGAACTCGTCCCGCAGCGTCATGAGGCAGGAGGGTTCGAGCCCGAGCACCGGGCTGTCCCATCGCGACAGCACCTCCAGCGTGCGCCGCGCCTCCTCCCGCGCCCCGTCGACCAGCCCGGCGGCCAGCCAGGTGCGCCCGTCATCCAGCGGCCGCGTGCCGCGCGGCGGGCGCGCCACCGCGGGGTCGGCGCCGGCGGCGCGCAGCACGCGCAGCGCGGCGCGGATGTTGTGGGGCTCGAAATACCGGTTGAACAGGTCGGGCAGCAGGATGACCTCGCCCGCGCGGCCATCGGGCGCCCGGCATTCCCAGTCGTGGAAGGCGTCGCGGCGGAAGCGCGGCAGGCGGCGCGCGGCGGCAAAGCCGAACAGCCTTTCCCCCAGCCAGGGCAGGCCGGGGATGGCGTCGCGCGCATTCGACAGCGGCGCGAGCATCGCCGCCCAGGGCGCCCAGCGCGGCATGGTGGCCAGGATGCGGTCCTTCCAGGCGATGCCGCGCGCGGCGTTGCGAGCGTGCGCGGCCTCGATCTTCATCTTCGCCATGTCCACGCCGGTCGGGCATTCCCGCTTGCAGCCCTTGCAGGCGACGCAAAGCGAGAGCGCATCCGCCACCTCGTCGGAGGCGAGGCCGCCCGGGATCTGGCCGGTGAGCGCGAGGCGCAGCGTGTTGGCGCGGCCGCGCGTCAGGTGCTTCTCCTCCCGCGTGGCGCGGAAGGAGGGGCACATGGTGCCGGCATCGAATTTCCGGCAGGTGCCGTTGTTGTTGCACATCTCGACCGCGCCGAGCAGCCCGGCCTGCGGCCCCGGCCATGCGGACCAGTCGAGCGCCGGCGCCACGGCCGGGTCGGCGGCGTAGTCCGGGCCGTAGCGGAACAGGCTGCGGTCGTCCATGCGCGGCGGATGCACCACACGGTTCGGGTTCAGCAGGCCGAAGGGCAGGGCGGGCAGCGGCGGGTCGAAGGCCGCCTTCACCGCCTCGAAGGCGCGCGCGATGCGGGGGCCGAACATCGGCTCGTTGAACTCGCTGCGCACGATGCCGTCGCCATGCTCGCCGGAATGGCTGCCCTTGTATTCGCGCACCAGGGCGAAGCATTCCTCGGCGATGGCGCGCATCTTCGCGACATCCTCGCCCGACTTCATGTTGAGCACGGGCCGCACATGCAGGCAGCCGACGGAGGCATGGGCGTACCACGTCCCCTTCGTGCCATGCCGCGCGAACACGTCGTTCAGGCGTTCGGTGTAGTCCGCGAGGTCGTCGAGCCCGACCGCGCAGTCCTCGATGAAGGAGACCGGCTTCCCGTCCCCCTTCATGCTCATCATGATGTTGAGCCCGGCCTCCCGCACCTCCGCGACCTGCGCCTGGAAGGCGGCGTCGGTGACGCGCACGACCTGTCCGGGCAGGCCGAGGTCGCCCATCATCTCCTCCAGCCGGTCGAGCTGCGCCAGCAGCGGCGCGTCGGCGTCGCCGTGGAACTCCACGATCAGCAGGCTGTCGGGCTCGCCCAGCACGATGCGGTCGATGGTGCCGCGGTAGATCGGGATCGACCGGCCTAGGTCGATCATCGTCCGGTCGACCAGCTCCACCGCCTCCGGGTCGAGCGCGACGAGGTGGCGCGACGCCTCCATCGCGCGGCGGAAGGTGGGGAACTGGCAGATGCCCAGCACCTTGCGCGGCTTGATCGGCCAAAGCTTCAGGTCGAGCGCGGCGGAGAAGGCGAGCGTCCCCTCGCTGCCCACCAGCAGCCGCGCCAGGTTGCCCCGCCCTTGCGCCCGGCCTTCCGGCGTCAGCGCATCGAGGTTGTAGCCGCCGACGCGGCGAAGCTGCGCGGGGAAGCGCGCCGCGACCTCCGCCGCCTCGCGCTCGCCCAGCGCATGGAGCCGCGCGACGAGGTCGCCCTCCGGCGTGCCCTCCCCGAACCGGTGGCGCGACCCGTCGGCGAGGATGGCGTCGATGGCGAGGACGTTGTCCGCCATCAGCCCGTAGCGGATGGACTTCGACCCGCAGGAGTTGTTGCCCGCCATGCCGCCGATGGTGCAGCGCGCCCAGGTGGAGGGATCGACCGGGTAGAACCGCCCCATGGGCTTCAGCGCATCGTTGAGCGCGCCGAGCGTGATGCCCGGCTCGACCCGCGCCGTGTCGCCTTCCACCGACAGCACGCGGCGCAGGTGCTTCGTGCAGTCGATCACCAGCGCGCGGTTCACCGTCTGCCCGCATTGGCTGGTGCCGCCGCCGCGGGCGAGCACGGGCACGCCTTCCTCGCGGCAGATCGCCATGGCGGCGGCCACGTCCGCGGTGCTGCGCGGCAGCAGCACGCCCACCGGTTCCACCTGGTAGATGCTGGCATCGGTCGCGTAGCGCCCGCGGTCGCCGGGGGAGAACAGGACCTCGCCCTCCGTCTCGCGCCGCAGGCGGTCCGCCAGGCGGCTGTCGGCGATCGCGGCGCGGCCCGTGATGGCGTTCATGCGAAAGGCATCCTCGTCACGCCGCTGGTCTAGCGCGGCGGCGGCTGCAAGTCCGATCTATAATGCTCATCAATCCGACAAGGCTTACTCATTGGCAACCGGCATGGCTGCGGGGTAGGACACCGCCGACGCAGAGGGACCGCCCCCATGGCCTATTTCCAGTCCAAGCCCGATTCACGCCGGCATTTCCTGCACATCCCCGGCCCCTCCAACGTGCCCGACCGCGTGCTGCGCGCCATGGACAACCCCACCATGGACCATCGCGGCCCCGCCTTCGGCGAAATGGGGAAGCAGGTGCTGGCCAAGGTCCGGCAGGTCTTCAGGACGGAAGGGCATGTGGTGATCTATCCCGCATCCGGCACCGGGGCCTGGGAAGCCGCGCTGGTCAACACGCTGTCGCCCGGCGACCGCGTGCTGATGTGCGAGACGGGGTGGTTCGCACATCTGTGGAACGAGATGGCCGGGCGGCTCGGCATCGTCGCCGACTTCGTGAGGACCGACTGGCGCCGCGGCGCCGACGTGCCCGCCATCGAGCGCAGGCTGCGCGAGGACAAGGGCCACGCCATCAAGGCCGTCTGCGTGGTCCACAACGAGACGAGCACCGGCGCGACCTCCCGCATCGACGAGGTGCGGAAGGCGATGGACGCCGCGGGCCATCCCGCGCTGCTGCTGGTGGACACCATCTCCTCGCTCGGCTCGATGGACTACCGGCATGACGATTGGGGCGTGGACGTCACCGTCTCCGGCAGCCAGAAGGGACTGATGCTGCCGCCGGGCCTGTCCTTCAACGCGGTCAGCGAGAAGGCGATCCGGGCGAGCGAGACGGCGAAGCTGCCGCGCAGCTTCTGGGACTGGAAGCCGATGCTGGCGGCGAACGCCACCGGCTACTTCCCCTACACGCCGGCGACCAACATGCTCTACGCGCTCGACACCGCGCTCGACATGCTGCTGGAGGAGGGGCTGGACAACGTCTTCGCCCGCCACGACCGCATGGCGGAAGCGACCCGCCGCGCCGTGCGCCACTGGGGGTTCGAGGTGCAGTGCGAGGACCCGCGCCACTACTCCTCCGTCCTGACCGCCGTGCGGCTTCCGGAAGGCCACAGCGCCAACGCGCTGCGCGCCACCATCCTCGACAAGTTCAACATGTCGCTCGGCAACGGGCTCGGCCAGCTGAACGACCGCGTCTTCCGCATCGGCCATCTGGGCGACATCGGGGAATTGCAGCTGGTCGGCGCGCTGGGCGGGGTGGAGATGGGGCTGCGCGCGGCGGGCATCCCGCACCGTGCGGGCGGCGTCCAGGTGGCGATGGAGTATCTCGCCGGGAACGCCTGACACTGGGCTCATGACGTGCTGACGCACGTCATGCTTCAGGCGCCAGCGCGCCTCCGGCGCTCGGCTTCGCCGCACTTGCGGCGGCGCCCGTTCGGGCGCCCGGCCCGCCGTGCGGGCCGCAGATCGGGACGTCGCGGGCCGGGCATGGGGCGGGCGTCCCCCGGCCGGGGGCATGGCTGGACGCTCCCGGCGGGCGCGTCCATGCTCGGCGGCGGAACCGACGGGAGATCGCCGTGACCATCGAGGTCTGGACCTGGCCCACGCCGAACGGCCACAAGGTGCACATCGCGCTGGAGGAGCTGGACCTTCCCTACACGGTGGTCCCCGTGAATATCGGCGCGGGCGAGCAGTTCCGGGACGACTTCCTGGCGATCACGCCGAACCACCGCATCCCCGCCATCGTCGATCCCGACGGGCCGGGCGGCAAGCCTCTCTCCCTGTTCGAATCCGGCGCGATCCTGGTCTACCTGGCCGAGAAGGCGGGGCGGCTGGTCCCGGCGGACCCGGCGGCGCGCTACGCCTGCCTGCAATGGCTGATGTTCCAGATGGGCGGCGTCGGGCCGATGTTCGGCCAGTACGGCCATTTCCACAGCTACGCGCCGGAGCGGATCCCCTACGCGATGGACCGCTACGCGAAGGAGGTGCAGCGCCTGCACCGCGTGCTGGAGAAGCGGCTGTCCGGGTCCGAGTACCTGGCCGGCGACGAGTATTCGATCGCCGACATCGCCACCTTCCCCTGGATCCGCCTGCCGGAGCGGCGCGGGATTGATCTGGCGCACTACCCCGCGGTCCAGCGGTGGCATGATGCGATCGCCGCGCGCCCCGCCGTGCGGCGCGGCGTCGAGGTGTTGTCGGAGCGCCAGCGCCGCGGCCCCATGACCGACCAGGAGCGCGAGAACATGTTCGGCGCCACGCAGTTCAAGGTCCGCTGAGATGGCAGAGATCGACCACCTGGTGATCGGCGCCCGCACCCTCGAGGAGGGGGCGGCCTTCGTCGAGGCGCATCTCGGCGCCCGCCCCGTGCCGGGCGGCACGCATGAGGGCATCGGCACCCACAACATGCTGCTCGGCCTCGGGCCCGACTGCTACCTGGAAGTGATCGCGCCCGATCCCGGCCAGCCGCAGCCGCCGCATCCCCGGCCCTTCGACCTCGACGATCCCGGCACCCGCATGATGCTGGAGGCCGAGCCGCGGCTGATCGCCTGGGTCGCGCGCACCCCGGTGCTGGATGCTGTCGCCGCGCGGCTCGGCGCCGGGCAGGCGGGGGAGGTGCGGCCCTGGAAGCGCGGCGACCTGTCCTGGCGGATGGCGATGCCGCCGCAGCGGCAGGACATGTCGAACCTGATCCCGGCGCTGATCCAGTGGGACGACGGCAAGGGCGCGGCGCCGCGCCTGGCCGATTCGGGCCTGCGCCTGCGGGCGCTGGAGGCCGAGCACCCGGATGTGGACGCGGTGCGCGGCGCGCTGGCCCAGCGCGGGCTGGAGGAGGCGGTGCGCCTGCGCCGCAGCCCCCATGCGCGGCTGGTGGCGCGCCTGTCCCGCGCGGATGGGTCCGAGGCGATCCTGACCACGGGTTGAGCCGGCGGCCGCGGCCATCGGGATCCGCGATGGCCGCGATCGGCGGCACGGTCTATGCCGGAAGCGCGGCCTCGGGCATTGTCGGGGCAACGATGTCGCCGGCGAATGCGCCGACGACCCCTGAGGAGGCCGCAGCGCAGCAGATGCATGTCCGTGGTGCCGCATCACCGCTGGGGCCGGTAGTGCCAGACGCTGGCCGGGGGAAGGTTCAGGGGCGTCCAGGCTTCCCGCCGCGCCGCAAGGCCCAGCCTGCGGCGGGGCAGGGGCGAGGTGACGCAGTAGGTGTAGAGCAGGAACCCCCTGCCCGGCGCCACCGTCTCGACCGCGTCGACGAAGCGCCGCTGCCGCGCCAGCGGCAACAGCACGAGCGGGATGCCGCAGATCACGGTGCCCACCCTGCCGTGCAGCGCCCGGGGCAGGGCGTCGGGCAATTCGAAGGCGTCGCCGCGGATGACGTTGACGCCCGGCAGCGCACCGCGCAGATGGTCCGCCATGTCGGGCACGATCTCCACCACCACCAGGCGATGGGCCGGCACCCCGGCTTCCAGCACTGCGCGGCTGATCACCCCGGTGCCCGCGCCGAGTTCGACCACCACCTCGTCCTCCGCACGGCGCACCAGCGCGGCGATGCGCCGGCACAACGCCGGGGAGGACGGGACGACCGATCCCATCTGCAGCGGGTTGGCCAGCCAGCGGCGGAAGAACAGCCCCGCGTTGCGCAGGCCCGCCCGGCCGCTTCGTGTCCCGGTGGCGATGTCCGACATGCCCTTCTCCTCTACGGCGTCGTCGTGAAACCGGCGCAGGGCTACCGGGCGCCGCGCCCCGGCGCCGGCACGCCGCCGCGACGGCGCGATGAAGAATTCGCGACGCCGCGGCCCCTTCGCGACGCGCCCATGCGGGGCCGCGCATGACGGCGCGCATCCTCGTCGTCGACGACATCTCGGCCAATCTGCGCCTGCTCGAGGCGAAGCTGCTGGCGGAATACTACGAGGTCGCGCTCGCCGCCTCGGGGCCGGAGGCGCTGGCGGCGGTGCAGCGGTGGATGCCCGACGTCGTGCTGCTCGACGTGATGATGCCGGGGATGGACGGCTACGAGGTGTGCCGCCGGCTGAAGGCGCAGCCCGGCACGGCGCACATCCCGGTCGTGATGATCACCGCCCTGACCGACCCGGCCGAGCGCGTGCGCGGGCTGGAAGCCGGGGCGGACGACTTCCTCTCGAAGCCGGTGGACGACGCCACCCTGTTCGCGCGGCTGCGTGCGCTGCTGCGCATGAAGCAGGTGCTGGACGCATGGCGGCTGCGGGCGGAGACGGCGCGCGACCTCGGCTTCGAGCCGCCGCCCGGCCCGTCGCCGAGCGTGGCGGGCGCGCGCGCGCTGCTGGTGAACGAGGACGCGGCCGAGACGGAGGCGCTGGTCGGCGTGCTTGGAGCCGACGGGCTCGAGGTGCAGCGTTGCGCCGACCCGGCCGAGGCATGGGACCTGCTGCTGGACGGCGCGCATGACGTCGTGCTGCTGAGCCTGTCGCTCGACGCGGGCGATGCGCTGCGGCTCGCGTCGCGGCTGCGCGCCCATGCCGCCACGCGCGACCTGCCGGTGCTGCTGGTGGCCGATCCCGGGCAGAAGGGCCTGGTGCTGCGGGGCTTCGACCTCGGCGCCAACGACCATGTGCTGCGCCCCGTGGACGCGAACGAGCTGCGGGCCCGCGTGCGCAACCAGATCCGCCGCAAGCGCTACCAGGAACGGCTGCGCGCCGATCTCGACCGCAGCCTCGAGATGGCGGTGACCGACCCGCTGACGGGCCTGCGCAACCGCCGCTACGTCCGCCGCCACCTGGAAGGCGTCCTGCGCAATTCCGGCGCGGCGGTGCTGCTGATCGACGTGGACCGCTTCAAGTCGGTCAACGACACCTATGGCCACGCCGCCGGCGACGTGGTGCTGCGGGAGGTGGCGGAACGCGTGCGCGGCCACCTGCGGGCCGCCGATGTCGTCGCGCGCTACGGCGGGGAGGAATTCCTCGTCGTCATGTCCGGCGCGCAGGCCGAGGACGCGCAGCTGGTCGCCGAACGCCTGCGCGGCGCCATCGCCGCCGTGCCGGTGACCGCCGACGGACAGGCGCTGAACGTGACGGCCAGCGTCGGCGTCGCGGCGGGCGAGATCGGCGCGCAGTCGGACGACGTGGTCAGCGCCGCCGATGCCGCGCTCTACCGGGCGAAGAACAACGGCCGCAACCGCGTCGAGCTCGCCGAGCCGCGGGACTGGCCGCCCGGCACCCAGCAGCGGCGCCCGGCCGCGCGCTGACGGGCCCGCCCCGCCTATTCGAGATACTCGACCACCGGCGGCATCCGGGTCCGGCGCGTGAAGACGACGACGGAATCGAAGATCCGCACCTCGTCCACGATGCGGGCGATGCGCGGCGCGTCGATCGCGGTGCCCTCCGCCACCTCGATCCGGAAGGCGGGGTAGTCGAGATGGCGGTAGGGGTCGTGCATCAGGTCCACGATCCCCTTCGCGAAGTCGAGGAAGGTGACCGGCGTGTCGAGCTGCCCGGTCCGGTGGCCCCAGTAGGAGGTCTCCAGGTCCTCGACGAAATAGAGCCCGCCCTCCGCCAGCCCGGCGTCGAACAGCGCGTTGAAGCTGGCGATCTGGTGGGAAGTGACGTGGCTGCCGTCATCGATGATGAGGTCGAAGGGGCCGAGTTCCCGCACCACTGCGCCGAGGAAGGCGGGGTCCGCCTGCGAGCCGATGCGGACATGCACCCCCTGGTCCGGCCGGGCGAAGCGGGCGCAGTCCGGGTTGATGTCGACCCCGACGATCCAGGTTCCCGGCCCGAAATAGCGGGTCCAGAGGTCGAGCGACCCGCCGCGGTCCACCCCGATCTCCAGGATCCTCGGCGCGCGGCCGCGCAGCGGGGCGAAGACCTTCTCGTAGACCTCGAAATAGCTCAGCCACTTGTGGCCATGCGGGATGGTCAGCCAGAGCCGCCCGGCATCCTGCCCCAGCAACTGCCGCCGGATCTCCGCCGCCGTGGGCCAGGCCCAGGCCTCGCGGCGCAGCAGGTCGGGGGAGAGGAAGGACGTGGCATCGGGCGCGGCCGGCGGGGCGGGCGCGGCCTCGACCTGCGGCGGGGGCGCGGCTTCGGGCGGGGGCGCGGCCTCCGCGGGGACGCGCCTGATCTCCCAGCCGAACAGCTTCATCGCCGCCCCCGCCATGCTGCGTACACAACAAAATCGCCCGGCCAGCTTGGCCGGGCGACATCCCGCATCCCCCAAGGTCCCGCCAGGGTCGCCCCCGGCGCGGCTTACTTGATCTTCGCCTCGCGGAAGACGACGTGCTTGCGCGCGACCGGGTCGTACTTCTTCAGCTCGAGCTTGCCCGTCGCGTTCCGGGTGTTCTTTTTGGTCACGTAGAAGTAGCCCGTGTCTTCGGTGCTCACGAGCTTGATGAGGACGGTGTTGGCCTTGGCCATGGGTCTGGTTCCAGCGGACGAAACAAGGGGCCTCGTGCCCTGCGGCACGCGGCGGAGCGGCGCACAATAGTCACCGCGCCGTGCGGGTCAAGGCACAACCGGCTGCAGCGCCGCGGCATAGGCTTCCGGATTGGCCAGCAAGGCCCGCGCGGCCGCGATGTCGGAAGCCCGGCCCTCCGCCGCCGGGCAGGCGCCGCGCAGCGCGGCTACCTCGCTCGCCAGCACCGGCGGGCGGGCCGCGCGCTGCCGCGCCAGCGCGCGCGCCATCGGCAGCTCCCCCGCCGCCAGCTGCGCCAGGCCGCGCGCCAGCGCCTCGGGCCCAAGGCTGGTGCAGAGCGCCGGCAGCACGCCGAGCGCCTGGACCGGCCAGCCCGACGGCGCCAGCACCTGCGACCAGGTGATCATGATCTCGCCCTCGTTCGGCAGGGGGGCGACCAGCTGGATCAGGCCCTTGCCCATGGTCGCGCTGCCCACCACCACCGCGCGCCCGCGCTCGGCCAGGGCCATCGCCACGATCTCGGCGGCGGAGGCGGTGCGGCCATCGACCAGCACCACCACGGGCCGGCCCTGCGCCAGGTCGCGCCCGCCGGCCTCGTAGCGGCGCGCGGCCTCGGGGTGGCGGCCGGCGGTGCGCGCCACCTCGCCCTCGGCCAGGAAGGCGTCGGCCACCGCCACCGCCTGGCCCAGCAGCCCGCCGCGGTTGCCGCGCAGGTCCAGCACCACGCCGCGCAGCGGCAGGCCGGAGAAGGCGTCCACCAGTTCCTGCGTCAGCCGCCGGTCGGTGACGGCGGAGAAGCCCGAGACGCGGAGCCAGAGGATGCCCTCGCGGATCTCGGAGGAGACCGTCTCCGGCACCACCAGTTCCCGCAGCAGCACCGCCTGGCGCCGACGCCCGCCGCGGGAGAGGGTGAGGGTCACCTCCGTCCCTTCCGGCCCTTCCAGCAGCGTGGCGGCCAGGCCAGGGTCGCCCCCGCCCAACGCCCGCCCGTCCACCGCCAGCAGCAGGTCGCCCACCCGGATGCCCGCCTGCGCCGCCGGCCCGTTCGGCAGCACCGCGGCGATCGCCAGCCTCTCCCCGCGCCGTTCCACGCGCAGGCCGAGGCCGGACTGGCCGACGCGCCTCTCCCGCGCGCCGCGGGCCTCGGCGGGAGTGACGTAGCGGCTGTAGGGGTCGAGGTGGTTGAACACCTCCTCGAACCCCGAGGACAGCAGGCGCTCCGCCCCGGCCCGCCGGATGGCGGGGGAAAGCCGCCAGGCCTGTTCGTAGAGGCCGCCCAGCATGGCAGCCAGCGCCGCCGCGGCCGGCGGCCCGCGCGCGCCGAGCGGGGCCGCGGGCGCGGCGCCGACCACGCGGTCCTCCAGCATCAGCCGCAGCTGCCCGTCGCGCAGTTCGGCGCCCAGGCGGGGGTCGATCACGGCGAGCCCCCGCAGCGACCAGAGCGCAAGATCGGTCGCCGCCGCGGGCTCGATGTGGCGTTCCAGCACCAGGCGGTGCGACTCGGCCAGCACGCCCTCGATCATCTGGCGCGGGAAGCCCGCCACCTCCTGCGCCGAGGGGCGCAGCGGCAGCAGCAGCAGGATCAGCGTCGCCGCGAGGAGCCCGGCCTCGGACGCGAATCGCGCGGCGGCCGCGTGGAGTCGCGGGCGCGGCCCCGGGTGCCGCGCGGGTCGCCCTGCATCAGCCGGAAGACCATGCCGCCGGTGCGCGGCGTGGCTTCCGCCAGCTGCACCTCGACCGGCTGGCCGAGGGTGAACCGCAAGCCCGTGCTGCGGCCGGACATCCCGTGCCCGGCCTCGTCCAACTGCCATCTGTCGTCCGGCAAGGACGCCATCGGAACGATCCCGCTGGCGCCGTTCTCCTCCACGGTGACGAAGAGCCCGAAGCGTGTCACCCCCGAAATCCGCGCGGCGAACATGCTTCCCACGCGATCCGCCATGTAGGCCGCGAGATAGCGGTCCACCGCGTCACGTTCCGCCGCCGCGGCGCGGCGTTCGGTCTGGGTGATGTGTTCCGCCGTGTCGGGGAAGCGCGCGGCCTCGATATCCGTCAGCGCCCCGGCGGAGGGGCCCTTGCCAAGGCCGAGCCCACGGATCAGCGCACGGTGCACCAGCAGGTCGGCGTAGCGGCGGATGGGGCTGGTGAAATGCGCGTAGCGCGCCAGCGCCAGGCCGAAATGGCCGAGGTTGTCGGGTGCGTAGGCGGCCTGGGACTGGCCGCGCAGCACCGCCTCGTTCACCAGGCGCTCCTCCGGCCGGCCCTTCACCTTCTCGAGGATGCCGCCGAAGTCGCGGGGATGGACCCGGTCGCGCGCCGGCAGCTTCAGGCCGAGCCCTTCGAGGAACTGCCGCAGCCCCTCCAGCTTCTCGTCGGACGGGCGGTCATGGACGCGGTACATGCAGGGCTGCGCCAGCCGCTCCAGTTCCTCGGCCGCGCAGACATTGGCGGCGACCATGAACTCCTCGATCAGCCGGTGGGAATCGAGCCGCGCGCGCGGCACCACGCCCTGCACCACTCCGTGCGGGTCGAGGAGAACGCGGCGTTCCGGCACGTCCAGTTCCAGCGTGCCACGGCGTTCGCGGGCGGCGAGCAGGGCGCGGAAGGCGCCGTACAGCGCGGCGACCTGGCCTTCTGGCACGCCGTCCGGTTCGCGGCCCTCGTCATGGGCGGCCTGCACGCCTTCGTAGGTCAGGCGCGCGAAGCTGCGCATGATGCCGCGCCCGAAGCGGTGCGCGGTCTTGGTGCCGGCCTTGTCGAAGCGCATCTCGACGAACAGGCAGCCGCGGTCCTCGGCGGGGCGCAGGCTGCACCAGCCATTGGACAGCGCCTCGGGCAGCATCGGCACGACGCGGTCGGGGAAGTAGACGCTGTTGCCGCGCGCCCAGGCCTCGCGGTCCAGCGCGCTGTCGGGCTTCACGTAATGCGCGACGTCGGCGATGGCGACGACGCAGCGCCAGCCATCCCCGTCCGCCTCCGCCCAGACCGCGTCGTCGAAGTCGCGCGCATCCTCGCCGTCGATGGTGACGAGCGGGAGGTCGCGCAGGTCCTCGCGGCCGCGTTTCGTCACACCCTTCGCGCGCTCCGCCTCCAGCACCGCCTCGGCGGGGAAGACGTCGGGGATGCCATGGGCATGGATGCAGACCAGCGAGACCGAGCGCGGCTCCCCCATCCTCCCCAGCACCTCGACGATGCGGGCGGGGCGGGCGCCCATCGGGCGGTGCTGCGGCAGGGGCTCGGCCAGCACGATGTCGCCCGCCCGCGCGCCGCCGGCCTCGCCCGCCTCCACGCGCCATTCGGCGCGCTGGCGCCGGTCGGTCGGGATGATGCGGCCTTCCTCGAAGACGCCGAGGATGCGGGCCGGCGCGCCTTCCCGCGGCAGGCGCTTGAAGGTGCGACCCTCGTATTTGTTGTCGCCCACCGGGCGCAGGCGCGCGAGCACGCGTTCCCCGGGCGCGAGCGCGGGCAGGCCGCGGCGTTCGGCGACCATGAAGATCACCGGCGGCGCGCCGGCCGCGCGGTCCCACTGCACGGGGCGCGCGATGGCGTCGCCGTCGCGGTCGGAGCCGATCATCTCCACCACCGTCATCTCCGGCAGGCGCCCGGGGGCGGCAAGCGCCTTGCGGCCGACCGGGGCGGCGTCGCCGCTTTCCTTCAGGTCCCGCAGCAGGTCCCGCAGCGCGGGACGCTGGTCGGTGGTCAGGCCGAAATGGCGCGCGATGTCGGCCTTGCCGACGCGGCCGGGCTGGTCGCGCAGGAAGGCGCGGACCTGCTCCCGCGTGGGGAGGGGGGGCGGGGCGTCGTCGGCCTCGCCGCCCTTCGCGCCGCGCGGACGGCGGCGGGGCGGCTTCGGTGCGGCGGGGCCGGCGGGGCGCTTGCGGGCCGCGTGGCCCTTCGGGGGTGGTCCTTGCCTATGGGCCATGATGTGCCGCGCCGCCTTCCTGCCCGGCCCCGCCGCAACGGCAGGGGCAGGCCGCCAACTTGCACCGACGTCCCCGGTTCCGGGACAGGGCCGGGCGCGGGTCCGGCCCCTCGCGCCCGCGCCTCACCTCAGGTCGCCTTCTTCGCGCCGGCCCGGGCAGGCGCCTTCCCGGCGGCGGGCTTCTTCGCCGCGGCGGGCTTCGCCGCTGCCTTCGGCTTCGGGGCCGCGGCCTTCCTTGCGGGGGCCTTCGCCTTCGTCTTCGTTTTCGGCGCCGCCTCCCCATCGGCCGCCGCTGCGCCCGCGGCCTTCTTCGGCGCCGCCTTCCTGCCCTTCGCACCCTTCGGGCCGCGTGGCGGCAGGTCCTTGCCCTTCTCGGCGAGCAGCTTCACCGCCTCCTCCAGGGTCACGCCCTCGAACTCCATGCTGCGCGGCAGGGAGGCGACGCGGCTGCCATGCAGCAGGAAGGGGCCGAACCGCCCGCGCCGCACCTCCACCGCGCCACCCGCAGGATGATCGCCGAGCGCACGCCCACGCGGCTTCACATCCGCGAGCAGCGCGACCGCGCGGTTGATGCCGACGCTCAGCACGTCGTCATCCGGGTCGAGCGACTTGAAGGTGCTGCCCATCTTCACATAGGGCCCGAAGCGGCCGATCGCGGCGGTGATCTCCTCCTTCGTCTCGGGATGGATGCCGACCACGCGGGGCAGCGAGAGCAGGCCGAGCGCGCGGTCCAGCGTCAGCCCCTCCGGCTCCATCCCCTTGGGCAGGCTGGCGCGGCGGGGCTTCACCTTCTTGCCCTTCGCGTCCTCCGTCTCCTCGCCGAGCTGGACGTAGAGCCCGTAGGGCCCGCGCTTCAGCACCACGCGCTGCCCGCTGGCCGGATCGACGCCGAGGTCGCGCTGGCCCTCGAAGCTGCCGGCCGCGCCTTCCGCTTCCGCGCCGGGGGCGACCAGCGGGCGGGTGTAGCGGCATTCCGGGTAGTTGTTGCAGCCGATGAAGGCCCCGGTCCGGCCGAGCCGCAGCCCGAGCCGTCCGCCCGAGCAGGCCGGGCAGGCGCGCGGGTCGGCCCCGTCCGTCCGCGCCGGGAAGAAATGCGGGCCGAGATCCTCGTCCAGCGCGTCGATCACGTCGCTGATCGTCAGGTCGGAGGTGGCCGAGATGGCCTTGTGGAAGTCGTCCCAGAAGGCCCGCATCACCGCCCGCCAGTCGGCGCGGCCGGCCGAGATGTCGTCGAGCTTCTCCTCGAGCCCGGCGGTGAAGTTCGTGTCCACGTAGCGTTCGAAGAAGGAGACGAGGAAGGCCGTCACCAGCCGCCCGCGATCCTCGGGGATGAAGCGCCGCTTCTCCAGCCGGACATAGTCGCGGTCCTGCAGCACCTGCAGGATCGACGCGTAGGTGGAGGGGCGGCCGATGCCGAGCTCCTCCAGCTTCTTCACCAGCGTCGCCTCGGAGAAGCGGGGCGGGGGCTGGGTGAAGTGCTGCGTCGCGGCGACGGGGCCGGTGCGCAGCGGGTCGCGTTCGCGCATCGGCGGCAGCGTCCGCTCGTCCTCGTCCTCGGCGGCGGCGGCCGAGGGGGCTGCGATGCCGGCGCGGGCATCGGCCGCGCGGTCGTCCTCATCCTCCCGGTACAGGCGGAGGAAGCCGTCGAAGGCGATGACGGAGCCGTTGGCGCGCAGCCGCGTGCGGCCGGTCGGCTCCACGATGTCCACCGTGGTCTGGTCCAGCTCCGCCGACTGCATCTGCGACGCGACGGCGCGCTTCCAGACGAGTTCGTAGAGCCGGCGCTGCCGGTCGTCGAGGAAGCGGGCCACCTGGTCCGGCGTGCGGGAGACGTCGGTGGGCCGGATCGCCTCATGCGCTTCCTGCGCGTTCTTCGCCTTGCTGGAATACTCGCGCGGGGCACCCGGCAGGTAGTCCGGGCCGAAGGCGTCCTTGACATGGTCGCGGATGGCGAAGATCGCCTCCCGCGCCATCTGCACGCCGTCGGTCCGCATGTAGGTGATGAGGCCGACCGATTCGCCGCCGATGTCGACGCCCTCGTAGAGCTGCTGCGCGACGCGCATCGCCGCCTGCGCGCCCATGCCGAGCTTGCGCGACGCCTCCATCTGGAGGGTGGAGGTGGTGAAGGGCGGCGGCGGGTTGCGCCGGCTCCGCCGCTTCTCGACCGAGGCGACGGAGAACTGCCCGGCTTCCACCGCCGCGCGGGCGCGCATCGCGCTCGCCTCGTCCGGCAGGTCGAACTGTTCGAGGCGCCGTCCCTCGTGATGCGTCAGCCGCGCGGTGAAGGGCGCGCCGGCCGGCGTCGCGAAGCGGGCCTCGACGGTCCAGTATTCGCGGGCGCGGAAGGCCTCGATCTCCGCCTCGCGCTCGCAGATCAGGCGCAGCGCGACGGACTGCACCCGCCCCGCGCTGCGGCTGCCGGGCAGCTTCCGCCACAGCACCGGCGACAGCGTGAAGCCCACCAGGTAGTCGAGCGCGCGGCGCGCGAGATAGGCGTCGATCAGCGGCACGTCGAGCTGCCGCGGCGCGGCCATGGCGCTCTGCACCGCGCGCTTGGTGATCTCGTTGAAGGTGATGCGGTGGACCTCGAGCCCCCGCAGCGCGCCGCGGCGGGCCAGCATGTCCTGGACGTGCCAGGAAATGGCCTCCCCCTCGCGGTCGGGGTCGGTGGCGAGGAACAGGCGGCGCGCGCCCTTCAGCGCCTTGGCGATGGCGCCGACCTGGCGCTCCCCGCGTTCATCCGCCTCCCAGTCCATCGCGAAGTCCTCCTCCGGCCGGACGGAGCCGTCCTTGGGGGGCAGGTCGCGGACATGGCCGAAGGACGCGAGCACGGTGAAGTCGCGGCCGAGATACTTGTTGATGGTCTTGGCCTTCGCGGGGCTTTCGACCACGACGACATCGGGCATCTTGGTGGGGTTCGCCTTGGTTCTTGCCGGGGGCCTCAATCAACGCGCGGATCGCATCGGGCGATCAGCGCGCGGACCGCGCAACACGGTTTCCCGGCAGGGGTTCCACCAGCCCGGAAAGCTCCAGGTCCAGCAGGATCGCCTGCACGGCTGGCGCGGAGAGGTGGCAGCGGCGGACAAGATCGTCAACGGCCACGGGTGTGGTGCCAATCATTTCAAGCAGTTGGGCATCTCCGCCGAGGGGTGTGGCAGCGTCGACCTCCGGCGTGGCGGGTTCGGGCGGGTCGATCCGGGGCTGGAAAAGCGGCAGCCCGCGCGGCGCGGGCGGCAGGTGGGCGATCACGTCCTCCGCCGTCTCGGTGATGTGGGCGCCCTGGCGGATCAGGTCGTTGCCGCCGCGCGCGCGGGGGTCGAGCGGGCTGCCGGGCACCGCATAGACCTCCCGCCCGGCCTCCAGCGCGAGGCGCGCGGTGATGAGGCTGCCAGATTTCTGCGCCGCCTCCACCACTACCACCCCGAGGCAGAGCCCCGCGACGATGCGGTTGCGGCGGGGGAAGTGGCGGGCCAGCGGCGCGGTGCCCAGGGGGGCCTCGGCCACCACCGCCCCGCCCTCGGCCGCGATCCGGGCCTGCAACGCCGCATTCTCCGGCGGGTAGGGCTGGTCGAGCCCGCCGGCCACCACCGCCACCGTCCGTCCATGCGCGCCGAGCGCGCCGAGATGCGCCGCCGCGTCGATCCCGCGCGCGAGGCCGGAGGTGACGGCGAGCCCACCGGTGGTCAGCCCCGCCGCCAGTTCCTCCGCGATGCGGCGTCCGCCGGCCGAGGCGGCGCGCCCGCCGACCACGCCGACCTGCCGGCGCAGCAGCACCGCGGCGTCGCCCAGGACGGCCACCAGGGGCGGGGGGTCCTCCGTCATGGCCAGCAGCGGCGGGTAGCCGGGGCCGTCGAGGTGGAGCAGCTGCGCGCCAATCCGGTGCAGCGCCTCCATCTCGCGCTCCGCCGCATCGGCGGGGCCGGCGAGGAGGGGGCGGCCGGATTGCGCGGCGATCCGCGGCAGGGCGGCGAGGGCGGCGACGCCCGATCCGTGGCGGGCGAGCAGGCGGCGGAAGGTGGCCGGCCCGATGCCCTCGCCCCGTGCCAGGCGCAGGCGGGCCAGCGACTCGGTAGGCGTCATGGGACGGGGGCGGCGGGGTGGGGCATCATGCGCGCAACGGAACACGGGTCGTCACGGCATGGCAACGGCAAACCGCAATCCCCGGTGGTGCGGCGCCGCCGTCATCCGCCAGGACGGTTGAGCCGTCGCTCAGCCCTTCCTGCCGCCCACCCGCGGCTCCGTCCCCGCCAGCAGCCGCGCGATGTTCGCCTTGTGCCGCCAGGCGATCAGCGCCGCGAGGCCGGCGGCGAGGAGCGCAAGCTTCATGTCCCCCGCCAGCAGCGCCGCCACCGGCGCCACTGCGCAGGCCGCGAGCGCGCTGGCCGAGGAGATGCGCGTCACCGCGAAGACACCCGCCCAGACCAGCAGCGCGACGAGACCGAGCCACCACTGCGCCGCCAGCATCACGCCCGCGCCGGTGGCCACGCCCTTGCCGCCCTTGAAGCCGAGCCAGACCGGGAAGGCATGGCCCGCCATCGCCGCCACCCCCGCGACCAGCGCCGCATCCTCCCCCCACAGCCAGCGGGCGAGGAGCAGCGCGACGAGGCCCTTCAGCGCGTCCAGCGCCAGGGTCGCCGCGGCCAGCCCCTTGTTGCCGGTCCGCAGCACGTTGGTCGCGCCGATATTGCCCGACCCGATGGACCGGATGTCGCCCAGCCCCGCCGCCCGGGTCAGGATCAGCCCGTAGGGCACCGAGCCCAGCAGGTAGCCGAGGATGGCGGCCAGGAGCAGGCTCATCCGAACACCCGCCGCCCTGCCTTCCAGGTGCCGGTCACGCGCCCTTCCAGCGCGCGCCCGTCGAAGGGCGTGTTCTGCGCCTTGCCGGGCAGGCGCCCGGCCTCCACCCGCCAGCCGCGTTCGGGGTGGAACAGCACGAGGTCCGCCGGCGCGCCCCTGCGCAGCGCGCCCGCCTCCAGCCCCAGCAGCCGCGCCGGCCGCGACGTCAGCAGGTCCAGCGCCTGCATCAGCGTGAGGTCGCCGCCATGGACCCGCGCCAGCGTCACCGCCAGCAGCGTGGCCAGCCCCGCGCCGCCCGGCTCGGCCTGGGCGAAGGGCAGGCGCTTGTCGTCGGCGTCGCGCGGCTGGTGGTCCGAGGCGACGGCGTCGATCGTGCCGTCCCGCAGCGCCGCCACAACCGCCAGGCGGTCCGCCTCGTCCCGCAGCGGGGGGGAGAGCTTGGCATAGGTGCGGTACTCGCCGATCGCCGTCTCGTTCAGGTCGAAATAGGGCGGCGCGGTGTCGCAGGTGACGGCAAGCCCTTCCTCCTTCGCGGCGCGGATCCGCTCCAGCGCCGCGGCGGTCGAGACATGGGCGAAGTGGACATGGCCGCGCGTCAGCCGGGCGAGCGCGATGTCGCGCTCCACCATCATCGCCTCGGCGGCGGGCGGGATGCCGGGCAGGCCCATCCGCGTCGCGCGCTCGCCTTCCGTCGCGGCGCCGCCGGAGGCCAGCGTCGGCTCCTCCGGGTGCTGCACGACGAAGCTGCCGAAGGCACGGGCGTAGGACAGGGCGAGCCGCATGGTGCGGGCATTGCCAATGGCCCGCCTGCCGTCGCTGAAGGCGACCGCGCCCGCTTCCCGCAGCAGCCCGTATTCCGAGATCTCCTTCCCAGCGCAGCCCGCCGTCGCCGCGCCATAGGGCAGGATGGTGACGCAGCCCGTCGCCTCGCCCTTGCGGATCAGGAAGGAGACCAGCGCCGGGTCGTCGATGGCCGGGTCGGTGTCGGGCAGGGCGCAAAGCGTGGTGATCCCCCCCGCGACGGCCGCCTGCGCGGCGGAGGCGATGGTCTCCCGGTGTTCCGCCCCGGGCTCGCCGAGCGCGGCGCGCAGGTCCACCAGGCCGGGGGCGAGGCAGGCGCCGCCGGCATCCACCACCGCCGCGCCCTCCGGCAGGCCGAGATTGGCGCCATGGTCCAGGATGGAACCGTCACGGACCAGCAGCGCGCCGGGCGCGTCGAGCCCGGTCGCGGGGTCCAGCAGGCGGGCATTGACGATGAGGGTCTGCATCACGCGTTGCGCCTCAGCCCGCGCGCCAGCACGTCCAGCACCGCCATCCGCACCGCCACCCCCATCTCCACCTGTTCGCCGATCACGCTGCGCACCGGGTCGTCCGCCACCGCGCTGTCGATCTCGACCCCGCGGTTCATGGGCCCCGGATGCATGACGATGGCGTCGGGCTTCGCGAAGGCCAGCTTCTCGGCATCCAGCCCGTAGAAGCGGAAGAACTCGCGCGCCGAGGGCACGAGGCCGCCGGTCATCCTTTCCTTCTGGAGGCGCAGCATCATCACCACGTCGGCCCCGGCCAGGCCGGTCTTCATCGAATGATGGACCTCGACGCCGAGCCGCGCGGCCTCTGCCGGGATCAGCGTCGGCGGGCCGACCACGCGCACCCGCGAATTCATCGCCAGCAGCAGGTGGATGTTGGACCGCGCGACGCGCGAATGCAGCACGTCGCCGCAGATGGCGACCGTCAGCCCCTCCAGCCCGCCCTTGCGGCGGCGGATGGTCAGGGCGTCCAGCAGCGCCTGGGTCGGGTGTTCATGCGTGCCGTCGCCGGCATTGATCACCGCCGCATCCACCTTCTGCGCCAGCAGCGCCGGCGCGCCGGACTGGCCGTGGCGCACCACCAGCAGGTCGGTCTGCATGGCGTTCAGCGTGGAAGCGGTGTCGAGCAGCGTCTCCCCCTTGTTCACGCTGCTGGTAGAGACCGACATGTTGACGATGTCGGCGCCGAGCCGCTTGCCCGCCAGCTCGAAGCTGGTCCGGGTGCGGGTGCTGTCCTCGAAGAACAGGTTGATGAGGGTGCGGCCCCGCAGCAGGTCGCGCTGCGTCTTCCCCTGACGGTTGAGCAGCGCGTAGCTCTCGGCAAGGTCGAGGAGGTCCGCGATGTAGGGCGGCTCCAGGCCCTCGATGGCCAGCAGGTGGCGGTGCGGGAAGGGGTGCATGGGGAAGGGGGGACTCGCGCGGCGTGGCGGGGGAAGCTAGCGGCGCGGCGGGCCCCGGCCAAGCACCCGCGTGCCCCTCAGGCGGCCCGGCCGGGCAGCGCGGGCGCATGGACCGGCGGGCGGGCGCGGGCCAGCCCGGTGGGGCAGAGGTCGAGCAGCACGCAGCGGCCGCAGGCGGGGCTCGTGAAGAAGCAGGTCTTCTGCCCGTGCAGCATCATCACCTCGTGGTGGTCGTAGACCGCCTGGGCGTCCCACTCCGCGGGCAGCATCGCCTCCAGCACGCGATGCGCCGGGCCGACCGCGAGCCGCGCGGGGATGAGGCCGAGCCGGGCAGCGACGCGGTGGTGGTGGCTGTCCACCGGCAGCGCGCGCCTCCGCAGGGTGGAGAAGGACAGGACGGCCGCGCCCGTCTTCGGGCCGACGCCGGGCAGCGCCTCGAGCCAGGCCCGCGCCTCGTCAACCGGCATCCCCGCCAGGTGGGAGAGGTCGAGCGCGCCGCGGCGTTCGGTGATGGCGCGCAGGGTCCGTTGCAGGGCCGGCGCCTTGGCTTCGGGCCAGGTGCAGGCCGCGATGGCGTCCTGCACCGCCGCCACCGGGGCGTCCCGCACGGCTTCCCAATCCGCGAAGCGGGCGCGCAGCGCGCGGAAGGCCCGCCCGCTGTCGGCGTTGCGCGTGCGGTGCGACAGCAGGGAGGAGACGAGTTCGTCGAGCGGCGCGAGATCGTGGAAATAGGCGATCGGGCAGCCGAAATGCCGGCAGAGCCGGGCATGGATCTCCAGCAGGCGGCCGCTGCTGTCGGGGGGGAGGGCGGCCATTGCGCGGCTCCGTGTCGGAGCGGGGGCAACGGCGCTGCGCGGCCCCGGTTCGCCGCGGGGCAGGCGGCGGGGGCCGCCCCCTTCCCCAGGCGGCGGGGAAGGGAGCGGGCCGGAAGCAGGTTCAGTCCGCCGCGAGCGCCATGCGCGTGCGGTTCAGCGCGGTCATCACGTGGTCCTCGGCCGCGTCGGCGACCTGTTCGGCCTGCGGGGGGGTGAAGATGTGGCCCGCCGACGGCATGACCCGGTAGTCGATGCGGATGCCCTTCTGGGTGTTCAGCTTCTCCACCAGCTTCCGCACGCTGCTCTCGGGCACCAGCTCGTCATCGGCGCCGTGCAGCATCAGGCCGTTGCAGGGGCAGGGGGCGAGGAAGCCGAAGTCGTAGTGGCTGGCCGGCGCGCTGACGCTGACGAAGCCGCCCATCTCCGGCCGGCGCATCAGCAGCTGCATGCCGACATAGGCGCCGAAGGAATAGCCAGCGACCCAGAGCGAGGAGGAGTTGGGGTTCACCGCCTGCAGGAAGTCCAGCGCCGCCGCGGCGTCCGAGATCTCGCCGATGCCGCCGTCGTAGCGGCCCTGGCTGCGCCCCACGCCGCGGAAGTTGAAGCGGAGAGTGGAGAAGCCCATCGCCTGGAAACGCTGGTACAGCGCATGCACGACGCGGTTGTTCATCGTGCCGCCATGCAGCGGATGCGGGTGCAGGATCAGCGCCACCGGCGCATTCGCCTGCTTGGCATGGTGGTAGCGGCCTTCGAGCCGGCCGTCGGGGCCGGCGAACATCACTTCAGGCATCGCTCGTCAGATCCAGTCTCGGTTGCGGCCGCGACGCCCGTGGCCGAAGCCCCGGTCGATCGTCGCGGTCCTGGCGGCGAGGGGCGCCTCGCCGCCGGTTGGGAAGCCACGCGCGCCATCCCCCTGCGCGTCCTGGGCACGTCCAGATCCACCCTACCAGGCCCATTGTTGACGGGGCAGGTCGGGAACAATAGCTTCAGGCTGGAGACACGCTCCCGCGGTCATCCGGCTCCGGTCTTGGCTCTGGTGGGTGCGGATGGCCCGCGCCCATGGGACACCCCGGGGCGGGCTCCCGAGCCCCTGGGCTGCCGCAATATAGGGTTCCGGCCGCTGGTTTCATATCGGATTCATGGCATGGCCCGTATGTTCGTGCGTCTGGACATGCGAGAACCGGAGCATCCTCCGGGAATGTTTCGCGCCTGCCCATCCCTGCCAGCCCTCCGCACAACCATGGGGGGAGGGGCGTGAGGCTCTCCACACGCGGGCGTTACGCGGTCATGGCGATGGTCGAACTCGCCGCCCGCGCCGATGCCGCCGACGGGGCCCGCGCCCAGGTGAGCCTGGCGGAGATCGCTCAGGCGCAGCACCTCTCGCTCGCCTATCTCGAACAGTTGTTCGGCCCGCTCCGCCGCGCCGGGCTCGTCGCCTCGACCCGCGGTCCCGGCGGCGGCTACCGCCTGGCGCGCGCCCCGCGTGAGATCTCGGTCTCCGACATCGTGGAGGCGGTGGACGAGCCGATCCACGCCACCCGCTGCGAGGAGGGTGGGCCGGGCTGCCTCGCCGGGCAGCGATGCCTGACGCATGACCTCTGGTCCGAGCTTGGCGAGCAGATCGCGCTGTTCCTGCGGGGCGTCACCCTGGCCGACGTGATCGGCGGGGAGGTCCTCGGCCGCGCCGCGCCGCCCCGCCCGCCGGGGGAGGCTGGGCGGTGATGCTGCCGCTCTACCTCGACGCCAACGCGACCGAGCCGCTGCACCCGGCGGCACGCGGGGCTGCGCTGGCGGCGATGGACCTGCCGGGCAACCCTTCCTCCGTCCATGCGGCGGGCCGGGCGGCGCGGCGGGTGCTGGAGACGGCGCGCGAGGCGATCGCGCGGCGATTCGGCGCGGCCCCGGCCGAGGTGGTGCTGACGGCGGGGGGGACGGAGGCGAATGCGCTGGCCGTCCGCGGCCTCGGCGCCGGGCGCCGGGTGCTGGCGGGCGCGACGGAACATCCGGCCGTCCTCGCCGCGGCGCCGGGGGCGGAACGCCTGCCGGTGCTGCCGGACGGGACGCTCGACCCCGGCGCGCTGGCGGCGGCGCTGGCGGCGGGCCCGCCGGCGCTGGTCTGCCTCATGGCCGCCAACAACGAGACCGGCGTGCTGCACCCGCTGGCGGAGGCCGCGGCGCTGTGCCGCGCCGCCGGCGCGCTGCTGCATGTGGACGGCGTGCAGGCGGCGGGGCGGGTGCCGCTGTCGCTGGCCGCGCTCGGCGCCGACAGCCTCGCCCTCTCGGGCCACAAGATGGGTGGGCCGAAGGGCGCGGGGGCGCTGCTGCTGCGCCCGGGCCTGGACCTGCCGCCGATGGTGGCCGGCGGCGGGCAGGAACGCGGCCGGCGCGGCGGGACGGAGCCGCTGCCCGCCATCGCCGGAATGGGCGCCGCGGCCGCGGAGGCGGATCCGGCCGGGGCGGCGCGGCTCGCCGCGCTGCGCGATGCGATCGAGGCAGCCTGCGTCGCGGGGGGCGCCACGGTCGCCGGCGCCGGTGCGCCGCGGCTGCCGAACACCACCTGCCTCGTGCTGCCCGGCGTGCCGGCGGAGACGCAGGTCATCGCGCTTGACCTCGCCGGGGTGCAGGTCTCGGCCGGGGCGGCCTGTTCCTCGGGCAGGGTGGGGCGGAGCCATGTGCTGGAGGCGATGGGCCTTGGCGAGCATGCGGGCTGCGCCATCCGCGTGTCGTTGCCGTGGAACGCGCCGGCGGATGCGGCGGGGCGCTTCGTCGCCGCGTGGTCGGCGATGCGGGCGCGGCTGGCGCGCCGCGCCGCCTGACCTTCAGGGCCGGGTGGTGGTCACCTGGCCGGTGGCGGGATCCCAGAAGGTCGTCACGCCGTCGTCGAAGACGAGCTTGCCGCCGTTCACGCTCTCCAGCGCCGCCTCGTCCAGCGGCTTCGGCGCGCCGGGCGGGGTGGCCTCGGCTGGCGGGGCGGGGGCGGGCTTCGGCATCGTCGCGGCTCCGGTTGGAATGTTTCGCCCCAGCTTAGGGGCGGGGCCGGGCGATGCAAGCCGGGGTTGCGGGCGGCGTGGGGCGCCGGGGCTATCGAAGCCGCGTCCGGCACGCCACATAGGCCGCGCCATGACGCGCCCGAACCGCCCCATCTACCTCGACAACCACGCGACCACGCCGGTCGATCCGCGCGTGCTCGCCGCCATGCGCCCCTGGTGGGAGGAGAACTTCGCCAATCCCGGCAGCGTCGAGCACGCGATGGGCCGCGCCGCGGAAGCGGCGGTGGAGGAGGCGCGCGCCCATGTGGCGGAACTGGTCGGCGCCGCGCCGAACGAGATCCTGTTCACCTCGGGCGCCACCGAATCCAACAACCTCGCCATCAAGGGCGCCGCCCGCTTCGCCACCGCGCAGGGCAGCACCCGCCGCCGCGTGGTGACGCTGGCGACCGAGCACAAATGCGTCCTCGAAAGCGTGCGCGACCTGGCGGCGGAGGGGTTCGAGCCGGTGCTGCTGCCGGTGGGGCGCGACGGCCTGCTCGACCCCGCGCGGCTCGAGGACGCGCTGGCCGCGGCGCCGGCGCTGCTGGTGTCCGTCATGGCGGTGAACAACGAGATCGGCGTGATCCAGGACCTCGCCGCGATCGGCGAGGCGGCGAAGCGCCACGGCGCGCTGTTCCACACCGATGCGGCGCAGGCGGCCGGGCGCATCCCGCTCGACGTGGAGGCGATCCGCGCCGACCTGCTGTCGCTGTCGGGCCACAAGGTCTATGGGCCGAAGGGCATCGGCGCGCTCTATCTGCGCCGCCGCCCGCGCGCGCGGCTCGCGCCCCTGTTCTCGGGCGGCGGGCAGGAGAGGGGGCTGCGGTCGGGCACGCTGGCCGCACCTCTGGCCGTGGGCTTCGGCGAGGCCTGCCGCATCGCCGCGGTCGAGGGCCTGCTCGATTCCGGCCGCATCGCCGGCCAGCGCGACCGCTTCCTCTCCGCGCTGCGGGCGGAGGTGCCGGGGGTGGAGGTGAACGGCGCGCCGGACCGCCGGGTGGGCGGCAACCTCTCCCTCGCCTTCCCCGGCGGCGTCACGGCGCAGGCCATCATGGCCGCGGCGCCGGAGGTCTGCGTCTCCACCGGGTCCGCCTGTTCCTCGGCCGAGGTCGAGCCGAGCCATGTGCTGCGGGCGATCGGGCTGGAGGAGGCGCGGGCACGCGCCACCTTGCGCATCGGCATCGGCCGCTTTACCTCCCCCGCCGACGTGGACCTGGCCGCCGCGGCGCTGGGCGCCGGCTGGCGCCGGGCCGTGTCGTCCATGGAGAGCGCCGGGGCATCATCCGCCGGCGCGGCGGAGTAGGGCCCGAGATGCCGAAGATGACCTTCATCGAGCGCAATGGCACGCGCAGGGAAGTGGACGCGCCGCTCGGCCTCTCCGTGCTGGAGATCGCGCACAAGCACGGCGTCGACATCGAGGGCGCCTGCGAGGGCTCGCTCGCCTGCTCGACCTGCCACGTCATCGTCGATGGCGGCTGGTACCCGAAGCTCGCCGAGGCGACGGAGGACGAGGAGGACATGCTCGACCTCGCCTTCGACCTGCAGGAGACCAGCCGGCTCGGCTGCCAGATCATCATGACCGATGCGCTGGACGGGCTGGTGGTGAAGCTGCCCTCCGCCACCCGCAACGCGCAGGGCTGATCCCCCTTCACTCCTCCCGCCACGGCGGGAGGGGGACGGGGCGGGGGTCGTCGCCAGGACCGACACGCAATGACCGACCCCAGCCCCTATGGCGCCGAAGGCGGGCTCTGGCGCCGCCTGCGGGCCGCCTGCGCCGCGGACTGGCAGGCCTATGCCTGGCACCCCTTCGTGCGGGGCCTTGCGGATGGCACGCTGCCGCCGTCCTGCTTCCGGCGCTACCTGGTGCAGGACTACCTGTTCCTCGTGCAGTTCGCCCGCGCCTTCGCGCTCGCCGCCTACAAGGCCGAGAGCCCCGCGGCCTTCCGCGCCAAGATCGAGGCGACCGGCGCGCTGCTGCACGAGACGACGATGCATCTCGCCTACTGCGCCGAGTGGGGCCTGGCCGAGGCCGCGGTCCTGGCCGAGCCCGAGGCGGCAGAGACCGTCGCCTACACCCGCTGGGTGCTGGACCGCGGCATCGCGGGAGACATCCTGGACCTGGAGGTGGCCCTCGCCCCCTGCACGGTGGGATATGGCGAGATCGCCCTGCTGATCGAGGCGAGCCCGGCGCGCCGGCGCGGCGGCAACCCGTACGAGCCCTGGATCGCGATGTATGCGGGCGCGGAATACCAGGCGCTGGCCCGCGCTTCGGCGGAGCGGCTCGATGCGCTGGGCGAAAGCCATGGCGGGGCGGCCCGTTTCGCCGCGCTCGCGGCGGACTTCGCCAAGGCGGCACGGCTGGAGGCGGCCTTCTGGCAGATGGGGCTCGACGCCGCATGAGGGTGCTGGTCGCCATGTCCGGCGGGGTCGATTCCTCCGTCGTCGCTGGCCTGCTGGCCGAACAGGGGCACGAGGTCGTCGGCGCGACCCTGCAGCTCTACGATCACGGTGCGGCGGTGCAGAAGAAGGGCGCCTGCTGCGCGGGGCAGGACATCCACGATGCCCGCCGCGTGGCCGACCGGCTCGGCATCCCGCATTACGTGCTGGACCGCGAGCAGCGCTTCCGCAGCGCGGTGATCGAGGACTTCGCCGCCGCCTATGCGCGCGGCGAGACGCCGATCCCCTGTATCCGCTGCAACCAGACCGTGAAGTTCCAGGACCTGGCGGAACTGGCCCGCGACCTCGGCTGCGAGGCGCTGGCGACCGGGCACTACGCACGGCGCATCGACGGGCCGGACGGGCCGGAGCTGCACCGCGCCGCCGACCCGGCGCGCGACCAGTCCTATTTCCTGGCGATGACCACCCCGGCGCAGCTCGCCCTCGCGCGGTTTCCCCTCGGCGGCTTCCCCGACAAGGCGGCGGTGCGGGCGGTTGCGGAGCGGCTCGGCCTGGCGGTCGCGCGCAAGCCGGACAGCCAGGACATCTGCTTCGTGCCGCAGGGCGGCTATGACGAGGTGGTGGCGAAGCTGCGGCCGGAGACGGCGGAGCCGGGCGAGATCGTGGACCTTTCGGGCCGCGTGGTCGGCACGCATCGCGGCATCGGGCGCTTCACGGTGGGGCAGGGCAGGGGCCTCGGCCTCGGCGGGCCGGGGGAACGGCGCTTCGTCGCGGGGATCGACGCGGCGCGGCGCCGCGTGGTCGTCGGCCCCCGCGCCGCCCTGCCGCGCGCCGAGGTGGTGGCGGGCGAGGTGAACTGGCTCCGCCCCGCCCCCGATGCCCCGATCCGCGTGCAGGTGAAGCTCCGCGGGCGGGAGGCGCCGCGGCCGGCGACGCTGACCTGGGACGCCGCGGCGGGGCTGGCGCATGTCGCGCTGGACGAGCCGAACATCGCCGCGCCCGGCCAGGCTTGCGTGGTCTATGACGGCGACCGCGTCCTGGCGGGCGGCTTCATCCGCCCGCCCGCCCTGGCCGTTGACAGCGCCGGTGCCGCGGCTTAATCCCCGCGCCTCGCATGGTATGGCGGCGTAGCTCAGCTGGTTAGAGCACGGCACTCATAATGCCGGGGTCAGCGGTTCAAGTCCGCTCGCCGCTACCACCCTTTCCCATCTCCGGTCCTACCCGCCTTCCGTGTCATCCGTGGCCGCCCGGCCGAAGCAGGGCGGCCGCGAGGGGCGTCAGGGCGGACACAACCCATCGCCGGCCGTCCTGCCGCGTCGCGTCGCGCCGCATGCCATGGCGGACGAAGGGTGGCGCACCGCTGGGATGCCACTTGTGGTCCGCGCGCCGCTTCTGCATCCTGCGCACCGACGGCAATGGCGGGAGCTGGGATCGCCCGATGATGCGCGCGGATCACCCCCTGGCGGGCGGCGAAGGGATGGTGCGCGGCTGCGTCGCCGGCCCCCGTCCGGCCCCGCTGAACCGGGCCTAGGCGCCGATGTCCACGGAACTCGCCGCGCGCGGCCTCTGGCTGGAATACGGTGGCCGGGGCGGCACCGTCGCGCTGGAGGACATCGACCTGACGGTGCGGGAAGGCGAGTTCGTCAGCATCGTCGGTCCGTCCGGCTGCGGGAAATCGTCCTTCCTCAACCTCGTGGCGGGCTTCCTCCAGCCCAGCCGCGGCACGCTGCTGCTGGACGGCGCGCCGATCCGCGCGCCGGGCGCCGACCGCGGCGTGGTGTTCCAGGAACACGCGCTGTTCCCCTGGATGACGGTGGAGCGCAACATCGGCTACGGCCCGCGCACCAACGGGCTGCCCAGGGCCGAGATCGACCGCCGCGTGTCGGAACTGCTGGAGCTGATCGGCCTCACCCGCTTCGCGAAGTCCTGGCCGAAGCAGCTGTCGGGCGGGATGAAGCAGCGCGTCGCCATCGCCCGCGCGCTGGCCAACCGGCCGAAGATGCTGCTGATGGACGAGCCCTTCGCCGCGCTCGACGCGCAGACGCGCCGCTTCCTCCAGGACGAGCTGCTGCGCATCTGGGCGCGCACCGGCACCACGGTGCTGTTCATCACCCACAGCATCGACGAAGCCGTGCTGCTGTCCGACCGCATCGCGGTGATGACCGCGCGGCCCGGCCGCATCAAGGAGACGATCGAGGTGTCGCTGCCGCGCCCGCGCGACGAGAACACCGAGGATTTCGTCGCCATGCGCCGCCGCGTCGCGGCCGCCCTGCACAACGAGGTCGAGCGGAGCCTGTCCGAACAGGAAGCCGCGCATTGAGGGACGCGAAGGAGAAGGCGATGAGCAGACAGACTGGATGGGCCCGCCGCGCGGCGATGGCCCTGGTGCTGGCCGGGGCCGCGGCCTTCGGCGCGCCCGGCGCGGCCCTCGCGCAGGGCGCGCCGGAGACGGCGAACCTCCAGCTCTGGACCACGCGCGACGTGCAGCAGGGATCGCTGCCCGTCATCGCCGCGCGGCAGGGCTTCTTCCGGGAGAACGGCCTGAACGTGGAGGTCCGCTTCGTCTCCTCCGGCTCCGAGATCCCGGCCGGCATGGCGGGCGGCACCATCCCCATCGCGGTCGCCGCCTGGACCAACCCGCTGTCGATGGTCGCCAACGGGCTCGGCGTGCGGGTGCTGGCGCAGACGACCGACATCTCCGGCATCCTCCAGATGGTGGTGCGGCCGGAAGCCAACATCCGCACCGCCCGCGACCTGGAAGGCAAGCGCATCGGCACCACGCGCATCCCGCTGATCATGTCGCTGCTGGAGCGCGCCTGCGCCGCCTATGGCTGCGACATGAGCAGGATCACGCTGGTCAACATGCAGCCGCAGGACCTGGTGCTGGCCTATGAGCGCGGCAACGTCGACGGCGTGCTGAGCTGGGAACCCTGGGCCATCTACACCGAGCAGCGCGGCGGGCGCGTGCTGTTCTCCGCCACGCGGTCCTTCATCCCCGGGATGGAGGGCGAGCGACGTGTGGACGGCGTCTATGCCGCCGTCTTCGCGCGCACCGACTTCACCACCCGCAACCCCCGCACCACCCAGGCGGTGCTGCGCGCGCTGCAGCAGGCGGCGGACTGGTCGCGCGCCAACCCCGACGCGGCTGCGGAGATGGTGGGCCGCGAGATCAACATCCCCGTGGACGTCGTGCGCGGCACCATGTCCAAGATCGACAACCGCCTGACCATGACGGCGGAATGGGCGCAGGAATTCGACCGCGTTGCCACCCAGCTCCATGCGCTGCGCGAGATCCGCAACCCGGTCACGCATCGCGACGTCTTCGACCCCGCCCCGCTGCGCGCCGTCTGCGCCGCCTGCGTGACGGTGAACTGAGGCACGGCAGAAGGAGAAGCCATCGCCATGAGCAGCTTCGCGATCCGCAGCCTCGCCCTGCTCGGCGCGCTGCTGCTCTGGTGGGGGTTCGCGCTCGCCAACCAGGGCATGCGCTGGGTGCCGCCGACCATGATCCCCACGCCGGACGAGATCATCCTCGCCGGCTGGGAGATCCGGGACTTCGTGCCGACCGACATCGCGATCAGCCTGCTGCGCGCGGTGCAGGGCTTCGTCATCGCCGCCGTGCTAGGCGTGCTGCTCGGCTGCCTGTCCGGATCGTCGCGGCTGGCCGAGAACGTGATCGACCCCATCCTGGAGGTGCTGCGGCCGATCCCGCCGCTCGCCTTCCTGCCGATCTTCATCATCTGGTTCGGCCTCGGGGAGATGTCGAAGGTGCTGATGATCGCCTTCGCGGCCTTCTTCATCATCTACGTCAACACCTACCAGGGCGTGCGCTACGCCGATCCGCTGCTGATGCGGGCCGCGCTGTCGCTCGGTGCGGGACGGCGGCAGGCCTTCTTCTCCATCAGCCTGCCGGCCGCGCTGCCCGAGATCTTCACCGGGCTCCGGCTCGGCATGGGGATGGCGTTCTTCGTGCTGGTGGCGGCCGAGCTGATCGCGGCGGATGCCGGAATGGGCTTCCGCATCCAGGAAGCGCGCTGGCAGTTCCGCGTGGACCGGATGTTCTTCGGCGCCGCGCTGATCGGCGTGATCGGCTTCGCCCTGTTCGCCGGGCTGCGCCGGCTGGAGAACCGGCTGCTGGCCTGGAAGCCGCGGCGGGAGGGTGTGGGGGGAGCCTGACCATGGCCACGATCCTGCGCGATGCGCTGCTGATCGACGGCTTGGGCGGCCCGCCGCAGCCCCATGCGGCGCTCGCCTTCGAAGGCGGGCGCATCACCGCGGTCGGGCCGGTGGACGCCGTCCGGCCCGCGCCCGGCGATCGCGTCGTGGACCTCGACGGGCGGACGGTGATGCCCGGCCTGATCGACGCGCATACCCACCTCACCTACCACAGCGCCCAGCCGAATGTCTGGACGCAGGAACTGGCGGAATCGCTGGAGCTGAACACGCTCCGCGCCGCCGCCAATGCGCGCGCCATCCTCCATTGCGGCTTCACCACCATCGGCGACGGCGGCTGCCGCGGCTTCATCGGCCCCGCCATCCGCGACGCGGTGGAAGCGGGCCTGATCGAGGGGCCGCGCATCGTCTCGGCCGGCGCCATCATCTGCGGCGAGGCCGGGCTGCTCGACAACGTCCCGCCCTGGGCGGAGACGCGGAACCCGACCAGCCTCGGGATGCAGGTGGCGGGCGTCGAACAGGTCCGCAGCGCCGTCCGCCGCCAGGTGAAGGGCGGGGTGGACTGGATCAAGGTGGCGGCGAGCGGCGTCGCCGGCTCCCGCTGGTCGAGCGCGGAGCATGACGACCTCGGCTACGAGGAGATCCGCGCGGCGGTGGAGGAGGCGGCGAAATACCGCCGGCCCGTCCACGCGCATGCGCATTCCACCGGCGGCATCCGCGCGGCACTGGAAGCGGGCGCCATCTCGCTCCATTCCGGCGAATTCGCCGACCAGGCCTCGATGGAGGCGATGCGCGACAGGGGCGTTCGCTTCAGCCCGACCATCGCCTGGCTGCATGTGCGCTGCATCCCCGCCTTCGGCGCGCCGCGCGACCCGGAATTTCGCGACCAGGCCTGGCGCGCCTTCGACGCCGCGCGACGGATGATCCCGGAAGCACGCGCCATCGGCGCGCGGCTCGCGCTCGGCACCGACGCGGCGCACCGCTTCCCGCATGTGCCGGACGGCGTGATCGAGATGGAGTATCTCGTGGCACTCGGCTTTACGCCGCTCGAGGCGATCGGCGCCGCGACGGCGGAGGCGGCGGCCGCCATCGGCCGCGCGGAGTCGCTCGGCACGCTCCGCCCCGGGCTCGCGGCCGACCTGCTGGTGGTGGACGGCAACCCGGCCGAGGATATCGGCATCCTCCGCGACAAGGCCCGCATCGCGATGATGTTCAAGGGCGGCACCGAGGTCGCGCTGCCGGCGGGGCGCGGCCGCATCGGCGTGCCGTTCGACATCGCCGCCTGGATGGCGATGGATTTCGGGGCGCTCGGCGCCGCCTGACGCGGCCGGGCAGGAAGGGAAGGACGCCGATGGACCGCACGAGCCTGGACGCGCTGGCCGAGGCCGGCCGCACCACCATCCTTCGCCATGCGCGGCTGATCGACGGCACCGGCGCGCCGCCCCGCGTGGCGGAGGTGGCGGTGAAGGACGGCGCGATCCTGGCGGTGGGCGAGGGCCTGGCCGGCGACGCGGCGCTGGACTGCGGCGGGCTGACGCTGCTGCCCGGCCTGATCGACGCCCATGCCCACCTGATCTATTCCGGCTTCCGCAGCCTGGACGAGGTGGACCGGCAATCGGTCGAATCCGCCACCATCAACGGCGTGCTGAACGCGGCGAAGGTGCTCGACGCCGGCTACACCACCATCCGCGACGTCGGCACCATCGGCAACGTCGCGGCGACCGTGCGCGACGCGGTGGAGGCCGGGAAGGTCCGGGGCCCGCGCGTCGTCGCCTCCGGCCCCATCATCTGCGCGACGGGCGGGCTGGGCGACACGGTGCCGCCGCACTGGACGCGCGCGCACGGCCTCGGCGTGCTGGTGAACGGCGCCGAGGCGATCCGCGCGGAGGTGCGGCGCCAGATCCGGCTCGGTGTGGACAACATCAAGCTCGCGGCGTCGGGCGTCGAGGTCGGGCCCTATGCCTGGACCTGGATGACCACCTTCTCCGAGGAGGAGATCCGGGTCGCGGTGGAGGAGGCGCATCGCTGGGGCCGCACGGTCGCGATCCACGCGCAGTCCTATGATTCCGTGAAGTTCGCGCTGCGCGCCGGCGTCGACACGATCGAGCACGGAACGCGTATGGACGACGAGGCGATCGCGTTGTTCGCGCGGTCCGACACGGTGCTGGTGCCGACGCTGTCCACCCTGTTCAGCGTGCTGGAACTCGGCGCCAAGCTGAACCTGCTGCCGAAGCAGCGGGAGGAGATGGCGGTGAACGAGCCGCTCTGGCTCGACAGCTTCCGCCGGGCGCGCGCGGCGGGCATTCCGATCGCGTCCGGCGCCGATCTCGGCAACCGCTATCCGCACGGCGCCAATGCGCGGGAGATCGCGCTGCTGGTGCGCTGCGGCATGACGCCGATGGAGGCGCTGCGCGCGGCCACCGCGGTCGCCGCGCGGGCGCTGCGCCGCGCCGACCGGATCGGCACGGTGGAGGCGGGGAAGGCCGCGGACCTGCTGCTGTTCGACGGCGATCCGCTGGCCGACATCGAATCGCTGCAGGACCTGGCGCGCATCGCGCTGGTGGTGAAGGGCGGGCGCGCCGTGGCGGGACGGCTGGCGCGGGGGTGAGGTGGGCCGGGAGCGCGCCTCATACCGTCGAGCCCCTCTGGTGATCCGATGGCGGCCGGCGCACTTCGCGCCGGACGAGGGCGCGAATGCGGCCCGCTGGCGTCTGAAGGCGTTTCCGTGCCAACGGAAACGCAAGGCGGTCTCAGCTCCCCTGCAACGCCCCGTACAGCTCCGGCCGGCGGTCGCGCCACCAGGGCAGGCTCTTCTGCGCCACGCCCACCTCGTCGAGGTCGAGCGTCGCCACCAGCAGCTCCGGCTCGTCCTCCCCCGCCTCGGCCATGATCTCGGCGCCGATGGGGGAGATGATCATGCTGCGCCCGATGTGCCGCCGCCCCGCCTCGTCCCCCGCGCGGTTCACCGCGACGACGAAGGTGCCGTTCTCATAGGCGCGGGCGCGCAGCGGCAGGTCCCAGGTGTGGTCGCGCAGCTTCATCTCGCCGTAGGTCGCGGCGCAGATCGGCATGAACAGCACCTCCGCCCCACCGATCGCCAGCGCGCGGGAGCCCTCGGGGAACTTGCGGTCGTAGCAGATCTGCACGCCGACCTTGACGCCGTCGATCTCGAACACCGGCAGGCTGCTGCCGGGGGTGAAGTAGAACTTCTCGTAGGATCCCGTGCCGCCCTGGAGGTTGGAGGGGAAGATCGCCGGGATATGCGTCTTGCGGTAGGTGCCGAGGATGCGGCCGTCACGCCCGATCACCGCGGCGCTGTTGAAGTACTGCCGCCCGTCGCGTTCGCCGAAGGGAAAGATCATCGCCATCCGGTGGCGCTTCGCGGCATCCAGCAGCGGCTGCACGCGCGGGTCGGGCAGGGTGAGGAACCAGTGGTCGAAGCGCGCTTCCAGCCGGTTCGGGAAGAACGGCGTCAGGAACAGCTCGGAGAAGCAGATCACCTCGACGCCCTGCGTCGCCGCACGCTCCACCATCGCGCAGGCCGCCTCCACGCCCGGGCGCATGTCGTCGGGGTCGAGCACCGGGCCGGTCTGCGCGGCGGCGACGGTCAGCGTGCGGCGGGACGTCATGCTTCCTCTCCCTCGGGTTCCGCGCAGCTTAGGCGCCCTTGCGCGCCTTGCGGAAGCACTCCTGCGCGCCGCGTGGAGTTGCCGCGTGCGCGCCGCTTTGCCACGATCCGCGGGCGCATCCGCGCGACCGCGCGGCCAGATCCATCCCGGAACACGATAACCCGATGACCTCGACCGACGAACTCGACTTCCTGGCGATCGGCGCCGGCGCCTGCGGGCTTGCGGGCGCCATCGCGGCGCATGACGCGGGGCTGTCCGCCGCCATCGTCGAGAAGCTGGCGCGGCCGGGCGGCAATTCCTCGCTCTCCACCGGCTCGGTGCCCGCGGCGGGGTCGCGCTTCCAGCGCGAGGCCGGCATCGAGGACGACCCGGAGCGGATGGTGCGCGACCTGACCCGCATCGCGGGAGAGACGGACGACCCCGCGCTGCTGCGCCGCCTGGCGGAGGTTTCGGCCGCCACCGTCGAATGGCTGGTGGATACGGTGGGCGCGCGGCTCGCCCTCGTCACCGCATACCGGCACATCGGCCACAGCGTGCCGCGCCTGCACGCGCCCGTCTCGCGCCGCGGGCAGGATCTGGTGGATGACCTGCTGGCCGCGGCGGCGCGGCGCGACATCCCGCTCGCCCTCGGCAATCCCGTGACGCGGCTGATCGTGGAAGGCGGCGCGGTGCGCGGTGCGGTGGTGGACGGGGCGGAGATCCGCGCGCGGCACACGCTGCTTGCCGTGAACGGCTTCGCGGGCGATCCCGCGCTGGTGCGGCGCTTCTGCCCGGAGATCGCGGGCGCGCAGTATTTCGGCGCGCTCGGCTCGACCGGGGAGGCGATCCGCTGGGGCGAGGAACTCGGCGCCGCCTTCGGCAACATGGCCGCCTACCAGGGCTATGCGGCGGTGGCCTATCCGCAGGGCAGCCTGCTGTCCTGGACCACCATCGAGAAGGGCGGAATCCTGCTGGACCCGCAGGGCCGGCGCTTCGGGGACGAGAGCCTCGGCTATTCCGGCTATGCGCGGCTGGTGCTGGAGCAGGGCGGCGAAGCCTATGCGCTGTTCGACCAGCGGATCTTCGACATCGCCGCGCAGGAGGAGGAATTCGCCGAGCTTGCGGCGCATGGCGGCGCGCGGCGCGCGGCGACGGTGGAGGAAGCGGCCGTGCTGTACGGCCTGCCCGCCGCGGCGGTGGCCGAGGAAGTGGCCGCCTACAACGCGGCTGCCACGGGCGCGGCGGCCGACCGGCACGGCAGGCGCGACACCGGCCTGGCGCCGCTGCGGGCACCTTTCTACGTGGCGCGCGTGGTGCCCGGGCTGTTCCATACCCAGGGCGGGCTGCGCGTGGATGCCGATGCGCGCGTGCTGCACCCCGATGGCAGCCCGATTCCGGGCCTGTTCGCCGGTGGCGGCGCCGCCATCGGGATCAGCGGGCGCGCGGGCGCGCTGGGCTATGCGTCGGGCAATGGCCTGCTGACGGCGATCGCGCTGGGCCGGCTGGCGGGCCTGGCGGCCGCGGCGGAAACCGGCGCGGCCGTGCCGGCGGCGTGACCTCCCCGTCCCGCGTCAACTCCGCGCGGGAACGGGGGCAGGTTGCGGGGCGGAGGCCGAGGCAAGCTCCGCCAGCAGGGACCACACCCGGTGCGGGTCCATGCGTGTCTCCGGATCGTTCAGCAGTCGGTCGACTTCCGCCAGCTTCGTCTCGATTTCACGCTCGGTCATGGGGCTTCCTGCCATGCGGGGAACCCAGGCGCGACCAGTCTTAAGGCGGTCACCGGGGGGGAGTGCACCGCAACAACGTGGCACCGGCAAGGCGGTTGCCGAGTTGCTGGCGAGGGAAGGATGGCGGGCGCGGCGCGCCCCTGGTGACCAGGGGCGACGCGCCCGCCCTCAATTCGTCGAGACGATGGCGGGCGCGAGGGCGGGCGACTTCGCCGCGGGGTGGCCCGGGTTGCGGAAGCGCAGCTCCCCGCCCTCCGCCGCATCGGGCGGGGCCATGCCGAACAGCTCCATCCGGCTGCTGCACGCGACGGCGGCGACCGGGCGCGCGGCGGGGCCGGTCATCCAGCGGCGGGCGGCGCCTTCCAGCTCCATCCTCTCCCGCAGGCTGCGCCATTCGCCGCGGTCGAGGTCGTCGAGGAAGATCGACAGGATGCCGGGGCGCCGGCCCGAAAGGCGCGCGGCGGCGGCCAGCTCCATGCGCCTGGCCGCGGCTTCGGCGATCGCGTTCTCCCGCCCCGCGCGGGCGGCCATGACGAAGACCGAACCGCCGCCCGGCGCGCCCTTCGGCGCGGCGGTGACGGCCAGGTGCGCCTCCTCGCCGAACTGGGCGCGCAGCTGGGCAGGCAGGCCCTGTCCGGCCGCCTGCGCCCCGGCCAGCACCAGGGGGTCGAGCTTCAGGACGGCATCCGCGCTTGAATCCTGCCGGCGTTCCGCCTGCAGCATCTCCGTGATGCGGCGGTGCAGCCCGGCGACGCGGGTGGCATCTGCCATGCCCTCCGGCAGGGTCATCTTCAGCAGGTAGCGGCCGGGATGCGCGGCCAGCCAGGTCTGCAGGTCCGGGTTCACGCGGTCCACCAGCTGGTACCAGTCCCCGCGATGCACCTGCCGGCCTTCCTCGGCCGACACCGTGTCGCAGCTGACCTCGGCCTCGGCGCCGTCGCGGCGGATCACGAGGTCCCAGGGCGTCTCCTCGGCCAAGCCGGTGAAGGCCACCTCGAATCCGCGGGCGCGGTGCAGCGCGGCGCTGCGGAGGAGGTGGAACAGCGGGACCAGCGTCGCCTCGCCGGTCAGCCCGGCCTCGATCCGGGCGCGCAGCCGCGCGCGGGACGGGGCGGGCAGGGTGGCGGCCAGCTTCACCGCTTCCTTCGCGAAGGCGGTGATCCGGCGTTCGGCGGGGGTGGCGCGGGCCAGCGCCGACGGGTCCGACAGCCGCGCGAGGATCAGTTCCAGCGCGTGGCGCTGCTGCGTCGCCCGCCCGGACAGCGAACTGCCCGCTGCCCGTTGTCCGATTTCGGACAGCCGCGACGACCAGCGTTTCGCCCCGCAGAGGCTGCGGAAGCGGTCAAGGTCGGCCGGATCCGGCCGATGGTCGGCGAAGGGCATGCGGCGGCTCGTTCTTGGTGTTGAGCGATCCCTAACGTGGCGATGGGGGGGGACGTCAAGCGCCACGCGGGGCCATTTCCGACGAAATCGCTCAACTTTCGGCGGTGTAATAAAGCGTCACCGTATGGGTCGCCTCGGCGAAGATCAGCCAGCGTTCCGCCGCCAGCCCCGCCAGCGCCGCGACGGCGCCGAGGCTCAGCAGCAGCGCCGCCGCGCCGCCCCCGGCCAGCAGGCCCAGCAACGCCAACAGCGCGGCCGCGGCGAAGCCCGCCTGCACCAGCATCCGCAGCTTCAGCCGGTGCTTGCGGGCGACGCGGAAGCCCATCTCCCGCAGCAGCCAGTTCTGTTCGGTGTGCGGCGCGTCCAGCGGGCGCGTGGTGCCGATGCGGCCGAGGCCCGTGGCCGTCTCGATGCTCGGCGCCGTGGCCGGGCGCGGCGCGTCGATAGAGGACCAGTAGCGCCGCTTCAGCAGCAGCGCCCCGGCGCCGAGGGCGGCCGCGAGCAGCGCGGGCAGGGCGGCGCCGCCGGCGAAGGCCGCCGCAGCCGCCAGCAGCGCCGCGCCGGAGAAGCCGGCGAACAGCATGTAGCCCCAGGGCACCAGCGGGTGGCACCACTGCCGCACGGGCTTGAGCGAGGCGTAGATCATGCCCGTGCACCACACCGTCACGGCCGCGCCGGCCGCGGCCAGCAGCCCCGCGACCGCCGCCAGCACCGGCATCCCCGCCCAGGTCGCCACGCCGAACAGCACGGCCGGGACATAGGTCGCGACCGCAGCCACCCCTTCCCGCGACAGCCAGGAGGAACGCCATTGCGACAGCGCCCGCCAGGCGCGTTCCGGCCGCCCGAGATGGGCGGTGGAGGACAGCAGCCCCGCGGTGACCAGCAGGAGGGCGAGGGCGAGGGTCGCCAGCGCGAAGCCGGGGGAGGGCGGCGTCAGCCCGAAGGGCCGCAGCAGGCCGAGCCAGAACAGCAGCCCGTAGCCGGCGCCCGAAGCGGTGGTGAAGAAGACGATGGAAGGTGCGGGGTTCATGGAGCCCGTTGTCAGGTCAGGATGGCGGACGCCGCCGCGCGGCACGCGGCGGGCGGGATGGCACTCACCGCGCCAGCGCGCGGTCGAGCCAGCGCAGCAGCGGGTTCTTGATGTCGAGCGCGGTTGGCTCGGCCTCCGCCGGCGGGTTCGGGTTCGGCGCGGGGCGCATGCGCGGCGGCAGGTAGCGGTTGACGGGCTGGTAGCCGAGTTCCGGCATCAGCCCGAAGCCGCCCCGGTCCGCCACCAGGCGCGAGACCTTGCTGTCCGGGTCGCCGAGATCGCCGAAATGCCGCGCGCCGGCGGGGCAGGTGATGACGCAGGCGGGCTGGCGCTGCGGCTCCGGGATGGTCTCGTTGTAGATGCGGTCGATGCAGAGGGTGCATTTCTTCATCACCCCCTCGTCCTCGTCCATCTCCCGCGCGCCATAGGGGCAGGCCCAGGCGCAGAGGCCGCAGCCGATGCAGGTCTCGGTGTTGACCAGCACGATGCCGTCCTCGGCCCGCTTGTAGGACGCGCCGGTCGGGCAGACGGTGACGCAGGCCGGCTGTTCGCAATGCAGGCAGGAGCGCGGGAAATGGACGGTGCGCCCGGCCTCCCCCTCGCCGGCCTCGTAGGAATGGACGCGGTTGAACCACACGCCCTCCGCCCCTGCGGAATAGGGCTTGAAGTCCGGCAGGGGCGCGAGGTGCCCGCCCGCGTTCCATTCCTTGCAGTTGGTCGCGCAGGCATGGCAGCCCACGCAGGTGTCGAGGTCGATGACGAGCCCGAGCTTCTTCGCGGAGGGCGGCGGCAACTCGGTCATCGGCTGTCCCCGCGGGTGGTGGCGGGCACGGGGCCGCGCAGGATGTCCGGCACGGGCGGCATGTTGGGGGGCGCCTTCAGCGGGGTGTTGAAGGGATCGGTGCGGGGGATCTCGTCCGCCGCGCATTTCACGACCTGCACGCGCAGGTCGTACCAGGCCGCCTGGCCCGTCACCGGGTCGGCATTGGCCAGGCGGTGCGCCGCGGCCCCCTGCGGCAGCCATTCGCTGATGACGTGGTTCAGCAGGAAGCCGCGCACCGCCTCGGGGCTGTCCTCGCTCAGCCGCCAGGCGCCGGCGCGCTTGCCCACCGCGTTCCAGGTCCAGACGGTGTCGGGGTTGGTGCCCTCCATCAGGGTCAGCTGCCCCTTCACGCGGCCGTTGCGGCTTTCGACCCACACCCAGTCATCCTGCGCGAGGCCGAGCCGCGTCGCCGCCGTGCGGTTCATGTAGAGCCGGTTGGCGCTGCGGATCTGGCGCAGCCAGGCGTTCTGGCTGCCCCAGGAATGGTAGTGCTCCATCGCCCGCTGCGTGATGGCGGAGAAGGGGAAGGGCGCGGTGTCGTGGCCCTGCTGTTCCAGCGGGGCGTACCAGAAGGGCAGCGGGTCGCAATAGGTCGCGATGCGGTCGCGCAGATGCGCGGGCGGCTGCTTCGGCCCGTGGCCCTGCGCGGCCAGGCGGAACTTCTGCAGCACCTCGGAATAGACCTGCATGACGATCTGGTCGGCCTTGCCGATCAGCCCCATCGCCTTCGCCTCGTCCAGGTAGGCGCGGTTGGCCTGCTTGAAGTAGCCCTGTTCCGGCGTCAGGTGGTGGCGCCAGAAACAGCCATTCTCGATGTAGCGCTGCAGCTGGTCCGGGTTGGGCTCGCCCACCCCCTTCTTCGTCCCGTCCTCGCCGCGGAAGCCGGCGAGCGGCCCGACGCCCGGCATGCGCTGGTGGTTGGTGATGTAGTCCGGATAGTCCTTGAACTTCGGGCTGCCGTCCTCCTTCACGAAGGCGGGCAGGCCGAGCCGGGCGCCGAGCTCGATCAGCACTTCCTGGAAGGGGCGCACGTCGCGGTCGGGCGTCAGGACCGGCTGGCGGATCGCGTCGCCGGGCCCGTGCGCGCTGCCGATCGGGCGGTCGAGCAGGCTGATGCAGTCCCAGCGTTCCAGGTAGGTGGTGTCGGGCAGGATCAGGTCGGCATAGGGCACCGTCTCGCTGAAGAAGGCGTCGGCGTAGATGACGTGGGGGATGCGGTAGCTGCCGTCCTCCTTCGTCTCGGTCAGGATGCGGATGATCTCGCCGGGGTTCATCGCGCTGTTCCAGGCCATGTTGGCCATGAACATGAACAGCGTGTCGATCTCGTACGGGTCGCCGGCGCCGGCATTGCCGATCACCGTGTGCATCATGCCGTGCAGCGCCAGCGGGGCGTCCCAGCTGAACGCCTTGTCGATGCGGATGGGCGAGCCGTCGTCGTGGACGAGCAGGTCCTCCGGCCCGTGCGGGAAGGCGAGGATGTTGCCCGCGAGCGGCGTGTTCGGCTTCGCGCCCCGCCCGGCCGGCCCCGGCCCCGGCGGGATCGGCCGCGGGAAGGGCGACTTGTAGCGCCAGGAGCCGGGCGTATCGACCGCGCCCAGCAGCATCTGCAGCAGGTGCAGCGCGCGGCAGGTGTGGAAGCCGTTGGAATGGGCCGAGATGCCGCGCATCGCATGGAAGGCGACCGGGCGGCCCACCATCGTCGCGTGCCGCCGGCCGAGCGCATCGGTCCAGGGCACGTCGAGCGTGATGGTCTGGTTGAAGGCGACCTCCGCGATCTCGTCCGCCAGCCGCCGGATGCGGTCCGCCGCCAGGCCGCAGCGTTCGGCCACCGCGTCGGGCGCGTATTCGGCGCCGAGGTAGCGTTCGGCCATCAGCTGGAAGGCGGGCACCGCCGTCCGGCCATCGGCAAGGGTGAATTCGCCGACGATGGCCGGCTGCATCTCCGCCGTCGCGGCGTCCCGCGCCTCGGCCGCGACCCGGTCCCAGGCGAGCGGCCGGCCTTCCGCGTCACGCGCGAACAGCCCGTCATCGGCGCCGCCGGGGTTGCGCACCACCAGCCAGTGCGCGTTCGTGTAGCGGACCAGGAATCCGAGGTCGACGCGGTCCGTCCGCAGCAGCTCATGCATCAGCGCCATGATGAGCAGCCCGTCCGTGCCCGGACGGATGCCGACCCATTCGTCGGCGATCGCGGAATAGCCGGTGCGGACGGGGTTGACGCTGACGAACTTCGCGCCGCGTTCCTTCAGCTTGCCGAGCCCGATCTTGATCGGGTTGCTGTCATGGTCCTCGGCCACGCCGAACATCACGAGGTATTTCGTGCGGTCCCAGTCCGGCTCGCCGAATTCCCAGAAGCTGCCGCCGATGGTGTAGAGCCCGGCGGCGGCCATGTTGACCGAGCAGAAGCCGCCATGCGCGGCGAAGTTGGGCGTGCCGAACTGCGCCGCCCAGAACCCCGTCAGGCTCTGCGACTGGTCGCGGCCGGTGAAGAAGGCTAGGCGCTTCGGGTCGGTCTCCCGCACATGGCGGAGCCAGCCTGTCGCGGTCTCCATCGCCTCGGCCCAGGAGATCTCCTCGAACTCGCCGCTTCCGCGCGGCCCGACCCGCTTCAGCGGCGCGCGCAGCCGCGAGGGGGCATACTGCGTCATGATCCCCGCGCTGCCCTTGCCGCAGAGCACGCCGCGGTTCACCGGGTGGTCGGGGTTGCCCTCGATGTAGCGGATGCGGCCGTCCTTCAGGTGAACCTTGATGCCGCAGCGGCAGGCGCACATGTAGCAGGTGGTGGTCTTCACCTCGTCCCCGATCGGCTTCGAGGTGTCGATCACCTCGCCATTGCCGGTCATGCGGGCGGGCAGATGCGTGTCTGGCATGAATTGCTCCCGAGGGGGCGATTGTGCGGCGTGACCGCCCGCGGGGGAAGCCCTCGGGGCATGGATGGCGCCGTCCGCCCCGGGCCGCCCTGCCCATATGGGGAGTGACGGAGGCGGTGTCAGGGCCGCCCGCGGGGGACCGCGCCGCGCCGCGCGCGTTCATGCCGTGCCCTGCCGGAACGGAAGCCCCCGTGCGCCCCAGCCGATGCCTCGCCGCCCTCCTCCTCGCCACCATGCTCCCGGCCCCCGCCCCGGCGCAGCCCGCGCCCGGCGCCTTCGTCGAGATCGTCCCGACCGAGGGCCGCGCGGCCGTGCATGTCGCGACGGCGCAGGTGGTGCGGATCGGGCGGGCCGAGGGGGCGACGGTGATCGACACCACCTCCTTCGTGCAGCAGCGCAGCGCCGAGGCGCTGGAGACGGTGGCGCGCCGGATGGCCGCCGCCGGCCTGCGCCTGCTGCCGCTGACCGACCCGAGCGGCGGGCGGGTCTACCTGGTGCCGGACAGGATCGTCCTGGTGCGCGATTCCGGCGAACGCCACGCCGCCGGCGCGCGGGCCGCCATCGTCATGGTCGGCCTGCGCTACGGCTTCGACGTGGCGGTGCGGGAGACGGTGGAACAGGTGATGGCCGCGCTCCGGCGCGGGGATGCGCCGCCGGAAGCGCCGGCCGCCGCGGCCCCGCGCTGAACGTCAGTTCCGCGGCAGCCGCGCGCGCGCCGGGGCGTCCGGGTTCTGGGCGCGGTGGCGCAGCAGGTGGTCTGCCAGCACCAGCGCGAGCATCGCTTCCCCCACCGGCACGGCGCGGATGCCGACGCAGGGGTCGTGGCGGCCCTTCGTCAGCACCTCCACCTCCTCCCCGAAGCGGTCGACCGACCGGCGCGGGGTCAGGATGGAGCTGGTCGGCTTGACCGCGAAGCGCGCCACCACGGGCTGCCCCGTGGAGATGCCGCCGAGGATGCCGCCGGCCTGGTTGCTTCCGAACAGCACCTCGCCGTGCGGGCCCATCCGCATCTCGTCCGCGTTGCGTTCCCCGTCCAGCGCCGCCGCCGCGAAGCCGGCGCCGATCTCCACGCCCTTGACGGCGTTGATGGACATCAGCGCCGCCGCGATCTCGGCATCGAGCTTGCCGTAGACCGGCGCACCGAGGCCGGGGGGCACACCTTCCGCCACCACCTCGACGATGGCGCCGAGCGAGGAGCCGGACTTGCGCGCGGCCGTCAGCGCGTCCTCCCAGCGGGCGGCGGCCTTCGGGTCGGGGCAGAAGAAGGGGTTGCGGTCCACCTCCGCCCAGTCCCGCGCGGCCCCGTCCACCCAGTCCCCGCCCATGCAGACCAGCGCGCCGCGGATGGTCACGCCCTCCAGCACCTTGCGCGCGACCGCGCCCGCGGCCACCCGCATCGCCGTCTCCCGCGCCGAGGAACGGCCGCCGCCGCGGTAATCCCGGATGCCGTATTTCAGTTCGTAGGTCAGGTCGGCATGGCCGGGGCGGAAGCGGTCCTTGATCTCGCCGTAGTCCTTGCTGCGCTGGTCGGTGTTGTCGATGTGCAGCGCGATGGGGGTGCCGGTGGTCGCGCCCTCGAAGGTGCCGGACAGGATGCGGACCTGGTCCGCCTCCTGCCGCTGGGTCACGAATTTGGACTGGCCGGGGCGGCGGCGGTCGAGATGGGGCTGGATGTCGGCTTCCGTCAGCGCGATGCGCGGCGGGCAGCCATCCACCACGCAGCCGATGGCGGGGCCGTGGGATTCGCCCCAGGTGGTGACGCGGAAGAGGTGGCCGAAGCTGTTGTGGGACATGGCGGTATCCGGGCGCTGCGTCTCGTGGCGGCGCTGGCGGGGCCCCCACCCTGGTCCTCCCCCGCGGCGGGGGAGGGGCGTCTGCCGATCAGACCGTCGCGATGTCGGGGGCGTCGGGGTTCTTCATGCCGACGACGTGGTAGCCGCAATCGACGTGGTGGACCTCGCCCGTCACGCCCGAGGACAGGCCGGACAGCAGGTAGAGCCCCGCGCCGCCCACATCCTCGATCGTCACGTTGCGCTCGAGCGGGGCGTTGTACTGGTTCCACTTCAGGATGTAGCGGAAATCGCCGATGCCGCTCGCCGCCAGCGTCTTGATGGGCCCCGCGCTGATCGCGTTCACCCGGATGCCGGCGCGGCCGAGATCGGCGGCCATGTAGCGGACGGAGGCTTCGAGCGCGGCCTTCGCCACGCCCATCACGTTGTAGTGCGGCGTCACGCGCTCGGCGCCCAGGTAGCTCATCGTCAGCAGCGACCCGCCGGGCTTCATCAGCGGCACCGCGCGCTGCGCGACGGAGACGAAGGAATAGACCGAGATGTCCATCGCCTGCAGGAAGGCGCCGCGCGGCGTGTCCATGTAGCGGCCGCGGAGGAACTGCTTGTCGGCGAAGCCGATGGCGTGGACCAGGAAGTCGATCCCGCCCCATTCGGCCCCCACCCGTTCGAACACCGCGTCCACGCTGGCATCGTCCGCCACGTCGCAGGGCAGCACCAGGCGGGACCCGATGCCCTCCGCCAGCGGCCGCACCCGCTTCTCCAGCGCCTCGCCCTGGTAGGTGAAGCACATCTCGGCGCCTTGCGCGGCCACCGCCTGCGCAATGCCCCAGGCGATGGAGCGGTCATTGGCCACCCCCATCACCACGCCGCGCTTGCCGGCCATCAGCGTGCCCCTCGGCAGGGGCGCGGCGGCAGGGTCGGACGTCTCGGGCTGCGACATGGATGCGGGGACCGGGAGTGGTTGCGGAGGTCGGGGGGTGGTGGCACATGCCCATTCCCCCGGCAAGGGGCGGGCCCCGTCCCTCCGGCCGACAGGAGCACCCGCGTGGACGCCGCCGCCCCGACCCGCACCGCCGCCTCGGACGATCCCATCGCGACCTTCGAGGCCTGGATGGCGGAAGCCGCGCGGTCCGAGCCGAACGACCCGAACGCCGTCTGCCTCGCCACCAGCACGCCCGATGGCCGGCCCTCGGCGCGGATGGTGCTGCTGAAGGGCGTCGATGCCCGGGGCTTCGTCTTCTACACCAACCTCGAAAGCCGCAAGGGTGGCGAACTCGCCGCCAACCCCCATGCCGCGATGTGCTTCCACTGGAAGACGCTCGCCCGCAGCGTGCGCGTCGAGGGGCGGGTGGAGCGGGTGAGCGAGGCGGAGGCGGATGCCTACTACGCGTCGCGCGCGCGGGGCAGCCGCATCGGCGCCTGGGCGTCCCGCCAGTCCCGCCCGCTGGAAGGCCGCTTCGCGCTGGAGAAGGCGGTGGCGGAGCAGACGCTGCGGTTCGGCCTCGGCGAGATCCCACGCCCGCCCTTCTGGTCCGGCTTCCGCCTGCTGCCGGCCCGCATCGAGCTGTGGCGCGACATGCCCTTCCGCCTGCATGAACGGCGCGTCTTCCACCGGCTGGACGACGCGGCCGGCTGGGAGGTCGAGCAGCTCTACCCGTGACCATCCCGCCAGGCCAGGCGGAGGCGGCGGCGCTGCTGCGCCGCCTGACCGGGGCGGAGCCGGTGGAGACCCACATCTCCGCCGTCTTCGTCGGCCGCGACGACGCCTTCAAGCTGAAGAAGGCGGTCGATCTCGGCTTCGTCGACTTCACCACCCCCGCCGCGCGGGAACGCTTCGCCCGGCGGGAGCTGGAGCTGAACCGCCCGCTTGCCCCCGGCATCTACCGCGAGGTGCTGCCCGTGACGCGCGGAGCGGACGGCGCGCCGCGGCTCGGCGGGGCGGGGCCCGTGCTGGACTGGGTGCTGCGGATGGCGCCGGTGCCGGCGGGCGACTTCCTGGATGCGGTGGCGGCCCGTGGCGGGCTCGGCGGCGCGATGCTGGATGCGGTGGCCGAAGCCGTGCTGGCGCTGCACGACGCGGCGCCGGTGGTTTCGGGCGTCGATGCGCCGGGGCGGATGGCCGCCGTGCTGGAGGGCAACCGGCGCAGCTGCCTCGCGGCCGGGCTCGACCCTGCGGCGGTCGGGGCGCTGGCCGACGGCCTTCGCGATGCGCTGGGGCGTCTGGCCCCGGCCATGGCGGCGCGCGCGGCCGCGGGGCGGGTGCGGCGCTGCCACGGGGACCTGCATCTCGGCAACCTGTGCCTTTGGGAGGGGCGGCCCACCCCCTTCGATGCGCTGGAATTCGACGAGGCGCTGGCCACGGTCGATGTCGGCTACGACCTGGCCTTCCTGCTGATGGACCTCGATGTCCGGCTGGACCGCGCGGCGGCCAACCGGGTGATGAACCGCGTCCTGGCGCGTGGCTTCGACATCGGCCTGCTGGCGCCGCTGCCCGCCTGGCTGGCGCTGCGGGCGATGGTGCGCGCGCATGTCGCGGCGAGGCGATCCGGCGCGGCGCCGGGCGGGGAGGGGGCGCGCTACCTCGCCGCCGCCGCGCGCTACCTGGTGGCGGTGCCGCCGCGGCTGGTGGCGGTGGGCGGCCTGCAGGGCACGGGCAAGACGCATCTCGCGCGGCGCCTCGCGCCGCTCATCGGCGTGGCGCCCGGGGCGCTGCACCTGCGGACGGACGAGATCCGCAAGCGCCGCGCGGGGATCGCGCCCGAACGGCCCCTGCCCCCCGCCGCCTATGCCGAGGCGGAGAGCATCGCCGTCCATGCCGAGATGTTCGACGCCGCCCGCCGCGCGCTGGCCGCCGGGCATTCGGTGGTGCTCGACGCGGTGTTCCTGAACCCCGCGCACCGCGCGACCGCGGCCGGGGTGGCGGCCGCCTGCGGCGTGCGTTTCGACGGGTTCTGGCTGGAGGCGCCGGTCGAGCTGCTGCGCGCGCGGGTCGCGGCGCGGCGCGAGGCGGGGCTGCGCGCGCCGGCCGCCCGCGATGCGTCGGATGCCGACGAGGCGGTGCTGATGAACGCGGCGCGGGCGGATGCGGGGGAGATCACCTGGCGTCGCCTGGATGCCACGCGGGACGCTTTCGATGCCGCCTGCAAGGCCATGGCCTTGTCCGGAGCCGCCTGAGGCATAAAGTTACGCGGCAACGGGGCTTCATCGAGGAAGGGGGAGGGCGCGATGGCTTATCGCCGCCTGCTGCTGCCGCTCACCGGGACCGCGGCCGGGGAGGCCGCCATGGCCACCGCGCTGATGGTGGCGCGGATCTGGGACGCGCATCTGCACTGCCTGCATGTGCGCGTCGATGCGCGCGACGTCGCGCCGCTGGCCGGGGAAGGCCTGTCGGGCGCGATGATCGAGGAGATGATGGCCGCGACGGAGCGCGAATCGGGCGAGCGCGCGGGCCGCGTGCGCACGCTGTTCGAGCAGTTCACCGCCACCCATGGCGACGTCACCCTCGCCTCCGATCCCAACACCGCGCTGAAGACGCCGGGCGTCACGCTCAGCTTCGAGGCGATCGCGGGGCGGGAGGAGGACATCGTCGCGCAGCAGTCGCGGCTCTACGACATGGCGGTGGTGCCGCACCCCGAGGCGGACGAGGATGTCAGCAGCTCTGACGCGCTGCACGCCGTGCTGTTCGACAGCGGCCGCCCCGTGCTGATCGCCCCGCGCGTGGCGCCCGCCGTGATCGGCACCCGGGTCTGCATCGCCTGGAACGGCAGCGCGGAAAGCGCGGCGGCCGTCGCCGCGGCGCTGCCCTGGCTGCACCGCGCGCAGGCCGTGCGCATCCTCCATTCCGAGGACTACCAGCGCCGCGGCCCCGGCGCGGACGGCATCCGCGCCTATCTGCGCTGGCACGGGATCGAGGCGGAGGCGGTGCCCTTCAAGCCCGCCACCCGGGAAGTGGGCGCCGGGCTGCTGGGCGCCGCGCGGGACTTCGGCGCGGACCTGATGTGCCAGGGCGCCTACAGCCATTCGCGGCTGCGCCAGCTCATCCTCGGCGGCGTCACGCGCCATGTGCTGGAGAATGCGGACATCCCGGTCCTGATGTGCCGGTGAGGGGGCGGCGCGCCATCACGGCGGTGAATGGCGCCCATCCATCCGGGCCCGGTGCGGACCCGGCACGGCCGCCCCATCTGCCACCCCGACGCGCGGCCGGGCACCCCGGCCGCGCGGATCGGGAGATGCAGCAATGATCGATGTGCGACCCTTCGGCAGCCTCGGCGGCGCCGACCATGGCTGGCTCAAGGCCCGCCACCACTTCTCCTTCGCGAACTACCACGACCCGAAGCGCATGAACTGGGGCCGCCTGCGCGTCTGGAACGACGACGAGATCGCGCCCGGCACCGGCTTCGACGCGCATCCGCATCGCGACATGGAGATCATCACCTATGTCCGCGAGGGCGCGATCACGCATCGCGACAACCTCGGCAACGAGGGCCGGACCGAGGCGGGGGACGTGCAGATCATGTCCGCCGGCACCGGCGTGGTGCATGCCGAGTACAACCTGGAACCCGCCACGACGCGCATCTTCCAGATCTGGATCCTGCCCGACCGCCGCGGCGCGAAGCCGAACTGGGGCGCCAGGTCCTTCCCCAAGGCCGCGCGGGAGGCCGGGTTCGAGGTGCTGGCCTCCGGCCGGCCGGGCGATGACGGGAAGGGCGCGCTGCCGCTCAACGTCGACGGCGCGGTAATGGCGGCGACGCTGGCGAAGGGCCAGACGCTGACCCAGGCGCTCGCCCCCGGCCGCGCCGCCTATCTTGTGCCGGCGCGCGGCGCGGTCACGGTGAACGGCGTGGCACTCGGCGCGCGCGACGGCGCGGGCATCGTGGAGGAGGAGACGATCGCCATCACCGCGACCGAGGATGCGGAACTGGTGATGGTGGAGGTCGCGGCCGAATAGCCACCCTCAGCCCCCGGCCGGCCGCGCGGCGAGGAGGATGCCGATCTCCCGCCGCAGCAGCCCCACCGGGTCGCGCCCCGCGCCGGGGGCGACCAGGGCACGGTGCCCGCCTTCCTCCACCCGGCACCGCGCCCCCTCGATCAGCGCGGAGGCAACCGGCACCAGCCCGTCATTCGGCCCCGCGCCCATGCGTTCCATCCAGCGCGCCAGCGGCGCATGGACGCGGTCGGCGGGGGCCGGGCGGGGGCCGATCGCGGTGGCCAGCGTCGTCACCGGCACCTGCGCGACCAGCGCCGCGACCGCCCCCGCCTTCTCCTCCATCCAGCGGCCCCGCACGGCCGTGGTCAGGTCCTTCACCCCCCGTCCGGTGCCGAGCCGCAGCAGCCGCGCCGCATGGTGGGCCGCCAGCCGCGCGCCGCGCAGCCCCAGCACCAGGTCCGCCAGCGGCGACCCGCGGAAGGGGCATTGCAAGGCCAGGAAGCCGCGGCAGCGCGGCGCGACGCCGGGAAGCAGCAGCGCCGCCAGCGCCTCCAGCCCGCCCTTCGAATGGCCGACCAGCAGCACCGGCGTCGCATCGGCCTCGATCGCCGCGGCGATGCGCGCGGCATTGACGCCGACCGGCGCCACGGTCGGCAGCCGCACCACTTCCGCCGCCACGCCCAGCCCGCGCAGCCAGGCCATCTGCGTCGCCATGTAGTCCATGCCGAGCGGGCGCAGCCCCGCCATCACCTCGCCCAGCAGCCCGTAGCAGACCAGCACCCGCGTCCCGTCCAGCGCGCGGGCGATCGCGGCGTCGGCGGCGTCCTGCATTCAGTCGAGCGCGACGACGAGCTTGCCGAAGTTCCGCCCCTCCAGCAGGCCGATGAAGGCCGCCGGCGCGCCGGCCAGTCCGCGCACCACGTCCTCCTTCCAGCGCAGGCGGCCCGCGCCGATATGGCCCAGCATCTCCGCGCGGAACTCGCGGTAGCGGCGCCAGCCGGTGTCGCCGACGATGAAGCCCTGGATGCGCAGGCGCTTGCGGACAACGGGGCCGAGATTGGGGCCGGGCGGCGCGCCCGCGGCGGCCGCGCCGGGGGCGGTGTTGTACTGCGCGATCATCCCGCACATCACCATCCGCCCGAAATCGTTCAGCCGCGGGAAGACCGCCGCCTGCACCGCGCCGCCGACATTCTCCCAGTACACGTCGATGCCGCCCGGGCAGGCGGCGTCGAGCTGCGCGTCGAGGTCCCCGCGATGGTCCACCGCGGCGTCGAAGGCAAGCTCGCGCAGGATGAAGTCGCACTTGGCCGCGCCGCCCGCGATGCCGACCGCGCGCGCCCCCGCGATGCGCGCGAGCTGCCCCGCCACCTGGCCCACCGCGCCCGAGGCGGCGGAGACGACCACCGTCTCCCCCTCCTTCGGCTCGCCGATGTCGCGCAGCCCGACCCAGGCCGTCAGCCCCGGCATGCCGAGCACGCCCAGCGCGGTGGAGGGCGGCGCCTCGGCCGGGTCGAGCCGGATCAGCGCCTTGCCCGGCCGTGCCGAGAAGCCCTGCCAGCCGAAGCCGCCCAGCACCCAGTCGCCCTCGCGGAACTCGGCATGGCGGCTGGCCGCCACCTGACCCACCGCCTGGCATTCCATGACGCCGCCGATCGGCACCGGCTTCGCATAGGACTTCGCATCGTCCATCCGCCCGCGCTGGTAGGGATCGAGCGAAAGGAAGCGGTGCCGCACCAGGACCTCGCCTTCCGCGGGTTCCGGCAGCGGCGCCTCCTCCAGCCGGAAGTCGTCGGGCACCGGCGCGCCCCTTGGGCGGCGGGCGAGCAGGATCCGGGGATTGGTGTCGGGCATGGGGGCGCTCCTTCGGCGGCATTATTGCCGGGGCGGGGCAGGCTGCGTAAACCGCGGGCAGGGGGCGCGCACGCGACCTTCAGGGGAAACGGCACGCATGACGACACGACGCATCCTTCTCGGGGCCGCGCTGGCCGCGCCGGCGCTGCACGGCGCCGCGGCGCAGCCGGCCTGGCCGGACCGCCCGGTGCGCTTCGTCGTCGCCTTCGCACCGGGCGGCTTCGCCGACCAGATCGGCCGGATGCTGGCCGAACAGCTCGGCCCCATCTGGCGCCAGACCGTGGTGGTGGAGAACCGCGGCGGCGCCGGCGGCAACGTCGCCGCGCAGCAGATCGCGCGCGCGGCGCCCGATGGCTACACCGCGCTCGTCACCACCGGCGCCTTCGCCATCAACCCGACGCTGTCGCGCAACCCCGGCTACCGGCCGGAGGAATTCGCGGCGGCCGCGGTGGTGGCCGGCACGCCGAACCTGTTCGTGGTGCGCGCCGACAGCCCGGTGCGGAGCATGGCCGACCTGGTGGAGCTCGGCCGGCGCCGCCCGGTCAATTACGGCACGGCCGGCGTTGGCGTCGCCGCGCATCTGTCGGCGGAGCTGTTCTTCAAGCGCGTCGGCGGCGTCGATGCGCAGCACATCCCCTACACCGGCGCGGGCCCGGCCATGCTGGCGCTGCTGGCCGGCACCATCGACATGGTCGCCACCTCGCTCCCCTCCGCCGTGCCGCAGGTGCAGGCGGGGCAGGCGCGGGGCCTCGCCGTCACCAGCGACAGGCGGAACGTCGCCATGCCGGACGTGCCGACGGTGGCGGAAGCGGGGTTCGAGCCGCTGGTGGACCTGGCCTGGGTGGCGGTGCTGTTCCCCGCCGCGGTGCCAGCCGCGGTGCTGCAGAAGGTGAATGCCGACGTGGCGCGCGTGATGGCGATGCCCGGCTTCCAGCAGCGGCTCGCCGCCGCCGGCTTCGACCCCATCGGCGGCACGGTGGAGCAGGTGAACGCCTATGTCGCGAACGAGGTCCGCAACTGGCGCGACATCGTACGCATGATCAACGTGCAGATCGACTGAGCCCGCCGCCATGCTGCTGACCCGCGAAGGCCGCCGCATCCATTGCGACCTGCTGGGCGACCTGCCGGGCGATCCGGCCCGGCAGGTCGTCTGCCTCGTCCACTCGCTCGCCGCCGACATGACGATGTGGGCGGAACAGGTGCCCGCGCTGCTGGCCGCCGGCCATGCGGTGCTGCGGGTGGACCTGCGCGGCCATGGCGGCAGCGATGCCCCGCCGGGCCCCTATGCGATGGGCGCGCTGGGCGAGGATGTCGGCTTCGTGCTGGATGCGCTCGGCACCGGTCCTGTGCATTACGTCGGCCTGTCGCTCGGCGGCATGGCGGGGCAGGCGCTGGCGCTGGACCGGCCGGCGATGCTGCGTTCCGTCACCATCTGCGACGCGCTGCCGGAATCGCTCCGCAACGCGGCCGAGGTCTGGGGCCCGCGCATCCGCGCGGTGCGCGCGGCGGGGTCCTGCGCGCCGCTGGCGGAAGCGACGATGGAGCGCTGGCTGACGCCTGCCTACCGCGCCGCGCACCCTGCCCGCTGGGACCAGATCCTGCGCACCATCGCGGCGACGAGCGCCGAGGGCTATGCCGGCTGCGCCGAGGCGATCAGCGACTTCAGCTTCGTCGCCCGCCTGCCCGGTCTCGCCGTGCCCGCGCTGGTCCTCTGCGGCGAGGACGACCACGCTGTCCCGCCCGAGGAGGGGCGGCGCATCGCGGCACTGGTGCCCGACGGGCGCTTCCACGCCATCCCCGGCGCGCGGCACCTGCCGAATGTGGAGAAGCCGGAGGCCTTCAACCGGCTGCTGCTGGAGTGGCTGGCGCGGAACGCGGGGTGAGGCGGGGGCCGGTCAGCTCTCCGCCTCGCGTTCAGCTTCCCGCAGGTAGTCCTCGCTGGTGCGGGTGACGGGGCGCGCGGGGCCGGCATAGGGGTCGACGCCGCCATCGGTGGCGGCGAAGACGCGGCAATTCTCGCACATCCGCAGCACGGCCAGCCGCTTCGGGTCGCGGAACATCCAGTGCCCGCCCTCGGTCAGCTTCCGCGTCACCCGGTCGATCTGCGACTTCACGCCGAAGGGCTTGCCACAGCCCTCGCAGGGGAAGGGCTCCTCCTCCTTCACCACCCTGATCCGCGCGCTTTCGGGCGCCAGGTTCAGGCGCGGGACCAGCGTGATCACGCCTTCCGGGCAGGTCGCGGCGCAGAGCCCGCACTGCACGCAGGCATCCTCCAGGAAGCGGAGCTGCGGCATCTCCGGGTTGGCGCTCAGCGCGCCGGTCGGGCAGACGCTCGTGCAGGCGACGCAGAGCGTGCAGCCCGCGACATCCACCCGCGCCTCGCCGAAGGGGGCGAGGGCGGGCATGGGCAGGACCGCGTCGCGGCGCTGTGCGCCTTCGGCCAGCGCGCGGCCGGCCTGGCGCAGCACCTCGCGCGGGGCGCCCAGGGCGATGAAGGTCGCGGGCGGGAAGGGCAGGCCGCGCCGCGGCAGGGCGGCCAGCGCCTCGCCCAGGGTGAAGGGGTCGTCCGTCTCGATGGTGCCCGCGCGCGGCGCGCCGTGGTCCGGCACGCCGAGCCCGGCCAGCACCTGCCCGCCGAGGTCGAGGTTCCGCAGCACCCCATCGATCCCGTGCGGGCGCCGCGCCCGGGACAGCACCCGCAGCTGCGCCGCGCCCCAGGCGAAGGCCGACAGGACGAAGGCGAGGTCGAGCTGCGACACCTCGTTCACCCGCAGCGGCAGCACGCGCGCCGGCAGCCCCTCGCCATGGCGGGCCAGCGCATCGATCAGCGCATCGCCATGCGCGTCATGCACCAGCAGCAGCGGCGCTTCCCCGCCCCCCGCGCGCAGCGGCGAATCGGAACAGGCCTCGCGATAGGTCAGCAGCAGCGTCCGCAGGCGCTGCAGCAGCGCGCCCGATGGCGGCAGGGCGTAGCCGGCGGCGCCCGTCGGGCAGACGGCGGCGCAGGCGCCGCAGCCCGCGCAGATCTCGGCGGAGATGGCGACGCTGTCCTTCCCCGGCGTGATCGCGCCGGTGGGGCAGAGGTCGAGGCAGCGCGTGCAGCCGGTGCGGCGGTTGCGCGAATGGGCGCAGAGCGCGGCATCGAAGGTCACGAAGCGCGGCTTGTCGAATTCGCCCACCATCTCCGCCGCGCGCGCCACCGCACGCTCCACCGCCGCGGCATCGGCCGGGTCGGCGCGCAGGTAGCCCTGCCGCACCTCATGCGTCGGGAACAGCGGCGCGCCGCCCGACAGGTCCAGGATCACGTCGCAGCGGCTGCGCGCGCCATCCCGCCCCGGCCCCCAGGCATAGGCCGCGCGGGAGGAGGGGCGGGGCATGGCGTAGCCATCCACCACCACCTCGAAATTGCCGAGCCACCCGGTCGCGCCCGCGGCGCGGCCGCGCGCCACCGGGAAATCCGCCGCGCGCAGCGGCGCGACCGGCGCCTGCCCGGTCAGCAGCACCGTCACGTCGAGCGTCGCGGACAGCCGCTCGGCCGCCGCCAGCGCCGCCTCGTCGCGGCCGAGCACGAGGGCGACCCCCTCGCTCCGCAGCGGCACCAGCGCGGTGGGGGGCATCGGCACCGCGGCGGCGGCGATCAGCGCGGCCATCTTCGGCCCGGCCGCCTTCGCCTCGGCCGACCAGCCCGCCGTCTCGCGGATGTTCACGAAGGACAGGTCGCGGGCGAAGCCGGCTTCCTCCGCCTCCTGGGCGAAGAGCGGCGCCTGGGCGGTGCAGGCGACCGTCACCGGCCGAGCCTCCCCCAGCGCCGCGAGGAAGCGGTCGAGCTGCGCGCCGCAGAGCTGCTCCGCCCCCCGCATCTCCCCGTCGCCGGCCCGGGCGCAGCCGCGCGCGACCGCCCGGCCGTCGATCGGCATCGTGTCCTCGCAGGAGCAGACGAAGGTGATGCGCCCGCTCGCGCCGCTGGTGGTGGTCATGTCCGGCCCGGCGTCCCCATCTCGGCACAGGGTCTAGGCCCTGGCCTTCTGCGCGCATATATCCCCGCCGCCCCGCGGTTGCGAGGGAGAGGGGAGAAGCGTTCCGACCGTGCCCACCGCCTCCGCCAGGGCGCCCATCGCCGGCCTGCCCGAACTGCCGAGCGTCTTCACCCCCGTCATCGCCATGCGCGAGGGGGGGGACGCGCTGTCGCGCGCCATCCGGCTGGCGCCGGACAAGGGCGCGGGCACCCTCGTCTGGGTCCGCTCCGCCGCGCGGATCGAGGCGGCGGTGGTGCTGGAGCCGGAACTGATCCTGTCGGCCGCGCGGCCGGCGCTGTTCGCCGCCGCCTCGGCGCTGGCCGACGCGCTGGCCGCCTTCGGCCCGCCGGAGGTGCCGCTGACCTTCGCCTGGCCGGCCACGCTGAAGGTGAACGGCGCCGAGGTCGGCCGCGTCCGCATGGCTTGGCCCGCGGGGGCGGAGGACGGCCAGGTGCCGGCCTGGCTGGTGGTGGCGATGGAGGCGCGGCTCAGCTTCCCGCGCGGCTGGGACCCCGGCCACGGCCTGCACCAGACGGCGCTGGCCGAGGAAGGCTGGGAGGACGACGCCACCTGCCAGGAACTCACCGCCGCCTGGGCCCGGCACCTGATGGCGAACATCGCCGAATGGCAGCGCCCGGCCCCCCATGGAGGGGTGAAGCGCCTTGCCGAACGCTTCCTCGCCCGGCTTGAACGCGACGAGCGCGCCGCGGACGGCCGCCGCGGCATCGACCCCGCAACGGGCGACCTGGTGGTCGAACGCGACGGCGCGCGCCATGTCTGGTCCCTGCGGGACGCGCTCCGGCCGGCGGAGGGCGCATGAGCACGAAGCTGCCGCGCACGCTCCGGCTCGATCCCTCCGACACGCTGATCTTCGACCGCGCGGCGGAGCCGGGCGAATGGGCCGTGCCGGGCGGCTTCGAGTTCTGGGACGAGGACCCCGCCGCCATGGCCGGCAAGCGCCGGCAGGCCTTCCGCGGCGGCTTCCTCGGCCTCGGCTCCTTCGGGTGGTCCACCTTGGTGGAGGTGGCCGAGGCCACGGGCGCGCAGCGCGCCGCCGCGCTGGATGCGCTGGCCGGGCATATCCGCCGCCGGCACGGCGCGCCCGACGACGCCGCCGCCCGCGCCGCGGCGGAGGAGGAGATCGGCTTCGCCGAGAGCATCTGCGACCATCCGCCCGGCACCGTGCTGGCCCTCACCCGCAGCGAGGAGGCGGGGGAGCAGCGCGAACGCTTCCGCACGCTGCACCTGCGCGACACGCCGCACAGCCGCTTCGACACCCTGCCGGTCTTCGGGATCGTGCAGGTCGACGACGCGGAGGAGCCGGTGGAGCACCCGGACCTGACGAAGTTCGCCGCCCGGCGGCGCGCGGAATGACGTTGCGGAGGACGGCGTGAGCGACCACGCGCATCACCACCATCACGCCCATGCCCCCGCCGGCCTGGCGCCCGGGGATTTCTGGGTCGCCTCGGGCCATCACCTCTGCGACCGCGACGAGGAGGGGCGGATCGTCGCCACCGCCGATCTCTGGCGCGCCTTCTGCGCCCGGCCCGAGCTGATGCCGCCCGAGGAGGCCTGCGGGGCGGAACGCGCGCTGCACGCCGCGCTGCTGGACGACCCGCTGCGCGTCGTGACCCCGGCCGAGATCGCGGCCCTGGCGGATGCGGATGCGCGGGAGAACCTGCGCGTCTTCCTCGGCTTCCGCGACCGCGTGCAGGCGCATCCGAGCCTCGAGGCCGCCTGGCTGGCGCTGTTCCGCGAAGGGGTGCAGGGCATCCCGCCCATCTTCCTCCAGATGCTGACGCATCTGGTGGCGCGCGCGGCGCTGGAGGGGGTGGGCGATCCCTTCACGCTCCGCGCGGCCGAACTGCTGTTCCGCCCGCAGCGCGCCGGCATCCACCAGGGTGCGACGCTGCTGGCCGACGAGGAGGTGGTGGACATGCGCGCCGCCTCCGCCGACCTCGGCCCCCTCGGCAACCTGCTGGTGCAGGCCGGGGCGCCGCCGCGGGAGGTGGAGCTCGACGTGCTGACGGAGGAGAACGGGCATCTCTACCGCGGCCGCTCGGACGCGCACGACTTCGCCCTCGACATCGCCGAGGACCGGCCGGGCCAGCACGGGCTGGCGCGCGCGCTGGAACGCTTCATCGGCCATGTGATCGGGGAAGCGGTGACCATCCGCCCGGTGCCGGTGATCGAGGACCGGAACTGGACCTGGCATGTCGGCCTGGATGCCGAGGCGACGGCGATCGCCAACGACCTCTGGCACGGAAAGAAGGTGAGGCAGGAGAGGCTGGCGCGCATCCTCTGGCTCGGCATCCTCGAATTCGGCGACACGGCCCGGGTGCTGCCGAAGGTGGCCGGGAAGCCGGTCTACCTGGCGCTCGCCATGGACGCCGCGCAGAAGCTGCGGATGAAGCCGCAGAACCTGGTCGCGGGCCTGCCGCTGGTGGCGCGGGAGGCCGCGGCGTGAGCGGTGGCGCACGCCCCGGTGTCAGCCCCGACGCGCTGTTCCTGCCGGTCGGCGTGCTGGTGGAACGCCGCCCCGCGGTCAGCCGCTGGGCGGACCATGTCTGGCGCGCGGTGGAGGTGCTGGAGGACGCGCCCGAGGTGCCGCCCTGGACGGTGCTGCGCGAGGAGGCCGGCCGCACGCTGTTCTTCGCGGGCCTGGCCGAGGTGGAGCTGCACCCCACCGACACGTCCAACTACAAGCACAACCTGGAAGCGGCGACGCCGCTTGTCTGGGTGATCCTGCGCCCGGCGGCGGAGACGCCCTCGGGCTGGCGCCTGCAGACCGTGACGGTCGATCCGGGCGAGGCGCATGTGCATGCCGATGTCGGCGCGGACCTGCTGGAGTCGCTGCCCATGCCGCCGGGGCTGCGCGCCGTCACCGCCGGGTTCGTCGCGCGCCACCACAAGGAACGCGGATTCTGGAAGCGCAAGCGAGACCAGGCCGACCCCGAGGCGCTGGCCCGCCGCCCGCGGGAGGAGGAGGAATGAGCGGCGAGGGCTTCCTCGCCCGCTGGTCCCGCCGCAAGCGCGGCGCGGCGGAGGAGATCGAGGAGGCAGCGGCCCCGGCCCCGGCGGAGCCGCCGGTGGCGCCCGAAACGCCGCCCGCCGCGGAGCCGATGCCGGTCGAACTGCCCGCCGAGGCCCCGCCCGCGGGATCGCCCCCGGCCGCCTGCCCGGTGCCGGGGGTGGCGGAGATCGACGCCGCCAGCCTTCCAAGGATCGAGGACCTGACCGCGGCCAGCGACCTCGGCCCCTTCCTCCGCCCCGGCGTGCCGGCGGCGCTGCGCTCCGCGGCGCTGCGGCGGATGTGGAGCGTCGATCCGGCGATCCGCGACTTCATCGGCTGCGTCGACTACCAGTGGGACTTCAACACGCCGGGCGGCCTGCCCTTCGGATTCGCCGCGGAACTGGGCGGCGACGCGGCGAAGCTGCTGGCGCAGGCGATCGGCCTTGGCGAGGATGGGGCGCCGCACCGCGCGGCCGAGGCGCCCGCGCCCGACGCCGCTGCGGCGGAGGCGAGTGCCGAGGCCCCGGCGCCCGCCGAGCCGCCACCCGCGCCCGAGCCGTCGGCCGAAGCGGCGGCGCCGGTCGAGGAGCCGCAGCCGGAACCCTCCACCCCCCGCCGACGCCACGGGTCGGCCCTGCCGGCCTGATTCAAGCAAGTTTCGTTGCTGGTGCCGGATCATCTTGCCAATGTCCGACCATTGCGGTTGGATAGGGGGATGGGAGGCGGGCTTTCGCGCCGCCAAGGGTTCCGCTAGAGGCCGCGAAGTTTCGCATTCGTGAAGTTGGGATGACAGGGCAGGAAACGACTCCTCCGGACGCGGTGGATGCCGAGCGTGCGCGATTGTTCGCGCTGCTTGGCCGCTTGCTGGGTGCCGCACCGGATGCGGGGCTCCTTGCCCGGCTGCGCCTGCTGCGCGGCGGCGCGGGCGAGCTGGGCGACGCCTATGCCGAGCTGGCACGCGCCGCGGAGATCTCGGCCGAGGCGGTCGAGCGCGAGTATTTCAACCTGTTCATCGGAGTCGGGAGGGGCGAGCTGCTGCCCTACGCCTCCTACTACCTCACGGGCTTCCTGCATGAGCGTCCGCTGGCCGACCTGCGCGGCGACCTCGCCCGGCTCGGCATCGAACGCGCCGAGGGCGTGCCGGAGCCCGAGGACCACATCGCCTTCCTGTGCGAGACCTTCGCCGGCCTGATCGCCAACGCCTTCGCGGCCGGGCCCGAGGAGGCGGCACCCTTTTTCGCGCGCCACATCCGGCCCTGGGCGGCGCGCTTCTGCACCGACCTCGAAGGTGCGGAGGCGGCGCGATTCTACCGCGCCGTGGGGCGGCTCGGCCGGCTCGCGGTGGAACTGGAAGCTGCCGCTGCGGACCTGCCGGTCTGAGCGGCGACGACAACACTCATTCCGAATGGAGGAGGCTGGGACGATGAGCGGAGCTGGGGAGGAGAAGGCGGTGCGCCGCGGATTCCTGAAGGCGCTCGGCCTTGGCACGGCGGCCGCCGCGGCGGCCGCGCCGGCGCTGGCGCAGCGCGCCGACAGCGTGCCCGCGCGCGACGCCCGGAAGGAGGGCGAGCAGCAGCGCGTCGCGGCCCGCTACCAGCCGAATTCGGCTGGCGTGCAGGCCTTCTACCGCACCAACCGCTACGAATAACGACCGGGAGAAAGCGCCGATGCTCATCAAGCGCTCCGAAGGCCGCGCCGCGCGGCAGCGGCTGTCCGCCGCCTATCAGGGGCTGTCCTCCGGCGGGCTCGACCGCCGCTCCTTCCTGCGCCATGCCGGCTTCGGCGCGGCGGGCCTTGCCGCGCTCGGCGCGCTCGCGCCCCGCCGCGCGCAGGCGGCCGGCGCCGCGACGGGGGTGATCAACCACGCCCAGCCGGTGCAGCGCATCCGCAACATCTGCACCCACTGCTCGGTCGGCTGCACCGTCGTCGCGGAAGTGCAGAACGGCGTCTGGGTCGGGCAGGAGCCCGCCTGGGAATCGCCGATCAACCGCGGCACGCATTGCGCCAAGGGCGCGTCGGTGCGCGAGCTGGTGCATGGCGACCGCCGCCTGAAGTTCCCGATGAAGCTCGTCAACGGCGAGTGGACGCGCACCACCTGGGACGTGGCGCTGCGCGAGATCGCGGAGAAGATGGTGCAGATCCGCGCCCGGTCCGGCGCCGATTCGGTCTTCTGGCTGGGCAGCGCCAAGTTCTCGAACGAGGGCGCCTACCTGTTCCGCAAGTTCGCGGCCTTCTGGGGCACCAACTCGGTCGACCACCAGGCGCGCATCTGCCACTCCACCACGGTGGCGGGCGTGGCCAACACCTGGGGCTACGGCGCGCAGACCAACAGCTACAACGACATCCGCAATTCCAGGACCATGATCATCATGGGCGGGAATCCGGCGGAAGCGCATCCGGTGAGCCTCCAGCACGTCCTGTCGGGCAAGGAGCGGAACCGGGCCAACCTCATCGTCATCGATCCGCGCTACACGCGCACCGCCGCGCATGCGAACGAGTATGTCCGCATCCGCCCGGGCACCGACATCCCGGTGATCTGGGGCATGCTGTGGCACATCTTCCAGAATGGCTGGGAGGACAAGGAGTTCATCCGCCAGCGGGTCTTCGGCATGGACGAGGTCCGCGCCGAGGTCGCCAAGTGGACCCCGCAGGAGGTCGAGCGCGTCACCGGCGTGCCGGGTGACCAGCTGCGGAAGGTGGCGCAGATGTTCGCCACCCAGAAGCCCGCGACGCTGATCTGGTGCATGGGCGCGACGCAGAAGACGGTCGGCACCGCCAATGTCCGCGCCTATTCCATCCTGCTGCTGGCCACCGGCAATGTCGGCGCCGAGGGCACGGGCGCCAACATCTTCCGCGGCCATTGCAACGTGCAGGGCGCGTCCGACTTCGGGCTCGATGTCGGCACGCTGCCGGCCTATTACGGCCTGGACGAGACGGCGTGGCGCCACTGGTCGCGCGTCTGGGGCATGTCCTTCGAGGACATGCGCGCGCGCTTCGACACGCCGCAGATGATGAACACGCCCGGCATCCCGTCCACCCGCTACCTGGACGCGGTGCTGCTGCCCCGCGACCAGGTGCAGCAGAAGGACAACACCAAGGGCATGATCGTCTTCGGCCACGGCGGCAACACCGTGACCCGCATGCCCGAGGCCGCGCGCGCGCTGGAGGCGCTGGAACTGCTGGTGGTCGCCGACCCGCACCCCACCACCTTCGCGATGCAGTCCGGCCGGCGCAACGACACCTACCTCCTGCCGATCTGCACGCAGTTCGAATGCGACGGCAGCCGCACCTCCTCCAACCGGTCGGTCCAGTGGGGATCGAAGGTCGTCAACCCGATCTTCGAGAGCCGCACGGACTACGAGGTGATGTACCGCCTCGCCGGCGCGCTCGACGCGGCGGCGGCGCGGCAGGGGCAGCCGGTCCGCTTCCAGGCCGACATGTTCAAGGCCTTCGAGATCCGCGACAACGCGCCGACGGCCGAGAGCATCCTGCGCGAGATCAACCGCGGCGCCTGGGGCAGCGGCTATTCCGGTATCAGCCCGGAACGGCTGAAGCTGCACCAGCAGCACCAGGACAAGTTCGACCTGGTGACGCTGCGCGCCCGCGCCGACGCGCCGGCCGAGATCCGCGGCGACTACTACGGCCTGCCCTGGCCCTGCTGGGGCACGCCGGAGATGCGCCACCCCGGCAGCCACATCCTCTACAACACGAACCTGCACGTGAAGGAGGGCGGCGGCAGCTTCCGCCCGCGCTTCGGCGTGGAGCGCAACGGCACGACGCTGCTGGCGGAGGGGTCCTGGTCCAAGGGCTCCGACATCCAGGACGGCTATCCGGAATTCACCGTGGCGGTGCTGAAGCGGCTTGGCTGGTACGACGAGCTGACGGCGGCGGAGAAGGCCTCCATCGCGGAAGTCGGCACCGGCCTCGGCGGCGAGGACCGGGTGTCCTGGATGACGGATATGTCGGCCGGCATCATCCGGGTTGCGCTGGAACACGGCTGCTCGCCCTTCGGGAACGGCAAGGCCCGCGCGGTGGCGTGGAACCTGCCCGACCCGGTGCCCGTCCACCGCGAGCCGATCTACACGCCGCGCACCGACCTGCTCGCGCAGTATCCGACCCTGCCGGACCGCCGCGGCTTCCGCCTGCCGCATCTCGGCCAGTCCGTGCAGAACCGCTCGCGCGAGGTGGCGCGGGACTTCCCGATCGTGCTGACCTCCGGCCGCCTGGTCGAATACGAGGGCGGCGGCGAGGAGACGCGGTCGAACAAGTGGCTCGCCGAGCTGCAGCAGGACATGTTCGTCGAGATCAACCCGCGCGACGCGGCCGAACGCAACATCCGCGACGGCCAGTGGGTGTGGGTCTCAGGGCCCGAGAACAATGCCCGCGCGCGGGTGAAGGCGCTGGTGACGGAACGCGTGGGGCGCGGCGTCGCCTTCATGCCCTTCCATTTCGGCGGCTGGTTCCAGGGCGAGGACCGGCGCGCGCGCTACCCGCGCGGCGCGGACCCGATCGTGCTCGGCGAATCGGTGAACGTCCTGACCACCTACGGCTACGACCCGGTGACCTTCATGCAGGAAACGAAGGTCACGCTCTGCCAGATCCGTGCGGCTTGAGGGGGAGCACGAACCATGGCCCGCATGAAGTTCCTCTGCGACAGCGACCGTTGCATCGAGTGCAACGCCTGCGTCACCGCCTGCAAGAACGAGCACGAGGTGCCCTGGGGCATCAACCGGCGCCGCGTCGTCACCATCAATGACGGCAAGCCCGGCGAACGCTCGATCTCGATGGCCTGCATGCACTGCACCGACGCGCCCTGCGCGGCGGTGTGCCCGACCTCGTGCTTCTACACGACCGCGGATGCGATCGTGCTGCACGACAAGGACACCTGCATCGGCTGCGGCTATTGCTTCTACGCCTGCCCCTTCGGCGCGCCGCAGTATCCGCGCGTCGGCAACTTCGGCAGCCGCGGCAAGATGGACAAGTGCACCTACTGCGCGGGCGGCCCGCAGGCGGACAATGCCAGCGTGGAATACGTGCAGTACGGCGCGAACCGCCTGGCGGAAGGCAAGCTCCCGATCTGCGCCGAGATGTGCTCGACCAAGGCGCTGCTCGCCGGTGACGGCGACATGATCGCCAGCATCTACCGCGAACGCGTCCAGCGCCGCGGCTATGGCGCCGGCGCCTGGGGCTGGCGCACCGCCTACAAGGAAACGCTCAGCGTCTGAGGATACGGGGCAGGGGGTGCGGCGACGCACCCCCGGTCTTCCTGGGGGAACACAGATGATCGCACGCATCCTCGCCGCGCTGGCGCTGGCCGTCACACTCGGCCTCGCCACGCCGGCCGCCGTCGCGCAGCCGGTGGGCGGCCCGGTGGTCGGCACGCCGACCAACCCGGTCGCGCCCAACGCCACGGCCGACGAACTCGAACTGCAGAAGGCGCTGACCGGCGGCCGCATCGCCGGACGCGGCACCATCCCGGACACGCAGGCGGCCAGCCTGATCCAGCCCGCCGGGCGCGACTGGCGCGACTTCCACAACCGCACCCTGACCTGGGTCGGCGGCATCGCCGTGCTCGGCATGGTCGCCATCATCGCGGTCTTCTACTTCAGCAAGGGCCGCATCGGCATCGATGGCGGGCGGTCCGGCCGGACCATCCAGCGCTTCAACCTGTTCGAGCGCGCGGCCCACTGGATGACGGCGACGACCTTCATCGTGCTCGCGCTCACCGGCCTGAACCTGACCTTCGGCCGCTACCTGCTGCTGCCGCTGATCGGGCCGGAAGCCTTCGCGACGCTGGCGGCCTGGGGGAAGATCTCGCACAACTACCTGGCCTTCCCCTTCACGCTCGGCATCGTGCTGCTGCTGCTGATCTGGGTGAAGGACAACATCCCGAACAAGGTGGACATCGCCTGGTTCGCCAGCGGCGGCGGGCTGCTGGGCAAGGGGCATCCGGCGGCGGGCCGCTTCAACGGCGGCCAGAAGATGGTGTTCTGGATCACCGTCATCGGCGGCACGCTGGTCGCCGTCTCCGGCTATGTCCTGATCTTCCCCTTCTGGGCCACCGACATCGCCGGGCAGCAGCTGGCGCACATCGTCCACGGCGTCGTGTCGGTGCTGATGATCGCGGCGATGATCGGCCACATCTACATCGGCTCCGTCGGGATGGAGGGCGCGTTCGATGCGATGGGCTCCGGCCAGGTGGACCTGAACTGGGCCAAGGAACACCACAGCCTCTGGGTCGAGGAGGAGATGTCGAAGGCCCGCCAGACCGTCGCCCCGCCCGGCGCGAAGGTCGCCGGCGCGGACTGACCCGCGCGACCCTCGATCGCTGCCTCGCCCTCCCCCGCCCTCGGGGGAGGGCTTTCCTTTTTCGGGAACCCCGCCCTTGCGCCTGATCGGACTGGCCGGCTGGAGCGGCGCCGGCAAGACCACGCTGATGACGCGCCTGATCCCGGAACTCGCCGGGCGCGGCGTCTCCGTCTCGACGCTCAAGCACGCGCATCACGCCTTCGACATCGACCGTCCCGGCAAGGACAGCTACGAGCACCGCAGCGCCGGCGCGCGGCAGGTGCTGGTCGCCTCGGCGAAGCGTTGGGCGCTGATGACCGAATTGCGCGACGCGCCGGAGCCGCCATTGGCGGAACTGCTGCGCCAGCTCTCCCCGGTCGACCTGGTGATCGTGGAAGGCTTCAAGCGCGACGGCCACCCGAAGCTGGAGGTCCACCGCGCCGCCAACGGCAAGCCCTGGCTGCACCCGGACGACCCCGCCATCGCCGCCATCGCGTCGGATGTCGCCCCGCCATCCGGCCGCCTGCCGCGGGCGCATCTGGACGGGATCGGGGCGATCGCAGACCTGGTGCTGGCGCATGCGGCGCCGATCGAAGGCTTCCTCGCGCGCGGCTGACGTGGCATCGGGGCAGCCATGGCCCAGTTGAGCGACGACTGCTTCGCCTTCGGCGGCAAGCTCCTCTCGGTGGAGGAGGCGCAGGCGCTGATCGCGACCCGCATCCCCGCCCTGCCGGGAAGCGAAGGGGTGCCCCTGCGCGCCGCCCTCGGCCGCGTGCTGGCGGAGGACCTGCGCGCGCCGGTCGCGCTGCCGCCCTTCTTCAACTCCGCGGTCGACGGCTACGCCTTCCGCCATGAAGACCTTGCGGCGGCGGGGGAGACGCGGTTGCCCGTGGCGGCGCGGCTGCAGGCGGGGCAACGCGCCGCACCGGTGGCCCCCGGCACGGCGGTCCGCATCTTCACCGGCGCGCCGATGCCGCCCGGCGCCGACACGGTGATGATGCAGGAGGATGCGCGGGAGGAGGGCGGCGCGGTGCTGCTCGCCGCCGGGCTTGCGCGCGGGGCCAATTGCCGGCCCGCGGGCGAGGATGTGGCGCTGGGCGAGGTCGCGCTGGAGGAGGGGCGGCGCCTGACGGCGCCCGATCTCGGCCTGGCCGCCGCGCTCGGCATGGCGGCGCTGCCGGTGCGCCCCCTGCTGCGCGTCGGCGTCTTCTCCACCGGCGACGAACTGGCCGAGCCCGGCGCCGCGCTCGGCCCCGCGAAGACCTACGACTCGAACCGCTTCACGCTGATGGCGCTGCTCGCCTCGCTGCCCGTCGCGGTGGACGACCTCGGCATCCTGCCGGACGACGCGGTGGCGACCGCGGCGGCGCTGGCCGGGGCGGCGGCGACGCATGACCTGCTGCTGACCTCGGGCGGCGTCTCGACCGGGGAGGCGGACCATGTGAAGGCCGCCATCGAGGGCGGTGGGCGCTTGGTGTTCTGGCGCCTGGCCATCAAGCCAGGTCGGCCCGCGGCGATGGGCCTCATCGCCGGGACGCCGGTGGTGGGGCTGCCCGGCAACCCCGTGGCGGCGGTGGTCACCTTCCTGCACCTGGCGCGGCCGCTGATCCTGCGCCTGGCCGGCGCGGCAGCCGAAACCCTGCCGCGCTTCCGGGCGGAAGCGGACTTCGCCTATCGGAAGAAGGCCGGACGGCGCGAATATGTCCGCGTCAGCCTGCTGCCCGGCGCGGCGCTCCCCGTGGCGCGCAAGTATCCACGGGAAGGGGCGGGGCTGCTCACGTCCCTGACCCAGTCCGACGCCTTCGCCGAACTGCCGGAGGAGGTGACGCAGGTGGCCCCGGGCGACAGCGTGACGGTGCTGCCCTTCCGTGCGGTGTTCTGAGCGCCGGCGGCGCTACAGGCGCACGCCTTCGGTCGTGAAGCGCTGCTCGGCGCTCTGCTGGAAGTTCAGGTCCAGCACGGCATAGGCGCCGAAGGCGATGACGATGGCGGCGACCGCGCCGACGAGAATGGACTTCATGGCGGCGTCTCCCCGGAAAAGCCGATCCTCATTCCTGTATCGTTGCAGCCGGGCCGCGTTGCAAGGGGGCGGCGTCGCCCTGCGCAAGCAGATGCTCCGCCGCCGCCAGGTCCTCGGGGGCGTTGGCGTTGAAGAAGGGGTCCACGGGCGTTGCGGGCCATTCCGCCGTGGCGCAGCCATGGCGTGCCGTCCAGCGGTCGATCTTGCGCTCGCCACCGGCCAGCGCGGCGCGCAGGTCGTCGCGCAGCGCCACCGGCCACAGCCCGACCGGCGGATGCGTCCACCCGCCGGAAGCCGCGCAGGCCAGCGCTGCGCCCGCCGCCGCGCGCGCCGCATGCAGCCGCGCAACCAGGTCCCCCGGGACGAAGGGGGAATCGCCGGGGGCCGAGACCACCCAGGGCAGGTCCGGCCGCCGCGCCGCCGCCCAGTCCAGCGCGGCGAGGATGCCGGCCAGCGGCCCGGGATGGTCCGGCAGCCCATCCGCCACCACCGCCAGCCCATAGGCTGCGAAGCGTCCCGGGTCTCCGTTTGCGTTGATGATCACCGCCGCCACCTGCGGCGAGAGCCGCCCGAGAAGGTGGTCCAGCAGCGGCCGCCCGCCGAGCATCCGGAGCGGCTTGTCGCCGCCGCCCATCCGCCGCGCGAGTCCGCCGGCCAGGACGACGCCCAGCGTGTCATCACGCATCGTCGGACCCCGCCATCGCCTCGGCGCTGTTCTTGCGCCAGTGCTTCGCGCTCTCCTCCGCCACATAGGCGAGGTCGGCGTCGAACACGATGCGCTGCTCCCCCGCCAGCGCGACGAAGCGCTTGCCCTTGCAGCGGCCGATGAGGGTCAGGTTCGCCTCCCGCGCCAGCTCCACCCCCCAGGCGGTGAAGCCGGAACGGCTGACGAGGATGGGGATGCCCATCCGCACCGTCTTGATGACCATTTCCGAGGTGAGGCGGCCGGTGGTGTAGAACAGCTTGTCCTCCGGCGCCTCGCCGTTGCGGAACATCCAGCCCGCGATCTTGTCCACCGCGTTGTGGCGGCCGACATCCTCCATGTAGACCACCGGCTCGTCGCCGCGGCAGAGCGCGCAGCCATGGATCGCCCCCGCCTCGAGATAGAGGCTCGGCAGCGTGTTGATGCGGTGGAGCAGGCGATAGAGGTCCGAGGTGCGCAGCCGCGCGGCTTCCGGCAGCCGCACGCCCGCGAAGTCCTCCATCAGGTCGCCGAAGGCGGTGCCCTGCGCGCAGCCCGAGGTCAGGGTCTTCTTCTTCAGCTTCTGCTCGAAATCCGTGCCGCGCTCGGTCCGCACCACCGCCACCTGCAGGTCGTCGTCGTAGTCGATGGCGGTCACGCGGTCGTCGCGCCGCAGCATCCCCTGGTTCAGCAGGTAGCCGATGGCCAGGTCCTCGGGCCGGTCGAGGATCGTCATCATCGTGACGATCTCCTGGCCGTTGAGGTAGAGCGTCAGCGGCCGCTCGACCGTCACCGCGGTCTCGATCCGTGCGCCGGTGTGGTCGATGCCGGTCACGCGGCGCGTCAGGCGCGGATCGGACGGGTCGGGCTGGACGCGGAGGGCGGGATTCTGCATGCGCAGCAGGGTGGGGAGCGGCGTGGCGGCCCGCAAGCCGGCCCGGCGCGATCCCGCCTGAAAGCCGGCGCGCTCCGGTGCAACACCTGGCTGCGGATTCCACCTCCAGGGTGAGAACGCCTGTTCTTTTCCCCGGCACGGGTGTATAGGATGGTTGCACATCGTCGCCAGATTGATATGACGATGTACTGAATTCCCCCGGCGAGTTCCAAACCGATCCCCCAGTCCGGCCCCTTCGGGAAGCGGCGCGCATGCTGAACACGGTCGCGAGCAGCCTTGCCCTGTCGCTCTACGAGACCCTGCTCGACGGCCGTGGCCTGCTGGCCGCGGTGCAGGGCCTCGCCGACCGCATCGGGGCGAGCAGCCATGCGATTCACCAGATCCGGTTCCGGAACGGCCGCCCCGCCGGCAGCCTCTCGGCAGCGCAGGGCGGCGTCGACGCGGAGGCCATGCAGGACTACGCCCGCTTCTGGGTGAAGCACGACCCCTGGGCCCGCGCCGCGGCCGACCTGCCCGTCGGCGTGCATGACATGGCCCGCCATGTGCCCCCCGAGACGCTGGCGCGCAGCCGGATCTGGACCGAATGGGGGCGCCCGAACGGCGCGGCCTTCCACGCCCTCGGTGTCGTGCTGCAGAAGGAGGAGGCGCTGTCCGGCGGGCTCTACTTCCACCGCCGCGCTGACCAGCAGCCCTTCGAGGAAGCCGACCTCGCCCTGGCGGAGGCGCTGTTCCCGCATCTGCGCCGCGTCTTCTCGGCCGAGGCGATGCTGGCCCAGGCGCGCGACGCGGCGGGCCCGGCGCTTCGGGCGGGGCTCGACGCGCTGCCCGAGGGCGTCGCGCTGCTCGATGCCGGCCGGCGGCTTGCCTTCGCCAACATCGCCCTGCGGCGGATGGTCGCGGCGCGCGACGGCCTCTCGCTCGCCCCCGAAGGCGGGCTCGACACCCCCGATCCGAAGACCCGCCATGCGGTGGGCCGCGCGGTCACCGCGGCGCTCGCGGCGCTCGACGGCCAGGTGGGGCTGCTGCCCTTCGCCGGCAGCCTCGCGGCGCCGCGCCCCTCGGGCGGCGCGCCCTGGATGATCCGCGCCGTGCCGGTCATGCGCACCGACCTGCCCGATGCGCCAAGCGGCTTCCGCGGCGTCATGCTGCTGGTCACCGACGGGACGCGCCGGGCTTCGCCGAATGCCGCGCTGCTCGCGCGGCTCTACGGCCTCACGCCCGCCCAGGCGGCGCTGGCCGCCGCCATCGCGGCGGGGCGCACCGTGCAGGACCACGCGGCGGCGCGCGGCATCTCGCACGAGACGGCGCGCAGCCACCTGGCCGCCATCCGCCGCAAGACCGGCTGCCGACGCCAGGCCGACCTCGCGGCGCTGTTCGCCCGCCTGCCGCGATAGGGTGGCCGCCCGCCGCGGCCGCCCCGAACCGGCATTGGCTTGATGACGGTCAGGGCAACGCCGGTTCAGTCGCCGCGGCCGCCCACGCCGAAGGGCCGCATCAGGAAGGCCGCGCCCCAGCCCCAGGCGCCGTTCAGCAGCATCGCCCGCCACCAGATGATGGAGTTGCCGCCGCCCCACATCGGCGCGCCGCGAAGCTGGGCGACCACGGTGAAGCCGAAGATGGTGCAGGCGACCGCGCCCAGCAGGAAGCCGGTCAGCAGGTCCGGCATGTGGGCGTAGCGGATCAGCGCCGCGAGCACGATGCCCCAGACCCCACCCCAGAAGGCGAGGCTCAGCACCTGCGGCACGCCGAGCGGCGGGACGGAGCGGAAGCTGAACCCCGACGTCGCCGGCCGGAAGGCGTCCGCCGCGCCCGTCAGCGCCTTGATGAGCGGGAACTGGTGATGCAGGACGTAGAGCGTCCCCTGGTGGAACACGAACACGGCCAGCGCCCCGCACAGGAAGCCCAGCAGCAGCACCTTCTTCATCTCGCGCCCCGATCCCCTCGCATGCCGCGCAGGGTAGCGCAGGCGGCCCCTGCCTGCGAACGCGCGCGGGACCGGGGCCTGCCCTGCGCGCGCCGCTACCGCTGCCCGGCGCGCGCCACCACATCGGCCGGCGTGCGGAGCGGCTGCGTGCCGAGCACGGGGTTGTTCATGTAGAACTCGTCGCGCGGGAAGACATCGGTGATCGACGGCGCGGCGCGCGGCGTCGCCGGGTCCCACACCAGCGCGGGGCGTTCGAAGAAGGGACGGAAATCCCGCACCTCGCGGCTGCCGCGCGCCAGGTGGGCGGCCACCGCCGGGTCCGCGAAGCGCCGGGCGAGCTCCGCCGGGTCATAGGGGATCGGCCGGTCGGAGCCGATCAGCACGGAGGCCGGCATCAGCATCACGACATGCGGGAAGACGGCGGAGAAGGTCTCCACCACCCGCTGCGACGGGCCCCACTGCACGTAAATGCCGCCGGGCGCGAGGCGACGGCGCACCTGCTGCAGGAACTCCTCCGAGTAGAGCAGGCCGGAATGCGACGTCTCCGGCATGATCGCATCCGCCTGGATGATGTCGTACTGCTCCGTCCCGCGTGACAGGGCGCGGCGCGCGTCGCCGTATTCCATCTGCCAGCGCGGGTCGCGCAGCATCGCCGCGACCGGGCCGTCGGGGAAGCGCCCTGCCAGGTCGCGAAGGGCCGTCAGCACCGGGCCGATCAGCTCGATCGCGCGGATGCGCTCGGTGGCGGGCACGACGCCCGCCGCCCAGGGCGTCCCGCCCGAGCCGATGCCGATCAGCAGGACGCGCTTCGGGTCGGGGTGCACCAGCGGGCCCACGGCGCCGAGGAACATGTGCATCCCGAAGAAGGGGATCCGCCCCTGCGAGAAGCCCTGGATGAAGAAGGGGCCGCTCGGCTCCGCCGTGCCCGACGCCTCGTAGCGGTAGAAGGCGATGCCGGACCGGTCCTCGGCCCAGGCGGTGCCGTGGTTCGGCTGCTCGGCATGGATGCGCGACCAGAAGCGCGCATTGGAAGGAAGCACCAGCAGCAGCGCCGCGCAGGCGGCGGCGAGGCCGAGTTCCGGCCGGCGGCCGCGGCCTTCCCTCCACAGCCAGCCCAGCATCAGCAGCAGCGACAGCACCGCCAGGAACTGCAGCGTGCCCGCCGTGCCGAACAGGTGGAAGGTGACCAGCCCCGTGCCGATCGACCCCGCGGCATTGCCGAGGATGTTGGCCAGCTGCACCCAGCCGACCCGCGCGCCGACGCTCGCCAGGTCCTGCTGCACCGCGCGCTGCACGAAGGGGAAGGTCATGCCGATCAGGAAGGAGGGCGGGCCGACGACGATGACCGAGAGGATCACGCTCGTCGCCAGACCGCCATGCCAGAGCCGCCAGGAATCGACCGAGACCAGCGTGTTCAGGGGCCAGAGCGGCAGCGCCCAGTAGAGCGCGAGGATCAGCACCGCCGCCAGCACGAAGCCCGCCGCCTGGGTGACGAAGAAGGCGGGGCGCGGGTCCTCCAGCCTCCGGACCATCCGCGCGGCCACCGCCATGCCGAGCCCGTCCGCCAGCAGGAAGGTGCCGAGCACGGTGGGGAACAGGTAGGCGTGGTACTGCCCGACCACCCCCATCAGCCGCACCCACACGATCTCCAGCGCGACGATGACGTAGCCCGACAGGAAGACCAGCAGGCACCACATCCGCAGGCTGCCGAAGGGCTCGCCCTGGCGCATCGTGGTGACCTGCGCGCCGACGGCCGCCGCCACCGGCGCCGAGCGCAGCCCGGGCAGCAGCGTCAGCGCCAGCAGCGCCGCCACCAGGTCGAGCCCCGCCGCCAGCACCAGCGCGCCGACATAGCCGAGATTGCCGACCAGCAGCCACCCGCCGAGCAGCGCGCCGAGCCCGGCGCCGAGCGTGTTCAGCCCGTAGAGCGTGCCGATCCGCTCCGCCACGGTGTCGAGGCTGGTGGCCACCGCGCGCGCCAGCAGCGGCAGGGACGCGCCCATCAGCGTGGTCGGCAGCACCAGCCCCGCGAAGCAGAGCGCGAAGATGACGAAGGGGTCGTCCACCACCCCGGCAAGGTCGGTCGCCAGCACGTCGTAGAGGAACGCCTTGGACAGCAGCGCGAAGGCCGCGACCCCGGCCTCGGCCAGGGCGAAGCCGATCAGCGCCTGGTAGGGCGACAGCCGGTCCGCGACCTTCGCCCCGATGATGGAGCCGAGCCCGAGCCCGGCCAGGAAGGCGCCCACGACCAGCGCGGCCGAAACGGTGTCCGACCCCGCGAAGATCCCGAGCATCCGCTGCCAGACGACCTGGCACAGCAGCGCGCCGAAGCCCGAGCAGAAGAATGCGACCGCCAGCCTCGGCATGCCTCGTCTCCCCACCGCCCCGCCATGCGGGTCCCGGCAGCCCCCATGCCCCCGATTGGCGTCAGGATTGCGGCAGGGTGACGACGCAGTAAAGATGCCGCGTCGCCATTTTGGCATCCCGCCCTGCGCCGGCCCGCCCCTTCCGAATGTGGGGGCGGCTTGCGGGCCGGCGCGCCGCCGCGCAGTTTGGGCGTCCTGATGCGGAGGGAGACTGCGGCGTGAACGGTGCGGAAAGTCTGGTGCACACGCTTCTCGGGGCGGGGGTGGAGGTCTGCTTCGCCAATCCCGGAACCAGCGAGATGCATTTCGTCGCCGCGCTGGACCGCATCCCCGGGATGCGCTGCGTGCTCGGCCTGCAGGAGAACGTCGTCACCGGGATGGCCGACGGCTATTTCCGCATGTCGGGCAAGCCGGCCGCCACGCTGCTGCATTGCGGCCCGGGCCTCGCGAACGGGCTGGCCAACCTGCACAATGCCCGCCGGGCGCGCAGCGGGATGGTGAACTGCGTGGGCGACCAGGCGACCTATCACCGCCCGCTCGACGCGCAGCTGACCGCGGACACGGAAGGCTGGGCGCACGGTGTCTCCGCCTGGGTGCGCACCAGTGCGCGGGCGGCGGACGTGGCGCGGGACGCCGCTGTCGCGGTGCAGGCGGCGCGGACCTCGCCCGGCGGGATCGCGACGTTGATCCTGCCGTCCGACACCTGCTGGGACGAGGCGCCGGACGGCCCCGCCCCGGCGCTGCCCGTGCCCCCCGCGCCCGAGGCGGACCCGCTGGCCATCCGCAACGCCGCACGCGCGCTGCGGGAGAGGTCGGATGTGCTGATCCTGCTCGGCGGCCTCGCGCTGCGGGCGGAGCCGCAGGCGCTGGCCTGGCGCATCGCGCAGGCGACGGGCGCGAAGGTGATGGCCGAGATGTCGAACGGCCGGGTGGAACGCGGCCGCGGGCGGCTCGCGCTCGAACGCGTGCCCTATCCGGTCGACCTCGCGGTGGAGGCGCTGAAGCCCTACACCACCATCATCCTGGTGAACGCCAAGGCGCCGGTCGGCTTCTTCGCCTATCCCGGCAAGCCGTCGCGCCACCACCGGGAGGATGCGGACATCCTGCCGCTGACGCGCTACGAGGCCGACCCGGTGCAGGCGCTGGCGGCGCTCGCCGCCGAACTCGGCGCGCCGGAGGCCGCCATCCCCGATCCCGGCCCGCGGCCGGAGATCGCGCGCGGGGCGCCGACGCCGGAAGGGCTGGCCCGCACCCTCGCCGCGCTGATGCCGGACCATGCGGTGGTGGCGGACGAATCCGTCAGCTTCGGCCGCGGCTTCTTCAAGGAAACGCATGCGGCGCCCCCGCATGACTGGCTGCAGATCACCGGCGGCGCGATCGGCTGCGGCATCCCGCTCGCGACCGGCGCCGCGGTGGGGGCGGGCGGGCGGCGGGTGGTGAACCTGCAGGCCGACGGGTCCGGGATGTACACGCTCCAGGGCCTGTGGACCCAGGCGCGGGAGAAGCTGCCGGTCACGACCGTCGTGCTGTCGAACCGGCAATACGCGATCCTGCTGGGCGAGTACCGCGGCGTCGGCGCCAATCCTGGCCGCACGGCGATGGACATGCTCGACCTCGGCAATCCCGACCTCGACTGGGTGAAGCTGGCCAACGGCATGGGGGTGGAGGCGGCGAAGACCGCCACCCTCGAAGGCTGCGCCGACCTGATGCGCCAGAGCTTCGCGCAGGACGGGCCGTTCCTGATCGAGCTGGAGATCTGACCGCCCCCGCCTGACGCCCCGCCCGACCCTCCCCCGCTTGCGGGGAAGGGTGGGGTGGGGGCATGACCGGAACCCAACCCCGGGGGGAACACGCCATCATGGACATGAAGCTGCACGGCCGGCGCGTGCTGGTCACCGGCGGATCGAAGGGCATCGGCCTCGCCTGCGCCCACGCCTTCGCGGCCGAGGGCTGCGACCTGGTGCTCGCCTCCCGCGATGCCGGGGCGCTGGCCGGGGCGGTGGACCAGCTGCGCGGCGCGCACCAGGTGCGGGTCGAGGCCGTCCCCGCCGACCTCTCCAGGCCCGAGGAGCGGGAGAGGCTGCACGCCGCGGCCGGCGAGGTGGACATCCTGGTGAACAATGCCGGCGCCATCCCCGCCGGCCGCATCCAGGACATCCCGATCGCGCGCTGGCAGCAGGCCTGGGACCTGAAGGTGTTCGGCTACATCCATCTCTGCCAGCTGTTCCTGCCGGCGATGGAGGCACGGCGCGCGGGCGTCATCGTCAACATCATCGGCATGGCGGGCCGCGCGCCGCGGCCGGGCTACATCTGCGGCGGCACCGGCAACGCGGCGCTGATCGCCTTCACCGCCGCCCTCGGCGCCGCTGCGCAGGAAAGCGGGGCGCGGGTGGTGGGCATCAACCCCGCCGCCACCAAGACGGACCGGATGGTCAGCCAGGCGCGGATCACCGCGAAGGCGAAGCTTGGCGACGAGGAGCGGTGGGCGGAGACGCTGACCGGCCTGCCCTATGGCCGCCCGATCGAGGCGAGCGAGATCGCCGACCTCGCGGTGTTCCTCGCCTCGCCGCGCGGCGCCTACATCAACGGCACCGTGGTGGACGTGGACGGGGCTGGCATGTTCCGCGGATAGCGCCGTGCGGCGGCTGGTTCTGCTGTTCGGGCTGGGGCTTGCGGCCTGCGCAGCGCCGGCCGCCCCGCCGGCGGGCGCGCGGCCCGACCTCGGCCGGGAATGGGTGGAGGCGGGGGGCTATCGCTGGCCGCCCGGCCACGGCTTCGACGCGCCGGCGGCCTTCCTGGTGCTGCCGCCGGGCGTGCTGCTCGACCGCTTCGGCGGGGAGGGCGGGCGCTTCTTCAGCCCGAAGGGCGCGGCCTTCCGGGCGCGGGCCCTGCCTTCGGTCTGCCGCGACCTGCCCTATGCCGCCTATCGCGTGCTGGCGCCGCTGCCGGTCCGCATCGGCGCCGCCCTGCCCTGGTTCGGCGAACCGGGAGGTGCGACGCAGGTGATGACCGATGCGACCGCCGCGCAGCTGCTGGCCGACGGCGTGCTGGAACGCCTGCCGGCGGATGCCGCACCCTGCCCCTGAAGGCGGGCCGCGGCGTGGCCAGGGCGGGCGCTAGATCCGCTCCACCTCGGCGCCTACCGCGCCGAGCTTGCGTTCGATGGATTCGTAGCCGCGGTCGAGGTGGTACACGCGGTTGACGATCGTCTCCCCCTTCGCCGCGAGCCCGGCGAGCACGAGCGAGACGCTGGCGCGGAGGTCGGTCGCCATCACCGGCGCGCCCGACAGCTGCGGCACGCCGCGGACGATCGCGCTCTGCCCGTGGTACTTGATGCGCGCGCCCATGCGCGTCAGCTCGGGCACATGCATGAAGCGGTTCTCGAAGATCGTCTCCGTGATCATGCTGGCGCCCTCGGCCACGCACATCAGCGCCATGAACTGCGCCTGCATGTCGGTGGCGAAGCCGGGGAAGGGCTCGGTCATCACGTCGGCGCCGCGCAGCCCGTTCAGCCGCGTCACGCGCAGGCCGCCATGTTCCTCCGCGACATCGACCCCGGCTTCCCGCAGCACCCGCACCACGGCGCCGAGATCGACCATCCGCGCGCCTTCCAGCATCACCGACCCGCCGGTGATGGCGGCCGCGCAGGCATAGGTCCCGGCCTCGATCCGGTCGGGGATCACCGGATGCGTGGCGGCGCCGAGGCGCTTCACGCCTTCCACCACCAGCCGGTCGGTGCCGATGCCCTCGATCCGCGCACCCATGCGCATCAGGCACATCGCAAGGTCGCCGATCTCCGGCTCCCGCGCGGCATTCACCAGTTCCGTCACGCCATCGGCCAGGGTGGCGGCCATCAGCAGGTTCTCGGTCGCGCCGACGCTGACCTGCGGGAAGATGATGCGCGCACCCCGCAGGCCCTGCGGCGCCTTCGCATGCATGTAGCCGCCTTCGAGGTCGAAGACGGCGCCCATCTGCTCCAGCCCCTTGATGTGCAGGTCCACCGGCCGCGTGCCGATGGCGCAGCCGCCGGGCAGGCTGACGCGGGCCTCGCCGAAGCGGGCGACGAGGGGGCCCATCACCAGCACGCTCGCGCGCATCTTGCGCACCAGGTCGTAGGGCGCTTCGAGGTTGCCGGCCGCGCCGGACAGCGTGATGCGGCGCGCCGCCCTGTCGTGCTCCACCGCCAGCCCGTGCTGCGCCAGCAGGTTCCGCATCGTGGCGATGTCGGCGAGGTCGGGCGCGTTCTCCAGCGTGAGCGGCCCGTCGGAGAGCAGGCCGGCGGCCATCAGCGGCAGCGTCGCGTTCTTGGCGCCGCCGATCGGGATGTCGCCATGCAGCGGCCTGCCGCCGCGGATGCGGATGCGGTCCATCGCCACCGTCCTACAGCTTCGGCAGCGCGACGCCGCGCTGGCCCATGTACTTGCCCTTGCGGTCGGCGTAGCTGACCTCCGGCGCGCCCGCGCCCTGGAGGAACAGGAACTGGCAGATGCCCTCGTTGGCGTAGATGCGCGCGGGCAGGGGGGTGGTGTTGCTGATCTCGATCGTCACCTGGCCTTCCCATTCCGGCTCCAGCGGCGTGACGTTCACGATCAGCCCGCAGCGGGCATAGGTGGACTTGCCGAGGCAGATCACCAGGACGTCGCGCGGGATGCGGAAATACTCGACCGTGTGGCACAGCAGGAAGGAATTGGGCGGGATGATGCAGGTCTCGCCCTTGCGGGTGACGAAGCCCTGGTCGCTGAACACCTTCGGGTCCACCACCGCATTGTCCACGTTGGTGAAGATCTTGAACTCGTCCGCCAAGCGCGCGTCGTAGCCGTAGGAGGACAGGCCGTAGGAGATCACGCCCTCCCGCCGCTGACTCTCGACGAAGGGCTCGATCATGCCGTGTTCCGTCGCCATGCGGCGGATCCAGCTGTCGGGCATGATGGGCATGGGGTAGGGGACCTCGGATTTCCGGGGGCGGGTTAGCCCATGCGGGCGGGGGCGTCCATCAGCCCTCGGGCTCGGCCTCCGGCCCGACCTTGGCCGCGTCCTCCCGCGCGCGGGCCTGGGCCTTGCGGCGGCGCAGGTTGGCGCGCAGCGCCGCGGCCAGCCGCGCCTCGCGCTCGGCCTGGGCGGCCAGCGTCGCCGCCTTGCGGCGGGGGGCGGGGGGGTCCTGCTCGTCCTCGGCCATGGCGGCGGAGAAAGGCCGGCGGCGGCTGCCGGTCAAGTCCCCCGGGGCGCTGCCGCGCTCACTCCGCCCGGATGCCGGCGGCCTGCACCACCGCCGCCCAGCGCCGCACCTCCGCCGCGACGAAGGCCGAATACTCCGCCGCGCCCATCCGCCGCGGCGTCGCGCCCGTCTCCACCAGGCGCGGCGCGATCTCGGGATGCGCCAGCGCGGCCAGCACCTCGGCGTTCAGCCGCTCCGCCACCGCCGGTGGCAGGCCCGCGGGGCCGGACAGGCCGAACCAGGTGGAGGCGACGAGGTCGGGGTGGCCGAGCTCGGCGAAGGTCGGCACCTCCGGCCAGCCCTCAACCCGCCGCGCGGCGGTGACGGCGAGCAGCCGGAACCGCTCGCCCCGCCCGGCCTCCACCAGCGTCGTGATCATGGCGTCCACCGCGCCCGCGGCGACGTCGTTCATCATCGGCCCGCTGCCGCGATAGGGGACATGCACCGTGTCGATCCCGGCCGACCGCTTCAGGATCTCCTGCTTGGCGTGGCTCGACGTGCCGTTGCCGGGCGAGGCGACGGTGACCGCGCCCGGCCGCGCCTTCGCCGCCGCGATGAAATCCGCGAGCGTGCGCACCGGGCTCGCGACGTTCACCGCCAGCACGGACGGGATCTCCGCCATCAGCGCCACATGGGTGAAGTCCCGCACGCTGTCATAGGGCATGGCGCGGTAGACGGCGGGCCCGACGCCGTGGCTCGCGACGTTGGAGACCACGAGGACATGCCCGTCGGGCGGGCTTTTCGCCACCAGGTCGGACCCGGTGGTGCCGCCCGCCCCGGCGCGGTTCTCGATCACGAAGGGCTGGCCGAGCACGGCGCCGAGGCGCTGGCCGACCAGGCGCGCGATGAAATCCGTCGTGCCGCCGGGCGGGAAGGGGACCACCACGCGGACCGGCCGCGCCGGCCAGGCCTGCGCGCGGGCGGGGAGGCAGGGGAGGCCCGCGGCGGCGGAGAGCAGCGGCAGCATCTGTCGGCGGGTGGGCATCGGCGTCTTCCCGGGTGCTGGACGGTTGCCCCACCTATAGCATCATGCCGGCTCCGGGACGGAGGATGGGATGGGCGTCGAATATGCGCGGCGCGGCCTGGTCGGCGTGCTGACGCCGCAGGCCAACACGACGGTGGAGCCGGAATTCGGCATCCTGCTTCCGCCGGGGATCGGGATGGTCGCGGCGCGGCTGACCAGCGACGGGCCGACCATCGTCGCCCGCCTGCTGGACTACCTGCGGGACCTGCCGGCGGCGGCGCGGCAATTCGCCAACGCGCCGGTCGGCGCGCTGGCCTTCGCCTGCACGGGCGCGAGCTACTTCGCCGGCGTGGCGGAGGAGGATGCGCTGGTGGCGGGGATGGAGGACCGGCTCGGCATCCCCGTGGTCACCGCGGCCACCGCGGTGCGGGACGCCTTCCATGCGCTCGGCGCCACGCGCATCGGCCTCGTCTCCCCCTATCCCGACGACCTGACGGAGGCCGCGCTGCGCTACTGGCGGGAACGGGGCTTCGAGGTCGCGGCGCTGTCGCGCGGCGCCATGGCGGACGGGTCCTTCCACCCGATCTACGCCATGTCGGCCGCCGCCGCCGCCGCCGCCCTGGCCGCGCTGCCGGAGGGGCGGTGCGAGGCGGTCGCCATGCTCGGCACCGGGATGCCGACGCTCGGCCCCATCCTCGGGCAGCCCTTCGTCGGGCAGGCGCCGGTCACCTCCTGCATGCATGCGCTGGCCTGGCGGGTCATCCGTGCCGTGACCCGCCAGCCCGCCGACCGCGACAGCCTGCTCGCCTTCGTGCGGGGCGAGGGCTGGCGCGGGCGCCATGCCGAACGCATGGGCGGCTGAGCGGCGCGGCCTTCCGCGCTACGCCGCGTATCTCTCCGCCCGCGCCAGCGCCGCCGCATCGCCCGTCGCGAGCCAGCGCGCGCAGTCCTCGCCGAGCCGCGCGCGGGCGGTCGCCTCGTAGCGGCGGCAATCCTCCGCCGTCAGCACGTCGCGCCAGCGGCCATTGGTGCCCTTGTGGACGAAGGTCCGGGCGCCGCCTTCCCACACCGCCCCGCCGAGCGGCACCGCGCGTTCCCCATGCGCCTTCATCCAGTCGAAGGAGCAATGCTCGAGGATGGCGGACCAGGCGCCGGGATGGACCTCGATGCCGAGGAAGGCGGCGATGCGGCGGATCGCGGCCGGCATGTCGGCCTTCAGCTCCGCGAAGTGCAGGAACATGCAGTTGGGCAGGTGGCGGATCTCCCACCAGCTCGCGACATTCTCCCAGAAGGACCAGAAGGGATGGCCGTCGCGGTCCAGCCAGTCCAGGAAGTAGCGACGGATGTCGGGATCGGCGGGGCCGATGGGCGGGCCGACCAGGCCCGGCGTCTCGTTCAGCGCCTGATACCACAGGGCGTTGGCGTTGGCGTGGTGGTTGTGCAGGCTCCAGGCCACGTCGCGCCCGTCGCGGCCGATGTAGATGTATTTCGCGCGCGGCGAATAGACCAGCGCATCGACCGGCAGGTGGGTCTTGAGGAAGCGGCGATGCGCCTGGGCCTCCACCATCGGCAGCTTCACCTCCTTCGGCGGGACGCGCAGGTCGAGCCAGGGGGAGACATCGGCGACCGGGAAGGCCGGATCGCCGCCGGAGAGCAGCTGCCCCACGATCTGCTGCACCCAGGTCGTGCCCGACTTCGCATAGGTGGAGATGATGATGTCGTCGTCGCGGAAGGCGAATTCGTTCCAGATCGTGCTGTCGAAGTGATGATTCCGCATCTCCCGCGTCTTGCGGGGCAGGCGGGGGGCGTCGAAGGGCATGGGCGTCTCCTCTCTCCGGTTTGCCGGCCGGGGATGCGCCCCGGCCGCCTCGGGGCGGGGCAATAGGCCCGCCGGGTTTCACCGCGATGTCGGGGAGGGTTTCATGCGTGACGTGCGGATGTGTCGCGCATGGCGGCGGTGGTGGGGCGGCCCGGTCACCCGCCGGCCATCCAGCGATCGAGCAGGGCGTTCACCGCCTCCGGCGCCTCGTAGGCGACCCAGTGGCCGGCGCCGGGGATGATCTCGGTGCGCGCATCGGGCCGCACCTCGCGCACCGCCGCGATGCGCTGGTCCAGATGCGGGTAGCCCACCTGGTCGAACTCGCCCCAGGCCGCGCCCAGCCGGCAGACCGTGCGCGCCAGCGCGTCCTTCAGCAGGGGCGTGTGCGCATAGCCGCGGCTGCGGTAGCGCGCGCGCACCGTGTGCCATTCCTGCGTCTCGAGCGCGAGGTCGTCGACCCTGGCCGGGTCGTGGATCATCAGCGACAGCAGGTTGCGCCGGTGCGCCGCCACGCGCTCCTCGCCTTCCTTGTTGCGGATCTTCTCCAGCACCGTCGGCATCCGCGGCACGCCGAGCGCGCCGCCGCCGAGCGCAGTGAAGCTGCGCAGCGCGGCGCCGAGCTCCGCCGCCACCACCCCGCCCACCATTGCGCCGAAGGAGAAGCCGACCAGGTCGACGCCCGAGGTGTCCGGCACCAGCCGCCGCAGCCCCGCCGCCGTCAGCGCCGCGACGCCATGCGGCTCGTCCACGCCCGGCGGCAGGAAGCTTTCGCCGAGGCCGGGCAGGTCCGCCGCCAGGACGTGCCGGCCCCGCGCGAGGTGCGGGATGTTGCGGACCCAGTGCCGCCAGGACCCGTTGCCGCCATGCAGCAGCACCACCGGCGGGCCCGCGCCCTCGTTCCAGGCGTGCCAGACCATGCTGCCCTCGCCGCAGGGCGTCTCGTGCCGGCGTGCCGCGCCTTGCAGGTCGTCGAGGAGGCCCATCAGTAGCTCCGGGGAAGACCAAGCACGCGCTCGGCGATGTGGTTCAGGATGAGGTGCGGGCTGACCGGCGCGATGCGGGGGATCAGGCTTTCCCGCAGCAGGCGCTCGACATGGTACTCCTGCGCGTAGCCGTAGCCGCCGAGCGTCATCACCGCCGTCTGCGCGGCCTCGAACCCGGCCTCGCCGGCCAGCCACTTGGCGGCGTTCGCCTCGGCGCCGCAATCCATCCCGCGGTCGTAGCGCCAGGCGGCCTGCATGGTCATCAGCCGCGCCGCCTCCAGCCGCATCCAGCAGGCGGCCAGCGGGTGCTGGATGCCCTGGTTGCGCCCGATCTCGCGCCCGAAGACGATCCGTTCCTTCGCATAGGACGCGGCGCGCGCGATGGCGGCATGGCCGATCCCCACCGCTTCCGCCGCCACCAGCACGCGTTCGGGGTTCATCCCGTGCAGGATGCAGTCGAAGCCGCGCCCCTCCTCGCCGATGCGATCCTCCAGCGGCACCTCCAGCCCATCGATGAAAAGCTGGTTCGAATCCACCGCGTGGCGGCCCATCTTCGGGATCTCCCGCACCTCGACGCGGCGGCGGTCGAGCGCGGTGTAGAACAGGGACAGCCCCTCGGTCTTCTTCCGCACCTGCTCGATCGGCGTGGTGCGGGCAAGCAGCAGCACGCGGTCGGCCACCTGGGCGGTGCTGATCCACACCTTCTGGCCGTTCACCACGTAGCGGTCGCCGCGGCGTTCGGCGAAGGTCCGCAGCTTCGTGGTGTCGAGCCCGGTGTTCGGCTCCGTCACCGCGAAGCAGGCGCGTTCCGCCCCGCTGATCAGCGGCGGCAGCATGCGGCGCTGCTGGTCGCGCGTGCCGAACACCACCACCGGCATCGGGCCGAAGATGTTCATGTGGATGGCGGATGCGCCCGACATGCCCGCGCCGGACTGCGCGACGGCCTGCATCATCACCGCCGCCTCGGCGACGCCGAGCCCCGCGCCGCCCACCTCCTCCGGCATGCAGATGCCAAGCCAGCCTTCCGCCGCCATCGCCTGGTGGAAGTCATGCGGGAAGCGGTGGTCGCGGTCATGCGCGAGCCAGTAGGCATCGTCGAAGCGGGCGCAGAGACGCCCGATGGCATCGAGCAGGGATGCCTGCGTGTCGGTCGGGGAGAAGTCCATGGGCGCCGCAGCCTGCGCGTTCCGCGCCGCAGCGGCAAGACGCCCGGCGCGGGCGGGGCGGCGGCCCGGGCACGGTTGCGGGCCCGCCGCAACGGGGCGAAGCTGGCCCCCCATCGCCCGGAACCGGACCACGCCATGCTGCAGCACCCGCCCGCCGAGCCCGGCATGCGCGAGGAGGAGGTCGACACCCCCGCGCTGGTGCTCGACCTCGACGCCTTCGAACACAACCTCGACACCATGGCGGCGCTGCTGGCGCCCACCGGCACCCGGCTGCGCGCCCATGCCAAGACCCACAAGTCGCCCGTCGTGGCCCTGGCGCAGATGCGCCGCGGCGCGGTCGGCCAATGCGTGCAGAAGGTGGCGGAAGCCGAGGCGCTGGCCTGGGGCGGGGTGCCCGACATCCTGGTCAGCAACGAGGTGATCGCGCCCCGCAAGCTGGCCCGGCTGGCGGCGCTGTCGCGCATCGCGAAGGTGGCGGTCTGCGCCGATGACGAGGCCGGGGTGCGCGCCATCGAGGCCGCGGCCGAGGATGCCGGCATCCGCATGACCGTGCTGGTCGAGATCGACTGCGGTGCCGGGCGATGCGGCGTCGATCCCGGCCCCCCCGCGGTGGCGCTGGCCGAGCGCATCGCGGCGAGCCCGCATCTCATCTTCGGCGGGCTGCAATCCTACCACGGCAGCGCGCAGCACCGGCGCAACCTGGAGGAGCGGCACGCCGCCATCGCCTTCGCGGCAGAAGGCACGCGCCGCACGGTGGAACAGCTTCGCCAGCGCGGCCTGGCCTGCGCCATCGTCGGCGGCGCCGGCACCGGCACCTTCCAGCTCGAAGCCGCGACCGGCATCTGGAACGAGATCCAGGCCGGCAGCTACGCCTTCATGGATGCCGACTACGCCCGCAACGGCGAACCGCCGCCCTTCCGCCACGCGCTGTTCGTGCTGTCGCAGGTGATGAGCGCGCCGCGCCCGGGCGGCGCGGTGCTGGATGCGGGGCACAAGGCGGTGGCGGTCGATTCCGGCCTGCCCCTGGTCCATGGCCTCGCCGGCGTGCGCTACACCGGCGCATCGGACGAGCACGGGACACTGGCGGCGGAGGACCCGGCCGCGCTGCCCCGGCTCGGCGAGAAGGTCCGGCTGGTCCCCGGCCATTGCGACCCGACGGTGGACCGCCACGACTGGTATGTCGGCGTGCGCAAGGGCCGGGTGGAATGCCTCTGGCCGGTGGCGGCGCGCGGCGGGATGGCCTGACGCGACCGGTCATGTTCGATGACCGGCCGTAGGTTTTTTCGTGCCCTCAGGCGCCGGGCGCGGCCTCCGGCCGCTGTGCTTCGCGCCACTTGGCGCGGCGGCCATTCGGCCGCTCGGCCCACCCCGTGGGCCGCTTGCGGCAGCCAATGCCGCCCGCCCCGCTATTCGGCGGCGAGCCGGGGGCGCGGTCGGTGGAAGACGCCGTGCGCCACACGGTCGCGGCCGGCGGCCTTGGCGCCGTACATCAGCTCGTCCGCCGCGGCGATCGCCTCCTCCTCGTCGTCAGGGGGGGAGCGGAACAGCACGGCCCCGATCGACGCGCTGACCGGCCAGCCATGCGCGTCCATGCGTTCCCGCACGGCGCGGCGCACGCGTTCCGCCGCGCCGGGGATCTCCCGCCCGTCGCCGCCCACCAGCACGGCGGCGAATTCGTCGCCGCCGATGCGCGCGGGCACGTCCTCCTGCCGGAGGCTGGCGCGCAGCACCTCCGCCACGCCGGCCAGCACGCGGTCGCCCTCGGCATGGCCGCGCACGTCGTTCACGCGCTTGAAGCCGTCGAGGTCCATGTAGAGCAGCGAGAAGGGCTGCTGGTCGCGCCGGTGGCGGGCGATGGCGCGCGACAGCGCCTCGCGGAAGGCGGGGCGGTTGGGCAGCCCCGTCAGCGCATCGGTCAGCGCCATGCTGCGGACCTGGATCATCGCGCGGCGCAGTTCCAGCGTGGTGACCACCGTGCGCGCCAGGCTGCGGACCACGCCGGTCTTGCACATGTCGAAGTCGTGCGGCGCGGTGTCGATGACGCAGAGCGTGCCGAGCGCCTGGCCTTCCGCATTCACCAGCGGCACGCCGAGATAGGCGCGGATGTCCGGCGCGCCGGTCACCAGCGGGTTGTCCGCGAAGCGCGGGTCGCGCGTCGCGTCCGTCACCGCGAGAGGCTGGCCGGGGTCGAGGATGGCGTGCGCGCAGAAGGCCATGTCGCGCGGCGTCTCCCGCGCGTCGAGCCCGACATGCGCCTTGAACCACTGCCGTTCGGCATCCACCAGCGACACCACGGCGATGGGGCAGTCCGTCAGCTGCGCGGCGAGCCGGGCGATGTCGTCGAAGGTGTCCTCGCAGACGGTGTCGAGGATGTCGTAGGAACGAAGCGCGGCGAGGCGCTCGGCCTCGTTCGGGGGCAGCGGGGCGGGCGGCATGGCGTTCGACCTTCGGGAAGGCGGCGGGGCGGCCGGGCACGGCGCGGGGCCCATTCCGGCGGGACCTGTACCCTCGCCGCCATCCCTGTCCCCGATGTGAACACGGGCTGGCCCGGCACTGCCCCGCGCCGCGACCTACATGCGGAACAGCAGGTCCCAGCCGCCCGGATCGGATAGGTCCCGCACCCCTTCCACCGCCTGGTCGAGCACGGTCACCGCGATGGCCTGCAGCGCCGCGGCGCCGCCGGGGTCGGCGGCCTCGACCAGCAGGTCATAGACATTGTCGCGCCCGGCATCGCGCGGGGCCTCGTGGTCCGGCGCGGTGCGGAAGGACAGGGCGCCGGTCGCGGCGTCGATCGCGAAGCGCGCGGCGTCGGGCCCGCCCGCGATGCGCCAGGCCAGCGGCGCGCCCTCGGGCTCCGTCGCATGCGGCAGGTGGAACGGGCCGGCGGCATTCTCCGGGACGGCGATGGCTCGGGCCGCGCCGCCCTGGATCACCGGCGCCTGATTGCCGGCCGCCTCCTGCCAGGGGCCATCCCCGGCATGGTCGCGGATTTGCCCGGGGGACCCGTGCGCCCCGCCGGTGGCAGGCCGCGCGAAGGGGAAGCCGCCCAGTGCCTCGGGCGGCAGGTCCACCCGCCCGCCCCCGCCCCATGGCCAGGGAATGGCGCCGCCGGCCGCCTCGGACGCGAAGCCGGGGGGCGCCTCCGGACGAGACCCCTCCGGCTCCGGGGCAGGGCCGCCCCGGGCGGGCAGCCCGGCGGGGCCGTCCTGCCCCACAGGCGAATGGGCGTCGCCGGCCTGGAGCAGTCCGACGGGACTGCCCGCATCCGCCCGCAGGTCGCTCCCCGTCGTGCCCGCCACGGCACCGCACGTGGCGGGCAGGAAGGCGCCGAGGTCGGGCCGCTCCGCATCGCCGAAACCGGGCCAGGACTGCGCCGGCGGCGGCGCGGCGCCCGCCCGCCCGCTATCGGCCGGCATGGTGCCGGGCGGCAGGGGCCCGCCCTCCGGCAGGCGGGCATACGGCTCCATCGCGCCGGTGCCGCCAGCATCGAGGTCGCGCGTCGGATGGGGCGGTGCCTCGCCCGTGCCGGCCGCGGGCCATGGGGTGATGGGCGGCGCGGCAGGAAGGCCGGGGGAGGGCATGGCGCCGGCTGCGGGGGCCGGCCATGCCGCGACGGGCGGGGGCATGGGCCAGCTCCCGGCGTGATGGCCAGTCCCGTCCACCGTCGCAGGGCCGAAGCCGATTGGGGGGAAGGGCGCCTGTTCCGGCGGCGGGTCCGCCTCGCATCCGTCGGGGACCGGGATGTCGCGGCGGTGATCCTCGGGCAGGGGCGCGCCGGCCCATCCGGGATGCCGCATCGCGGGGCCGAGGGGGGGAAGGGTGCCGCGCATGGGCGCCTCCAGATGCGGCGATCCCGGATGTGGGATGCGCGCCGCGACGGGGTTGGCTGTGCGCGGAAGGGGTTTTGCGCCGATCTATCGCTATTTTTGCGACAGATCGGACGCGGAGGCAATAACCAAATATTCAGACGAAGACGTTATCTTGGGCGGCTTGTCAGCGGATCTCGGCGGTGCGGAAGCGCTGCGGGGCGGTCGGTGGCACCAGCGGGTTGGGCAGCGCGCTCGGCGTCCGGACGGCGGGCCGTGCCGCCATGGTGGGCGGCGCGGCGGCGGCGCGGGTCCGGGCCGCCGCCTGGCGCGGCGCCATGCCCCGCGCCGCGGTGGTGGACACCGGCCGCACCGGCGCGGCCGCGCTGCGGTTGCTGGCGACGGAGCGGGTGGTGGTGCTGCGGGTGGTGGTGCCGGCGCGGGTGGTGCGCGTGGGCGCTTCGGCCCGCGCGGCGCGGACCGGCGCCTCCGCCCGGACGGTGCGGACCGGCGCCGCCTCGGCGCTGCGCACCAGGCCGAGGCCCGGGCGGTCGCCCGATGCGACGGCGACGCCGAGCGTCTGGAAGCCCTGGTCGAGCAGGGAGGCCATGTGCGCGTCGCGCTCCGCCCAGGAGGACCCGCCGAAGACCGCGCCCACCAGGCGTTGCCCGCCGCGGCTGGCGCTGGTGACGATGTTGAAGCCGCTGTCGCGGATGTAGCCGGTCTTGATGCCGTCCACGCCGTCATAGGTGCGGAGCATGCCGTTGTGGTTCCGCAGGTTGGACCCGCGCACCACGGCGTTGGTCACGCCGAAATAGTGGTAGCGGTCCGGGAAGTCCTGCATCAGGCGGCGGCCGAGGGTCGCCATGTCCCGCGCCGTCGTCACCTGGTCCGGGTCGGGCAGGCCGGAGGCGTTGCGGAAGGTGGTCCGCGTCATGCCGAGCGCGCGGGCGCGCATCGTCATCATCTGGGCGAAGCGCGCCTCGGACCCGCCGATCCGCTCGCCCACCGCGGCGGCGACGTCATTGGCGGAGCGGGTGACGAGCGCGAGGATCGCCTGCTCGACCGAGATGGAGAAGCCCGGCGGCACGCCGAGCTTCGACGGCGGGCGGGAGGCCGCCTCCTCAGACATCGGCACGGCCGAGGCAAGCGTCAGCCGGCCGTCGCGCAGCGCCTCGAACACCATGTAGAGCGTCATCATCTTGGTGAGCGAGGCGGGGTGGCGCGTCTCGTCCGGGCTGGCGGAGACGAGGACGCTGCCGGTGCGGTGGTCCAGCAGGATGGCGGAATAGCGGTCGCTGCCGATCTGCGCGCGGGCAGGCGTGGCGGCGAGCGCGAGCGCTGCGAGCGCCGCGAGCCCGGCGCGCGAGGCGAGCCGAAGGAACATCACTCGAAAACCCCCCGGGGCAGCGCACCCCCCGTGCGCCGTCCACGGCATGCAACCTACGGAAGGCAATGGGCGCTTGTCCATCGGGGCGAATGCAGAACATCCTGTAACTGCAAGATGTTAACCGCCTTGCTTGCGATGCGCCTCAGCCGCCGGAAACCAGGGCTTCCCGCCCGGCGCGCGGGTTCCGATCACCGGATGCTGCACCGCAAAAAATGCTTGCGTCGTCACCGCGGTCGGCCTAATTGGGGCTTGTGCTGCGGTGCAGCAAAATCCTTGGGGCCGGATCTCAGGCCTCGCTGGACCGTCGGGTGGATGAGGCCGGGCGGGGCCGTGATTCAGGTGAGGAGACTACCATGGCGGGTGAGCAGAAGGCCAAGGGCATCGCGCTGGTCGAGAATGCGGCGGCGAGCCTGATGCAGGGTGCGACGCAGGGCGCGGCGGGTGCCGCGCAGGCGAAGAAGTTCGTGGAGGACGGCGCCACCCAGGCGCGCGTGGCGATGGAGAAGGGCATGGAGCAGGCGACGAAGACGGCCGAGGGCTTCTTCAAGGCGTCCGAGGAGGCCGCTGAGTTCGGCCGCGGCAACCTCGAGGCGGTGACCAAGGCGGCGCAGACCCTGACGGTCGGCATGCAGGACCTCGGCAAGCAGTATTTCGCCGTGTCCCAGGCGCTGATGGACCACGCGCTCGAGAGCGCGAAGGCGCTGGCGGCGGTGAAGAGCCTGAAGGAGGCCGCCGACATCCAGGCCGCCTTCGCGAAGGCCTCCTTCGAGCGGACGATGAGCGAGACGGCGAAGCTCCAGGAGGCGACCTTCCGCCTCGCCGAGACCGCCTATGCCCCGCTGACCGCCCGCATGACGCTGGCCGTCGAGAAGTTCGGCAAGCCGCTCGCGGCCTGAACCAGGCGCAGGCCCCCCGCCCAAGGGCGGGGATCGCTTCCCGGGCCCGCCCGGCCGACCCCTTCCGCAGCCCCCCGCGGACGAGGTCAGGCCAGGCGGGCCCGTCCTGTTTTTTTCACCTCCCCCCGCCCATCCGGGCAACACTTCCGCCATCGATCCGCGCAAGGATCACTTCAAGCCCTTCACTCGCGGCCCGGCGCTCCGATATCTTCCACGGACCCATCGCGCCGCCGGGGTGCGGCGCCGAGACCAAGGCAGGCATGAGCGACAACGACAAGCGCCCGGGACAGGGCAACGGGACGGACGGCGGGCCGGCCACCGGCGTGGTGGTCAAGGCGCGGCCGCGCACCCGCAAGCCCTCCATGTACAAGGTGCTGATGCTCAACGACGACTACACGCCGATGGAGTTCGTCGTGCATGTGCTGGAACGCTTCTTCCAGAAGACGCGGGAGGAGGCGACGCGCATCATGCTGCACGTCCACCGCCGCGGCGTCGGGGTCTGCGGGGTGTATACCTACGAAGTGGCCGAAACGAAGGTCACCCAGGTCATGGACCTGGCCCGCCAGAACCAGCACCCCCTCCAGTGCACGATAGAGAAGGAATGATCGGAAAGATCATGACCGCGCGGCGTTGCTGTGGAAGGATTCCGGCCGCGTGACCCACCGTGGGGGGGGAGGAAGCGACCACGTATCTCGCAGTCCCTTCGGGGCGGCCCGGCCGGGCCACCCGCGGGGCAACCCGACCCGAGGTGCTCCGTTGAGCGCCTTGGCCGACCAATAGGGAGCGTCATCCATGCTGTCCCGCAACCTCGAGCAGACGCTCCACCGCGCCCTCGGCCTCGCCAACGACCGCCGGCACGAATACGCGACGCTCGAACACCTCCTGCTCGCCCTCGCCGACGACGTGGACGCCGCCACCGTGCTGCGCGCCTGCGGCGTCGACGCCGAGAAGCTGAAGCGCGACCTGGCGGAGTTCCTCGACAAGGACCTTGCCGGCCTGGTCAGCGAACGCGCGGGGGACGCCAAGCCGACCGCCGGCTTCCAGCGCGTCGTGCAGCGCGCGGCCATCCATGTCCAGTCCTCCGGCCGGGACGAGGTGACGGGCGCCAATGTCCTCGTCGCCCTGTTCTCCGAACGGGAAAGCCACGCGGTCTACTTCCTGCAGCTGCAGGACATGACCCGGCTCGACGCCGTGAACTTCATCAGCCACGGCATCGCCAAGGCCCCCGGCCGCAGCGCGTCCCGCCCCGTCCAGGGCACGCCGCAGCAGCCCGAGGAGCAGGCCGAGAAGGAGGAGAAGCCCGCCCGCGGCCAGCGCGGCCAGGACGCGCTGTCGAACTACTGCGTCAACCTCAACAAGAAGGCGCAGCAGGGCAAGATCGACCCGCTGATCGGCCGCGACAGCGAGATCGAGCGGACGATCCAGATCCTCTGCCGCCGCACCAAGAACAATCCGCTCTACGTGGGCGACCCGGGCGTGGGCAAGACCGCCATCGCCGAGGGCCTGGCCAAGCGCATCATCGAGGGCGACGTGCCCGAGGTGCTGCTGAAGTCCACCATCTTCGCCCTCGACATGGGCAGCCTGCTGGCCGGCACCCGCTACCGCGGCGACTTCGAGGAGCGGCTGAAGGCCGTCGTCTCGGAGCTCGAGAACCAGCCTGGCTCGATCCTGTTCATCGACGAGATCCACACGGTGATCGGCGCGGGCGCGACCAGCGGCGGCGCGATGGACGCGTCGAACCTGCTGAAGCCGGCCCTCGCCCAGGGCACGCTGCGCTGCATCGGCAGCACGACCTACAAGGAATACCGCAACTACTTCGAGAAGGACCGCGCCCTGGTCCGCCGCTTCCAGAAGATCGACGTGAACGAGCCGACGCTGGAAGACGCGGTGAAGATCCTCCAGGGCCTCAAGACCAACTACGAGAAGCACCACAAGGTCCGCTACACGCCCGAAGCCATCCGCGCGGCGGTGGAGCTTTCGGCCAAGTACATCCATGACCGCAAGCTGCCCGACAAGGCGATCGACGTGATCGACGAGGTCGGCGCGTCGCGGATGCTGCTGCCCGAGAACAAGCGCCGGAAGACCGTCACCCTGAAGGACGTGGAGGAGATCGTCGCGAAGATCGCGCGCATCCCCCCGAAATCCGTCAGCGCCGACGACAAGGAGACGCTGCGCAACCTCGAACGCGACCTGAAGGCGATGGTGTTCGGCCAGGACCGCGCGATCGATGCGCTGTCCGCCGCCATCAAGCTGTCCCGCGCCGGGCTGCGCGACCCGGAGAAGCCGATCGGCAACTACCTGTTCAGCGGCCCGACCGGCGTCGGCAAGACCGAGGTGGCGAAGCAGCTCTCGAAGACGCTCGGGATCGAGCTGGTGCGCTTCGACATGTCGGAATACATGGAGCGCCACAGCGTCAGCCGCCTGATCGGCGCGCCGCCCGGCTATGTCGGCTTCGACCAGGGCGGGCTGCTGACCGACAGCATCGACCAGCACCCGCATTGCGTCCTGCTGCTCGACGAGATCGAGAAGGCGCACCAGGATCTCTACAACATCCTGCTGCAGGTGATGGACCACGGGAAGCTGACCGACCACAACGGCAAGACGGTCGATTTCCGCAACGTGATCCTCATCATGACCACCAATGCGGGCGCGGCGGACATGGCCAAGCCCGCCATCGGCTTCGGCGCCTCGGTCCGCGTGGGCGAGGACGAGGAGGCGATCAAGCGGATGTTCACGCCGGAATTCCGCAACCGGCTGGACGCGGTGATCCCCTTCGCGGGCCTGACGCCGGAAATCGTGGCGCTGGTGGTCGACAAGTTCGTCATGCAGCTGGAGGCGCAGCTCGCCGACCGCAACGTGACGATCGAGCTGAGCAGCGCGGCCCGCGAATGGCTGGCCGAGCGCGGCTACGACCCGCTCTACGGCGCGCGGCCGCTGGCGCGGATCATCCAGGAATTCATCAAGAAGCCGCTCGCCGAGGAGCTGCTGTTCGGCCGGCTCGTCAAGGGCGGGGCGGTGAAGGTGAACCTGAAGGACGGCGCGCTGGTCTTCGACTATGTCGAGGCCGCGCCCCCCGCCCTGCCGAAGCCCGAGGAGGGCGACGGCGAGCCGGAGAAGGAGCCGGAGGTGGCCGAGTAAGGGCTACCGCCCGCCCTGGTGACTGCCGAGGCGCCGCCCCACCCGGGCGGCGCCTTTCCTTTGCAAGGGGGACGACGGTGACGACCGATACCCGAATCGAGGACTGGGACAGCTACAGCGCCGGCCTGCGCGCCCGCGGGAAGGAGCTGTCTGCGCTCCACCCCGAGCTGATGAAGGGCTTCGGTGCGCTCAGCCGCGGCGCCTCCACCACCACCCATCTCGATGCGAAGACGCGGGAGCTGATCGCGCTCGCCGTCGCCGTCACCACCCGCTGCGAGGGCTGCATCGACGCCCATGCCCGCAAGGCGAAGCATGCCGGCGCGACGAAGGAGGAGATCGCGGAGGCGCTCGGCGTCGCCATCGCGCTGAATGCCGGGGCGGCGCTGACCTATTCGCTGCATGTGCTGGATGCGGTGGAGGGGGCGACGCCGTAGCGGCGCCTCCGGGGTTTCAGGCGCGCGCCCGGACGAATCCCGCCACCTCCTCCAGCGCATCGGCCCGCGCGAGCCCGAGCGCCCGCACCGGCCCCGCCATCGCGGCCAGGATGCCGACATGGGCGACGCCGTCATAGACGCGCAGGCGCGCCGGGCGGCCCGCCGCTTCCATCGCGGCGGCGAGCCGCACGGAATGGAAGGGCCCCACCGTCACGTCGTCGGCGCCATGGAGCAGCAGCAGCGGCGGCGCGCCGGCCAGCATCGCGGGGTCGGGCACCGCCTCGATCCGGCCGCCGGGCGCGGGGGCGAAGATGCTCCGCACCGGCTCGTCCGTTGGTTGCCAGGCGATCGGCGCGGCCAGCAGCGCGCCGCCGGCCAGGGCGTCCCGCCCGCCGGGCAGCCCCGCCGCGCCGAGCCAGCGGGGGTCGAGCGCGAGCGCCGCGGCGATGAAGCCACCGGCCGAATGGCCCATCACGAAGACGGGCCCCGAGGGTGCGCCGGCCGCGCGGCCGGCCCCGCTCCGCAACCAGGCGGTCGCGGTGGCCGCATCCTCGATGAAGTCGGGCCAGCGTGCCTCCGGCCACAGGCGGTAATCCGGCACCGCCACCGCGATGCCGCGCGCGGCCAGCGCGCGGGCGACGAAGGCGTAGTCCGCCCGTTCCCCCATCCGCCAGGACCCGCCATAGATGAACACCACCAGCGGCGTCGCGGCCGTCACCCCCGCCGGCAGGGTGAGGTCGAGGCGCAGGCGAGGATGCGGGCCATAGGCCAGCCCCTCCCGCGTTTCCGACCCGCCGCTCGGTGTCAGCAGCCCCGCGACGCGCGCGGGCGAACAGGCCGCCAGCAGCCCCGGCAGCAGCAGCGCCAGGCGACGCGCCATCACCCGGCCAGCGCCTCCTTCGCCTGCATCAGCGCCGCGCGCTGCGCCGGCGTCACCTCGGGGTAGTGCAGGCCGAGCCCTTCCATGGCGCGGCCGATCGCCGCGACGACGACCAGGCGGGTGAACCACTTGCGGTCGGCGGGCACCACGTACCACGGCGCCTGTTCGGTGGCGGTGGCGCGGATCGCCTGCTCATACGCATCCTGGTAGGCGTCCCAATGGGCGCGTTCGCCGACATCGGCGGCGCTGAACTTCCAGTTCTTCTCCGGCTCCTCGATGCGCGACAGGAAGCGCTTGCGCTGCTCCTCCCGGCTGACATTGAGGAAGAACTTCAGCACCACCACGCCCTGGCGCGTAAGGTAGCGTTCGAAGGCGGCGATGTCCTCCAGCCGTTCGTCCCAGATGCGCTTGCCCACCAGCCGCGGCGGCAGTTTCTGGTTCGCCAGCACGGAGGGATGGACGCGGGCGACCAGCACCTCCTCGTACCAGGACCGGTTGTGGATGCCGATCTGCCCGCGCTGCGGCAGGGCCGCGACATGGCGCCACAGGAAGTCGTGGTCCAGCTCCGTCGCGCTCGGCGCCTTGAAGGCCGCGACGTGGCAGCCCTGCGGGTTGACGCCGGAGAAGACGTGCTTGATCGCCCCGTCCTTCCCCGCCGCATCCATCGCCTGGAAGATGCAGAGCACCGACCAGCGGTCCTGCGCGTAGAGCATGTCCTGCTGGGTGGACAGGTACTGCACGCCCCGCTGCAGCTGTTCGGCCGCGCCATCCTTGTCGAGGTCGAGGCCGCCGGTGTCGTCGGGCGCGTGGTCGCGCAGGCGGAAACCCTTGCCCGCCTCGACGCGGAAGCGGCGCAGCAGCTTCTCGGTCGGCTTGTCCATCGGTCCTCCCTCAGCGCCGGCGGCCCGGCCACAGCATCCGCAGCACGGCCAGCGCCTGCAATGCCAGGCCCAGCCCCAGCGCCCAGCCATAGCCCGCCGGATGCCAGCCGCCCCCCTCAACTCTCGGCCAGAGGTCGAGGATCCAGCCGATCGCGTTCTGCAGCACGAACACCATCGCCAGCATCGCGGCGTTGATCGCGGTGGCGACGCGCCCGGCCAGCTCCGCCCCGAAGCGCTGCCCGATGGCGGCATAGCCCGCCGGCCCGGCCGAGCTGGCGAAGGCGAAGGCGAACCACAGCACGCCCAGCACGGCCGGATGGGGCAGCGGGTTCCAGATCAGCGCGGCCTGCACCGCCGCCAGCACGCCCATCGCGATCCAGGGCACCAGCAGCGGGTGGCGGCCGCGGCGTTGCAGCAGGCCCGCCGCCTGGCTGGTCGCCACGCTGCCCGCCATGAGGCCGAGCGAATAGACCAGCAGCAGCATCGCCCGCGGCGCATCCGCCAGCCCACCCACGTCCCGCAGCCAGGGGCCGGCCCAGAGCCCCTGGTAGGTGAAGTTCAACGAGGAGAGCAGCGCCACCGCCGGTGCGAAGCGCAGGAAGGCGGGGTGGGCGAAGATGCGCCCGAATTCCGCGACCTCCCGCCCCAGCCCGCGCTTCGCCGGCGGTGGGCCGGGTCCGCGATCCGGCACGGACAGCCAGATCCAGGCGGAGACCGCGCAGGCGCCCGCGCCCAGCAGCAGGAACACCCCGCGCCAGCCCAGCATCGGCACCAGCAGCGCCGCCGGCACGGTTGCCGAAAGGCTGCCGAGCGCGCCGACGAAGACGCCGAGCCCCGTCATCCCCGCGACCCGGTCCTTCGGATACCACTGCGTGTTGACCTTCAGCATGGCGATCAGCCCCGCGCTGATGCCGATGCCCGTCACCACCCGCCCGACCGCCAGCAGCAGCGGCCCGCCCGCCAGTGCGCAGAGCCCGAAGCCCGCCGCCGCGACGAGCGCGAGGAAGGCCTGCACGCGCCGCGCGCCCCACAGGTCGATCGCCAGCCCCACCGGCAGCTGCGCCGCCGCATAGGCCGCGAAGAACATCGCCGCCAGCAGGCCCAGCTCGCTCGCCGACAGCGCGAATTCCACCGCCAGCAGCGGCCCCACGGTCGCGATCAGCGTGCGGGAGGCCTGGTTGACGAAGTTGAGCCCCGCGAGCGGAAGCGTCAGGCGCGCGAAGGACGGCGTTGGCATGGCGGCAGCTTGGCATGGGCGGGGGCGATGCGCGATGCTGCGCCGGTCGAACCGGCGGGGGCAGCCATGGACAAGTATCTCGGCCTGTACCGCGGCACGCTGATGAATGCCAACGATCCGGCGGGAAGGGGGCGGGTGCAGGTGGCGGTGCCCGGCTGCGGCGAGGGCTGGGCGCCGGTGGCGTCGCCCCTCGGCACGGCGGCACCAGGGCCGGCCGCCCGGATCGGCACCACGGTCTGGGTGATGTTCGAGGGCGGCAACTCCGCCTCTCCCGTCGTCATCGGCGCGTTGTCCACGCCCTGAGGCCGGTGCCGCGGCCCCTCTGCTCAGGGCAGCCGCAGCCGCACGCTGACCGGGCAGTGGTCCGACAGGCGGTCGCGGTAGCTGCGGTCGCGCTCGGAATAGACCAGCACGGCGAGGCTGCGCGGGACCATCCATTCCGCCGCCGCGCCGCCCAGCAGCAGGTGGCTGATGAAGGGCCGCCCGCCGCGCGCATCCGCCCAGCAGGGTGAGGACAGGCCCGCGGTCGGCCGGGCCAGCGGCGCCGGGCCTTCGACGGCCCGCAGGAAGTCGTCCTCCGGCCCCATCCGCCGGTTGAAGTCGCCGAGCACGGCGAAGGCCACCCCCTCCCGCCGTCTTGCCGCGACCCAGCGGGCGATGATCTCCGCCTGGCGGGCAAGCCCGTCGCATTCCGGGGCGGGGCTGCGCTGCAACGGGTCCTCGCGGCAGCCGGCGTTCAGATGGACGGACAGCAGCCGCAGCCGCGCGCCGGATGGTGCCTCCACCGTGATGTCGGCCCCGCGCCGCAGGCTGCGCCGCGCGCCCGCCCGCAGGTCGAGCTCCGCCAGGTCGGGGTTCGCGGTCATGCGCAGCGTGCGGCGCACTGCGAAGCCGGGGCGCTGGACGTCGTTCTCCTGCGTCAGGTGGACCGCGTAGGCGGCGGGGTCGAACAGGCGGGTGGCGGCCTCCGCGCCGTCGATCTCCTGCAGCGCCACGACATCGGCCGCCAGCCGGTCAGCATAGCCGCGCAGCAGCCCCCAGTCGCCCGCCTGCCGCGGCACCAGGTCGCGCGGAAGGTCGGGATGGCCGGGCGGCTTCAGCGTCAGCCAGGCGATGTTCCAGGTCGCGAGCTTGATCTCCTGCTGCGCCGCCGCGGGCAGGGCGGGCAGCAGGAGCATGAGGGCGAGGAGCAGGGCGCGCATGGCCGGGCTATAGCAGGGCCGGCGCCGCTGCGTCGCGCGCCGGTTGCGCCGCGCCGGGCAGGAGGGGGCGCGCGCCGCAGGCCAGCAGGTGGTCCGCGATGGCGTCGAATTCCGCGGCGTCGCGCGTGGCGTCGTGGAAGGGCGTGCCGGCGGCGCTGCCGCGCGGCACCCAGATCACCGTCTCGTAGCGCGCCCGCGTCAGCAGCACGCGGTAGGTGTTGAGGATGTGGCGCCGCTCCTCCGCGTTGCGCACCTGCTGCCAGGCGGTGCCGACAAAGCGCCGCGGCACCCAGCCGCCGGCGGAGGCGAGCAGGTCGCCGCCCCAGCCGAGGCCGACCACGTCCAGCTCCAGCCCCTGGCAGTCATATTCCGTCGCGAAGGTCTCCAGCGCATCGGAGGCGCGGATGTCCGGCCAGCGGCGCAGGAACCAGTCCGCCACCTCCTCCGCCTGCACGCCGAGCCCTTCGGCGCGCAGCCGCTTCGCGCCCGCCGCGGCGACGAGCCCCGCGCGGCGCCGCCCGCGCGCCAGGCCCCGCAGGGCGCCGCGCAGCGCGTCGAGCTCGCGTGTCAGGAGGAAGGGCAGGGCGGGCGTGGCATCGGCGATGCGCCGCGCCTCCGCCGCCGCGCCGCGCAGCACGGCGTCCACCCAGGCCGCGCCCGCGCCCTCGCGCACGCTGCGGACCGGCACGGCGAGGTCGAGGTCGTCGTCGCGCGCAAGCCAGCCCGGCCAGCCATCGGCGATGCGCTGCACCGGGTCCTCCGCCTCCACCGCGCGCAGGGCGGCCACCGCCCGCCACCCCCCGCCGGTGGCCGCGACCACCTCTCCCCACTCGCGCAGGCCGGCCTCGCCGGTGTTGATCTCCTGCCCATTGCCGATCAGCGCCACCACCACCGCCCAGCCCGCGTGCCGGCCCATGATCTCCAGCGCATGGGCGGGTTCGCTCATGGTGAGCTTCGAGGGCTTGTTGCGGGTGCCGAGCCGCGCCTTCGCCGCATCCCAGGCGCGCTGCGCCTCGTCGAAGACGACCAGGCGCTCGGGCGGGGCGCGGCGGTCCGGGGACGTCACCCCGTCCTCCAGGAAGCGGTGCATGTTCTGCAGGCGCTGCTTGGCGCGGCGCAGCGCCTCGGTGCGGCTGCATTCCCGCCGCGCCACCGCATCCCCCGCGAGGGCCGCGCGCAGCACCTCGACGAGCGGGACGTTGCCGGTGAGGAAGGCGCCCGTCGCGCCCGCATCCGGCGCGAAGATGGCGTTGAGGCCGCAGAGCGTCTTGCCCGCGCCGGGGATGCCGGTGACGACCACCAGGCGCTTGTCGCCGGCCCGCTGCGCCGCCTGCACGGCCCGCGCGATGGCCTGCGAGGTCCGCGTCAGGTTCGCCGCGTCGGCGCGGGCGGCGGCGATCTCGGCCACGCCGTTGCGGGCGTAGAGCATCGTCGCCGCCTCGATGATGGTCGGGACGGGACGGTAGGGCGCGGCCAGCCAGGCCGCGCCGTCGAGCGGCGCGGATGCGGGCGCGGCGGACTGCACCCAGCGCAGCGCATCCGCCAGCGATGCGTGCCCGGCGGTGAGCGGCTGCACCACGCCGTCCCAGATCAGCGGCGGCTGCGCGGGGGGCAGGAAGGGCGCATCGCCCGCGACGAGGACCGGCACCACGGGATGCGCGCGGCTGCCCGCATGGAAGTCGCGCAGGTCGAGCGCGTAGTCCTCGGCCTCCGCGCGCATGGCGCCGTCCGGGCGGCCGGTCTTGAATTCCATCGCGAGGATGGCGCGGTCAGTCAGCACCACCGCGTCGATGCGCTTCTCCAGCCGCAGCAGGTCGAATTCCAGCGCGACGGTCCAGCCCGCGCCGTCCGCCGCGGCGATGGCGTCGCGCAGCGCGGCCACCTGCCTCTCCCACGCGAATTGCTGGTCCGCGCTGCCCGTGTGGCCGCGTCCCTGCTGGGCAGAGGCGAGGCGGCCGACGGTGTCGGCGGCGTCCCGCGCGAGGAGCTCCGCCCCGGTGCAGGCGAACCAGGCGCGCAAGTCAGACGCCCTTGCAGGCGGCGGTGGCCTGCGGGCTGGCGCGGGCGACATGACCGCCGAAGCAGCCGCCGACGGTGACGCGCCGGATCGGGCGGAAGCGTTCCATGCGCGAATCGTAACACCCCGCACCGTGCGCGGCGAGCCTCGTCCCGCCGCCCGGGGCGCGCAGGTCAGCCGGGCCGGCGCGCGGGCCAGGTCGCCAGCAGCAGGCTCAACATCAGCAGCACGAAGCCTGCGGCATGGACCGCGGTGAAGGGCTCGCCCAGCACCAGGATTGCCACCGCCGCGGCGCTGGCCGGCAGGAAGGCGGTGAAGACGCCGGCGATGCCGGCCGCCGCGCGCTTCAGCCCGGCATACCACAGCAGCAGGCACAGCACGCTGGTGGTCAGGCTGTGGAAGACCAGCAGCCCGCCCACGGCCGGGTCCGCCAGCGCCGCCGCGGCGCCCAGCACGGGCAGGCAGAAGGGGACCAGCATCAGCAGCGAGAAGGCCTGCATCCAGAGCGTCGCCGTCACCACCGGCACGCGCCCGGCGACGCGCTTGGCCAGCAGCACGTACATCGCCTCCCCCACCACTCCCGCGAAGACGAGCAGGTTGCCGGCCGCGCTGCCATGGCCGTCACCCGCCGCCCGCGCCAGGACGAGCGCCGCCATCCCGAATGCCGCGAGCGCCACCGCCGCCCATTGCCGCCGCGGCAGCCTCTCCCGCAGCCAGAGCGCACCGCCCACCGCGACCACCGCCGGCAGCGTCGCCAGGATCAGCCCGGCTTCCAGCGCCGTGGTCAGCCGCAGCCCCGCCAGCAGGGCGGAGTTGTAGATCACCGTGCCGAAGGCGGCCTGCAACGCCAGGTTCCACAGCACGCGCCCGCCCGGCCGCGCCGCGCCTTCCATCGCGCGCGCCAGCGGCCACAGCACCGCCACGGCCAGCGCGCAGCGCAGGCCCGCGATCATCGGGATCGGCAGGGTCTCGGCCAGCAGCTTGGCCACGGCGACATTCGCGCCGACCAGCGCCATCGACAGCGCAAGCTGCGAATAGGGGAGGATCACGCGCGGAGGCCAGGCCGAAGTGCCGCCGCGGCGAAGGCGCGCCGCCTCACGCCTCGCCGTCGCGGCGATAGGGGGAGGCCTCCATCAGCGCCGCGATCTCCTCCAGCATGGCCGGGCGTTCCCGGTCCAGGAACCCCGCCACGGCGCGCTTCAGGCCGGGATGGGCGATCCAGTGCGCCGACCAGGTGGGGCAGGGCAGGTAGCCGCGCTGGATCTTGTGCTCGCCTTGCGCGCCGGCTTCCACGCGCGGCAGGCCGTGCTCGATCGCGAAGTCGATGGCGCGGTAGTAGCAGAGTTCGAAATGCAGGAAGGGCGCATCCACCACCGAGCCCCAGTTGCGGCCGTAGAGCGCGTCCTCCCCCACCAGGTTCAGCGCGCCGGCGACGGGTTCGCCGTCCTGTTCGGCCACCATCAGCACCACCCGGTCGCCCAGCCTCTCGCCGAGGATGGGCCAGAAGCGGGGCGTCAGATAGGCGCTGCGGCCCCATTTGCGGTCGGTGGTGGCGCGGTAGAAGCGGTGGAAGGCCTTCCAGTGCCGATCCGTGATCTCGTGCCCCCGCAGCGTCTTCAGCACGAAGCCGGACGCCGCGGCGTCCCGCCTCTCCCGCTTCACCTGCTTGCGCTTGCGGCTGGCCAGCGTGGCCAGGAAGTCGTCGAAGGCGGCATAGCCCCGGTTGTGCCAGTGGAACTGCACGCCGATGCGTTGCAGCCACCCGGCCTCGCCCAGCGCCTTCCACTCGCCCTCGGTGCAGAAGGTGACATGGACCGAGGAGAGGTCGAGCTGCGCGCAGGCCTGCGCCAGCCCCTGGGCCAGCGCCTCCGGCCCCAGCCCGCAGCCGGGGCGCACCAGCAGCCGCGGGCCCGGCACGGGGCTGAAGGGGGCGGCGACCTGCAGCTTCGGATAATAGCTGCCGCCCGCGCGTTCATAGGCATCGGCCCAGGCATGGTCGAAGACGTATTCGCCCTGCGAATGCGCCTTCGCGTACATCGGCGCGCAGGCCAGCAGCGTCCCGTCCGGGTCGCGCAGCGCCGCGTGCTGCGCGAGCCAGCCGCTCCGCCCCCCCGTGCTGCCGCTCTCCTCGAGCGCGAGGAGGAAGGCGTGGCTGACGAAGGGGTTGCCCGTCCCCGCGCAGGCATCCCACTCCGCCGCCGGGATGTCGGCGACGGACCGATGGAGCGTCAGCGAGAATTCGGGCGCGTCGTTCGGCATCGCCGGGAAGGTTGGGTCGCCCGCCCCTCACTCAAGCTCGAACATGCCCTCCACCTCCACCGCGGCGTCGAGCGGCAGGGAGGGGACGCCGATGGTGGTGCGGGTGTGGCGGCCCCGGTCGCCGAACACCGCCACCGCAAGGTCGCTCGCGCCGTTCATCACCGCCGCGTGCTGCGTGAAGTCCGGCGTGCAGGCGATGAAGCCGCCGAGGCGGATGACGCGCGCGACGCGGTCGAGGTCGCCACCCGCCGCGGCCTTCAGCTGCGCCAGCAGGTTGACGAAGCAGAGCCGCGCGGTCGCCTGCCCCTGCTCGACGGAAATGCCGGCGCCGAGCTTGCCGGTGGTGACGACCTTGCCCTCCACCAGCGGGATCTGGCCGGAGACGACGACCAGCCGGCCGGTGACCTGGAAGCCGATGTAGTTCGCGACCGGCGCCGCCGGCGTCGGCAGGGTGATGCCGAGTTCCGCGAGCTTCGTCTCGATCCGTCCGGGCATGGGGCTGTCTCCAGGCTGCATCCGCGCCCGGCCCGCGGATGGCGGGCGGGCGGGGGTCCGTTGCGGACCCGCCGGCCAGTCGTGCCTCCGCGCCGCCCCGCCCGCAAGCGGGGGTGGCAGGGCGGCCGCTCAGCCCACCAGCTTGAGCTGCTTCCGGCGCGCCCGCGGGCCCGGCGCCTCCGGCAGGTCCATCGGCAGCAGGGAAAGCTGCGCCGCGGCATGGGCGGCGGTGTCGTTCGCCGCCTCCTCCGCCTCCACCGGGTCGGCCAGGTCGCGGCGGCCGAGATAGTCGAGGGCGAGCCGCCGGAAGGCCCAGTCCAGCACGCTCGTCGCGCGGCGGATCGCCGGGTCGCCCTCCACCGCGCCGGCGGGGCCGAAGCGGGTATAGGCATAGGCATCGACATAGTGGTCGAGCGCGACGCCGCCGGCGAGGCCGATGGAGACGGCCTGCGTCATCGCCTCCATCAGGCTGCGGTAGGCAGCGCCCTCCTTCGACAGCGCGATGGTCATCTCCGTCAGCCGGCCCGCCGCATCCTCGGTGGTGCGGAGCACCACCTTGTGGCCGCCGACCGAGACCCGCCACACCCCGCCGGTCGGGCGGGACGGCATGGCGGGGGCGCGGTCCGGCAGCGGCACGGGCGGGCGGGCGGGCGCGGCCTCGGCCACCGGCATGGGCGGCGCGGCATGGAGATAGGGCGAGACCGCCTGCGCCATGGCGACCCAGGCGGCATGCGGCGGTGGGGCAAGCAGCGCATCCGCCGCGGCGCGGCCGACGCGCAGCGCGGCCCGGGTCGGCACCTCGGTCACCCAGCCGTCGCGGTCGAGGGAGAAGCGGGTCGGCCCGCCGGCGGGCGCGAAGCCGCCGCTCTCGGCGCCCAGCAGGCGTTCCGCCGCATCCGGCGCGACGAGCGCGACCAGCGCCTGGTGGCGCAACCCCGCGCAGCCCGCGGCGGCATCGAGCGCGGCGCGCGCCGCGGCCGCGAGGCCCGGCACCGGCGTCTCGCCCGGCGGGGCGGGGGCGAGCAGGCAGACCGGTTCCCGCGCGCCCAGCAGGTCGGCGAGCCGGCCGCTCTCGGCCTCGGCGGCACCGCGGGTCAGGGCGGCGACGGCGGCGCCGACCGCCCGCGCCTCGGCGCTGTCGTAGCGCAGGCCAAGCCCGGCCAGCAGCCCGGCCAAGTCGGCGAAGCCGAGGGAGAGCCGCGCATGCCGCGCGCCCGTCCAGATGTCGAGCGCGCGGACCCCGACCGCGACCGCGCGCGCATAGGCGGCCGCATCGAAGCCGCCGCCTGCCTCCAGGAAGGCGGGCAGGTTGAGCACGAAGCGCGCCGCGCCCTTCGCCTCGCCCCGCCAGATTGCCGGGCTCGGCGCGCCGCGGCGGTCCAGCAGCAGGGCGCGCAGCGCCTCGGCGAAGGCGTCCTGTTCGGCGGCATCCGCCAGCAGGCCGAGCTTGCGGCCGCGCATGGCGAGCGGCGCGATCCAGCCCTCGGCAAGGCGGGGGAAGACGACCGGGGCACTGCCGGGCGCGAGGGCGGCGAGGGCCGATGCCTCCTCCTCCTCCCAGGCGACGGGGAGGGCGACGGCGCGGGGCGGCGAATCCGGGTCGGGCGAGGCGCGCAGGCGCCAGAGCGGCATGCCATCGAAGAGGGTACCGGCCAGGCTCGACATGGGGGGAGATTGGGGCCCGGCGCGACTGCGTGCAAGCCGCATCTTGGGGGATTGCGGCGCCGCGGTCGCAACATCCTGTGGATTACCCCGCCGAACGTCCCAGGGACCATGCCGTCCGGGCCGCGTGCTTTTGCACCCGCCGGGGGGTTGTGCGAGACTGGCGCCTCACGCAGATGCGTCTGGCCTCCATCGAGGCCCCGAGGACCCCATGCTGAAGCGCTTCTTCGCCGGCATCTCCGGCCGCAAGGTCGGCCAGGACCGGTTCGGCAACACCTACTACGAGTCCCGCGGCACCTACATGGCCTATGGCCGCACGCGCCGCTGGGTCCTTTACGTCGGCGGGGCCGAGGCCACGAAGGTCCCGCCCGAATGGCATGCCTGGCTGCACCACACCACCGATGCGCCGCTGCCCGAGGCGAAGCGCCATCCCTGGATGGTGGAGCACCGCCCGAACCCGACCGGCACCGCCAATGCCTACCGCCCCGTCGGCCATGACTACGTCGCCGGCCGCCGTGCCCCGACCACGGGCGACTACGAGGCCTGGACCCCCGGTTCCTAGCCGATGAAGGGTCGATCCTTCGCCGAGGTGCTGGCCGGCGCGGTGGTGCTGGCGGTGGCGGTCGGCTTCCTCGCCTTCGCCGTCACCAATTCCGGCCGCAGCGCCGTCTCGGGCGCCGGGCAGACGCTGACCGCCCGCTTCGACCGCATCGACGGCCTCGCCCCGGGCGCGGATGTGCGGATCGCCGGCGTGAAGGTCGGCAGCGTGGTGGACCAGCGCATCGATGCGCAGACCTTCCTCGCCGTGCTGACGCTGCGGATCGACGGCAGCCTCCGCATCCCGTCGGACAGTTCGGCCGAGATCGCGAGCGAGGGGCTGCTCGGCGGCCGCTTCGTGTCCATCGTGCCGGGCGGGTCGGACCGCATCCTCGCCAATGGCGGGCAGATCACGATCACGCAGAGCGCGGTCAGCCTCGAAAGCCTGCTCGGCCGCTTCATCTTCTCGATGACGGAAGGGCAGGGGGGCGGGAGCCGCAACGCGGCCGAGGGCGCGGCGCCGGCCGCGCCGCGCTGATGCCGGACCCGCTGGACCCCCCGCCGGCCTGGCCCGGGGCGGATGGCGCGCCGCTGTCCTGCCGGGAGAAGCTGAAGGTGCTGGCCGAGAACCACCGGGAGGCCGCGCAGGTGCTGCGCGACGCATTCGAGGACGCGGTGCTGATGGGCGTGGACGAGGCCGCGATGCGCCGCATCCTGACGGAGCTGGTGGCGCGGCTGCCAAGCCCGCGGCGGCCCGGCTGATGCGGCGGCTGGCCGGCCTTCTCGCGCTCGCACTCGCGGCGCTTCCCGCCGCGGCGCAGGACCGCTGGGTGCCGCAGCGGGTGGCCGAATTGCAGGCGCTGGACAAGGTGACGGCGCGTGTCGTGACGCTGCGCGCCGCGGTGAACGTGCCGGAACGCTTCGGCAGCCTGACGCTGACCGTCCGCGCCTGCCATTCGCGCCCGCCCGACGAGGTGGCCGATGCGGCCGCCTGGCTCGAGATCACCGACAGCCGCGCCCCGGCCAGTGGCGCGGCGGTGTTCCGCGGCTGGATGTTCGCCAACGCACCCGGCGTGAACATGCTGCAGCACCCGGTCTACGACATCCGCGTCATGGAGTGCCGCGCGCAATAGGCGATGTTGCGGGAACGGAAGCAGGTCTTCCGCCGGCGCGGAGCAGGGATGTTGCGCAAGCGGAGCCTGCTGCGACATGACGGCACCGGACGGAGTGGCGTGACGCGCGCGGGCATCGCATGCTGCGGCATGCAGCCCTGGGGAGAGCGGCGATGAATTTCGGCGATGCCGTCCGGACATGCCTGAACAACTACGTCACCCTGTCCGGCCGCGCGCGCCGGTCGGAGTTCTGGTACTTCTTCCTGTTCCAGATGCTGATGCAGTTCGCGGCTGGCGTGCTGGACGCCGCGATCCTCGGCGGGTCGGGCGCGGTCGGGATGCTGGTTTCGCTCGGCCTGCTGCTGCCGAGCATCGCGGTCGCGGTGCGGCGCCTGCACGACACGGGCCGCAGCGGCTGGTGGCTGCTGATCGCGCTGGTGCCGCTGATCGGCTGGATCGTGCTGGTGATCTTCTATGTCGGACGCGGCGAGGACGGGCCGAACCGTTTCGGGGCGGATCCGCGCGGCACCGTGCTGCCCGGCGGGCCGGCACGGCCCTGGCAGGCCACGCCGCGATAGCGGCGCGGCATCCGGCGGGGTCGTCGCGCCCCGCCGGTTCCGGCCTCAATCGCCATCCGCCTCGCGGTCGCGCGTCTCGGCGCGGAGCGCGCGGATCTCGGCCTCCACCGCCCGGGGGTCGGGCGCATCGTCCCAGCGCACCACCTCCTCCACCGCATCCGCGAGCAGCCGCTTGTAGTGCAGGCGCGGCACCTCCCGGCATCCGAACTGCGCGAGGTGGGCGGTCTGGAACTGCGCGTCGAGCAGGGTGAAGCGGGCCAGCCGCAGCCGCGCCACCAGGTGGACCAGCGCCACCTTGGACGCGTCGCGCGTGCGGCTGAACATGCTCTCGCCGAAGAAGGCTCCGCCAAGGGCGACGCCGTAGAGCCCGCCGACCAGCGCGCCCTCCCCGGGGCGACCCTGCCAGACCTCGACCGAATGGGCGTGTCCCATCCTGTGAAGCGCGAGGAAGAGCCGCTCGATCTCCGGGTTGATCCAGGTGTCGTCGCGCCCTGCCGCCGGCGCGGCGCAACCGGCGATGACGCCGGGAAAGTCGAGGTTGGTGCTGACGGCGAAGGTGCCGGACAGCACCGTTCGCGCCAGGCGCTTCGGCAGGTGGAAGGCACCGAGCGGCAGCACGCCCCGCAATTCGGGGTCGAGCCAGTAGAGCCGGTCGCTGCGCCGGCTCTCCGCCATCGGGAACAGGCCCGCGCGATAGGCGCGAAGCACCAGGTCGGGCGAGATCTCGAACTGCCTTCGGCTCACCGGGCCATTATGCGCGGCTTGTCCCCCCGGCGCGAGGCTTGCGTGGGTGCCCTCCCGCCGCCTTGCGCGCCGCGCGTCGAAGGCTGCGCGGCGCGCGGCTTGCGGAATGCGCGGCACGCGGCTTGCAGAACCCCGGCCAGGACGGGAGAGGGTTGCAGTATGCAAGGCAAGGTCGGAGCGGTTCTGGTCACCCTCCTCGTGCTGGCAGGCATCGCGGCGCCGCGGGCCGCATCCGCCCAGGTGGCGGGGGAACAGTGTCGGGCCACCTGCGCGGCGATGCCGCGGGACGACCGGGCCCGGCTGCTCGCCTGCCTGCAACGCTGCGGGGTGGCGGTGCAGCAGGCCCCGCAGGGGCGGCTGGTGGCGACCAGCGGCTATGGGCGCCGCACCACCCTGCCGGTGGTCGCGCCGCAGCCGGTGGCGCCGGTGGCGATCCCCGCCCAGTCGCGCCCGTCCCAGGCCTGGGGTGCCATCTATGCGGCACCGGCGCCACTGCCCGGGCTTGGCGTGGTGGCCGGGGTGCGGGACCGCCTGGCGGCGCATGGCAGCGCGGAGAGCGCCTGCGCGGCCGGATCGCGCGGCCTGCCCTGCCGCCCGCTGGTCGAGTTCACCTCGGGCTGCGCGGCGGCGGCGCGCGCCGAACGCGACAACCGTGTCGCCTACACCACCGCCGAGACCGGTGCGACGCGCCAGGCCGCCGAGAGCGCGGCGCTGGGCGCCTGCCGGGCGCGCGTGCCGGGCGGCTGCCGCATCGTGCAGACCGCCTGCATCGGCTGAGGCGCTGCCCCGGCCGGCTAGAGGCCGAGCAGAACGAGCGTCAGTTCGCCCGCGACGAGGCTTGCGGTCAGGCCGACGATCGACCAGCGCATCGCCTCCCTCCACCAGGGCTCGTCGATGCGCAGCGCGATCCGGCGCGGGCGGGGCGGGGCCGGGATGTGGATGTCCAGGTCGATCGCGGCGGTTCTCATGCGCCGAGAAGAACATAAAGAGAACATGAAGGCAAGCCCCGCGATGCGGCCGGAAGCGCGGCAGGACCGCGGACCCTGCCCCATCCGCGCCGGCTTTCCCCTTGCCGCCGCCACGATCGCGCAGGAACATCGCCGCCACTTCGGGAGCCCCGCATGTCCGCAGAGAATGGATCCTCACCCCTCGCCCGCCGCCTGCTCGTGGTCCGTCTCGCCACGCTCGGCGGCGCGGCCGCCGTGCCGGGCGGCGCGCTGGCCCAGGGCGCGAAGTCCGGCGGCGGAGGCGTGCCGGGCGGACAGGGCGGCGGCACGCCGCCGCCCCGGCCGGGTGTCACCGACAGCGACCCTTCCGACCCGCCGAATGGCGGCCGCGGGGGAGAGCGTCCGCGCACCGGCGTGACCGACAGCGACCCTTCCGACCCGCCGAATGGCGGCCGCGGAGGAGAACGTCCGCGCACCGGCGTGACCGACAGCGATCCCTCGGACCCGCCGAATGGCGGTCGTGGCGGCAACCGCCCGCAGGGGCCGAGCGACAGCGACCCATCCGACCCACCCGGCGGGGGACGCGGAGGCAATCGCCCGCAGGGGCCGACTGACAGCGACCCGTCCGACCCACCCGGCGGCGGGCGCGGCGGCAGCCGGGGCGGTGGGCCGAGCGACAGCGACCCGTCGGACCCGCCCGGCCGGGGGCGCGGAGGCAGCCGCCCGCAGGGGCCGAGCGACAGCGACCCGTCCGACCCGCCCGGCCGCGGCAGGGGTGCGCAGGGCGACGTGAAGTCAACCTGAGGGGCGGCCCCGGTTCCGCCGGCCGCCCCTCAGGGCCAGGGCGCCGCCGGCTGGTGGTGCCCGGGCCCGCCCCGGCCCACGCGCTTCAGCGTGGCCAGGTGGCCGAAAGCCGCCGCGCCGCGTCCAGCGCAGCGTCCGCGCCGAAGGGGGACAGCAGCGACAGGCCTGCCCCCATCCGCGCCTCCAGCTCCGGCGTCCAGCGACAGGCCGCGATGTTGCCGTCGAAGCCCTGCCGCCGGTCGAAGGGCAGGGGCCAGAGGGAGGCGTCCTCGAACGCCTCCTCGTGCCGCGACGGCACGCGCGCGGCGCGCGGCACGAAGCCGGCCAGGTTGTAGCCGTGGCGCAGGAAATGCCCGCGGGAGGGATCGAACCCCGCGCCCGCCAGCGCATACATGAGGATGCCGAGGTTCCAGCCCGGCGTGACATGCCCCAGCACCACCTGGTGCTTGAAGGGCGGCACGACGACGCCGAGCCAGCCATCCGGCTTCAGCGAGTCGCGGCAGCGGTCCAGGAAGGCGCCGGGGTTGCGCGAATGCTCCAGCACATGGCTGGCCCAGATGCCGTCCAGCGCGGCATCGGGCGGCCAGGCCTCGAAGGCCAGGTCGCGGACCTCCGCGCCGAAGGGCGCCAGGACGGGGCGCAGCCGCTTCGGCCAGGCGGCGCCGATGGTGATCGCCTCCACCCGCTTGCCGAGCAGCGCCAGCACCATGCTGCCGCCGCCGCGATAGCAGCCGATGTCGAGCACGCGCGGTCCGCAGAGCCCGGCGAAGGCCTTCAGCAGCCGCAGGTTCTCGATCCCCGTGCAGAAGCCGGGCAGCAGCGCGGCCTCGACGGGGTCCTCCGGTGCGGGGGTCATGGCAGGAGGATGCCGCGCCCGGCGAAGAAGCGGGCGAAGGCGGCGGGCGGCAGGCGCGCATCGGCGCGGGACGCCGCCGTGTCGCCCGAGGGGTTGTGGAAGCGCAGCGCGCCGTCCGGCGCGACGCCGAAGACGAGCACGAGATGTCCCCCGCGCCCGGGCGGCGCGCGGTCCGGCCAACGGACATGGGCGTGGACGGAGGCGATGACCAGCGCCCCCCCTTCGACCAGCCCCGCTACCTCCTCCGCGTCGCGGTCCAGCAGGATTTCCGACGCGATCCCCTGTTCCGCCAGCCAGGCGACGGCGCCGGCATAGACCAGGCCGCGGATCGCGCCGCCCGGCTCCTCGACATAGCCGCCGTGGCGCTGCACGCCGCGGCGGACCTCATGGATCGGCGGGATGTCGCGGCCGCGCGCGCCGAGCGCCATCTGGAGGCAGGCGCAGCCGCAGAGATGGTGCGACCAGGTCGCGTAGTCCCCCGCCGTCGCGGCACCGGAGCGGTGCCAGAGCGGGTCCGTCGCGGCATCGCGGCCGCCGAGGAAGCCGGCGACCAGTTCCGCGGATTCCCACTGGGCGCGGTACGGGGGAGGCATGGTCACGGAAGGGCGTCGCGCGGCGGTCCCGCCACCCTCACCCGCGGTCGTTCAGGTGGCAGGCGCTGCGATGGGTGGTGCCCAGCTCGGCCAGCTTCGGCACCTCCACCTTGCAGCGGTCGAAGGCGAAGGGGCAGCGCGGGTGGAAGTGGCAGCCGGAGGGCGGGTTCAGCGGCGAGGGGATCTCCCCCTTCACAGTGGCGAAGGCGCGCTTGCGGTTGCCGATGCGCGGCACGCTGTCGAGCAGGCTGCGCGTGTAGGGGTGGTTGGCGGCGGTGAAGACGCGTTCGGTCGGCGCCTCCTCCACCACGCGGCCGAGATACATGATGACCACCCGGTCGCTCAGATGTTCCACCACGCCGAGGTCGTGGGAGATGAACAGGTAGGTGAGGTCGAGTTCGCGGCGCAGGCGCATGAACAGGTTCAGGATCTGCGCCTGGATCGACACGTCGAGCGCGGCCACCGCCTCGTCGCAGACGATGAATTCGGGCTGCACCGCGAGCGCGCGGGCGATGCCGATGCGCTGGCGCTGGCCGCCGGAGAACTGGTGCGGGTAGCGGCGCTTGAAGGCGGGGTCGAGCCCGGCGCGGCGCATCTGGTCATCGACATAGGCGTCGAAGTCGCCGCGCTTCACCAGGCCATGGACCAGCGGCGCCTCGCCCACGATGTCGGCCACTTTCATGCGCGGGTTGAGCGAGGCGTAGGGGTCCTGGAAGATCATCTGGCGGCGCAGCTTCGCGGTGCGGTCGGCCCCGCCCTGCATGCCGGCGACGTCCTGGCCCTTCCAGAACACCTCGCCCTCGGATTGCGGCAGGATGCCCGCCACGATGCGGCCGAGGGTGGACTTGCCGCAGCCGGATTCCCCGACGAGGCCCACCACCTCTCCCTTGCGGACGCGGAGATCCACCTTGTCCACCGCGTGGACGACCTCCTCCTTCACGTCGGCGCCGAGGCGGCGGGCGAGCTTCGCGGCGATGTCGAGCTTGCGGGCGAAGCGGCGGGAGACGCCGCGCAGCTCCACCATCGGGGTCTCGGTCTCGGTGAAGGTGCGCGGGGCGTGGTCGAGGGCGGCGCTCATGCGGCCTGCTCCGCTTCCAGGTGCGGGTGGTGGCAGCGCGCCTCGCGGCCGGGCAGCCAGGGGTGAAGCTCCGGCATCTCCGCGCAGTCGGCCGCGGCGCGGGGGCAGCGGCTGCGGAAGGCGCAGCCGGGCGGCAGCGAGAGAAGGGAAGGGGTCATGCCAGGGATCTGGCGCAGCGGCTCGCCCCGCCGGTTGCGCGACGGCACGCTGCCGATCAGCCCGTGGGTGTAGGGATGCAGCGGCCGGTCCAGCACTTCGCCCACGTCGCCGTATTCGACGATGCGGCCGGCATACATCACCGCGATGTCGTCGGCGAGGCCGGCGACCACGGACAGGTCGTGCGTGATCCAGATGAGCGACGTGCCGGTGGTGGCGGCGAGCTTCTGCACCTCCGCCAGGATCTGCCCCTGGATCGTGACGTCGAGCGCGGTGGTCGGCTCGTCGGCGACGATCAGGTCGGGGCGGTGGAGCAGGGCGATGGCGATGGCGACGCGCTGGCGCATCCCGCCCGAGAACTGGTGCGGGTAGGAATTCAGCCGTTCCTCCGGCGAGGGGATGCCGACCATGCCGAGCGCGTCGCGCGCGCGGCGGCGGGCTTCCGCCTCCGGCACCTTCTCATGCGCCAGCACCGTCTCGATCATCTGCGTGTCGATCCGCAGGACCGGGTTCAGCGTCATCATCGGGTCCTGGAAGATCATGGCGATGCGGTTGCCGCGCAGGCTCCGCATCTCCTCCTCGCTGAGGGTCGCGAGGTCCTTGCCCTGGAACAGGATGCTGCCGCCGACGATGCGGCCGGGCGGGTCCACCAGCCCCATGATGGAGAAGCCGGTGACGGACTTGCCCGAGCCGGATTCGCCCACCAGCCCGAGCACCTTGCCGCGCCGGACGGTGAAGGAGACGTCGTCCACCGCCTTCACCACGCCGGCGCGGGTGAAGAAGTGGGTGCGGAGGTTGCGGACCTCGAGTGTGGGGGCGCTGGTCACGATGCCTACTTCTTGAGCCTGGGATTCAGCACGTCGCGCAGGTGGTCGCCGACGAGGTTGATGGCGACGATCGTCACCAGCAGGGCGATGCCGGGGTAGAAGCTGATCCAGTATTTCCCGGACAGCATGTATTCGTAGCCATTGGCGATGAGCAGGCCGAGCGAGGGTTCGGTGATCGGCACGCCGAGGCCGAGGAAGGACAGCGTCGCCTCCAGCGCGATGGCGCGGGCCACCTGCATGGTGCCGATGACGATCAGCGGCGGCAGGCAGTTCGGCAGCAGGTGGCGGAACAGGATGCGGTGGCGGGGCAGCGCGAGGCATTCCGCCGCCTCGATGTATTCGCGCCGTCGCTCCACCAGCGCGGTGCCGCGCACGGTCCGCGCGTAGTAGGCCCATTCGACCACCACGATCGCGATGACGACGTTGGTGATCGACTTGCCCAGGAAGGCCAGGATCATCAGCGCGACGAGGATGGAGGGGAAGGAGAGCTGCAGGTCGACGATGCGCATGATGAGGCTGTCGGTGCGCCCGCCCGCATAGGCCGCCGCCAGCCCGAGCGAGGCGCCGACGAGGCAGGCGATGAGCGCCGAGCCCGCGCCCACGGTGAGCGAGATGCGCAGCCCGTACATGATGCCGGACAGCATGTCCCGCCCCTGGTCGTCGGTGCCGAGCCAGAAGGTGGTCGCGCCGTCGCCGGACTTCGAGCCCGGCTCCAGCCGGCCATCCATGATGTCGAGCACCGCGAGGTCATAGGGGTTCTGCGGCGCGATCCAGGGCGCGAGGATCGCGACCACCGCGATCACCGTGAAGACCGCGAGGCCGAGCAGCGCGAGCTTCGATTCCGCGAATTCGGAGACGAAGCGCCGGAAGGGCGTCTCGACCCTGTCCTTCGCGGGGGTGGCGACGGGGGGCGTGCCGAGCGCGACGCTCATGCTTACTTGCCTTCCAGCCGGACCCGCGGGTCCAGCACGGAGTAGGTGAGATCGACGATCAGGTTGATGGCGATGAACATCAGCACGATGATCATCAGGTAGGCGACGATCACCGGCCGATCGAGCACGTTGATGCTGTCGATGATGAGCTTGCCCATGCCCGGCCAGGCGAAGATCGATTCGGTCACCACGCTGAAGGCGATGGTGGAGCCGAATTCGAGGCCGGTGACGGTGACGACGGGGATCAGGATGTTCTTGAAGACATGGACGAAGGTGACGCGGAAGGGGCTGAGCCCCTTGGCGCGGGCGAACTTCACGTAGTCCATCAGCATCGTCTCACGCACGCCCGCGCGCGTCAGGCGGATGACGAGGCTGATCTTGAACAGCGCCAGGTTCAGCGCCGGCATGACGAGATGCGCGAGCCCGTCCGCGGTCAGGAACGACCATCGCATGCCGAGGATCGTCACCGTCTCCCCGCGCCCGGTGGAAGGCAGCCAGCCGAGCTGCACCGCGAAGACCATGATGAGCATCAGCCCGACCCAGAAGGTCGGCAGCGAGAAGCCGAGGATCGACCCCGCCATGATCCCCTTGGAGACCGGGCTGTTCGGCTTCAGCCCGGCATAGAGCCCGAGCGGCAGTCCGATGACGATGGCGCCGAGCGTCGCCGCGATGGCGAGTTCGAGCGTCGCGGGCATGCGCTGCAGGATGAGCTGCAGCGCGGGCTCGTTGAAGACGAAGCTGCGGCCGAGGTCGCCCTGCAGCGCCTTGCCGAGGAAGATGGCGTATTGCTGCCACAGCGGCAGGTCGAGGCCGAGCGCGCGGATCGCGCGCTCGCGCTCAAGCTGGTCGGCGTCGGGGCTGATCAGGATCTCGACCGGGTCGCCGATGGCGAAGACCCCGACGAAGACGATCACCGACATCGCCAGCACGACGCCGACCGCCTGGATCAGGCGGCGAAGGAGGTAGACGCTCATCTCAGCGCATGGTCGCCGGGCGGATGTCCTGCGCCCGGGTCAGTTCGTCGACGCGCGGCGTGTGGACCAGGTTGCGGCGCATCGCCCAGATGTTGGTCTGGATGTGCAGCGGGATTACCGCGACGTCGTCGGCCGCCATGCGCTGGATGTCGATCAGCATCCGCTCGCGCTTCGGCTCGTCCAGCTCGGTCAGGCTCTCGGCCAGCATCTGGTCGAGCCGCGCGTTGGAATAGCGCCCGCGGTTGGAGGCGCCCCAGCCGCGTTCGCTGCTGACGGTGCCGATGATGTTGCGCATCGGGTGGCTGCCATCCGGGTTCGACCCCCAGCCGATCAGGTGGGCCGAGTATTCGGCCCGCGCCGCGCGCCCGACGAAGGTGGCCCAGGTCTGCGCCTCCACCGCCGTGCGCACGCCGATCCGCGTCCACATCTGCCCCACCGCCTGCGCGATGCGGGCGTCGTTGATGTAGCGGTCGTTCGGGCTGTTCAGCTGGATGCGGAAGCCGTTCGGGTAGCCGGCCTCGGCCAGCAGCCGCCGCGCGCCTTCGGGGTCGAAGCGGGTGGGCTGAAGGTCGGGGACGTGGCTGAAGGTGCCGGGCGGCAGGAACTGGGACGCCGGCGTCGCGGCGCCGTCCATGATGCGGTCCACGATCGCCTGCCGGTCGATCGCCATCGACAGCGCGCGGCGCACCCGCACGTCCCGCAGCGGGTTGCGCCCCAGCGGGCGGCCTTCGTTGTCGGTGATGTGGGGGCTGTTCTCGCCTTCCGCCCGGAGGTGGTCGAGGCCGAGGAAGATCAGCCGCAGCCCCACCGTCTCCGACAGGGTCAGCCGCTGGTCGCCGCGCAGGCGGCCGAGATCGGTGGTGGGCACCTGGTCGATGAAGTCCACGTCGCCCGCCAGCAGCCCCGCCGTGCGCGTCGCGTCGTTGGTGATCATCCGGTAGTTGACGCGCTGGAAGGGCGAGACGTCGCCGTGGTAGCCCGCGAACCGCTCGAACTCGATCCGGTCGCCGCTGCGGTGGCTGATCACGCGGAACGGCCCGGTGCCGATGGCGAGCTGGCCGGAGTTGAAGGCTTCCGTCGTCGCGTTCGCATGGGTCTGCGCATCGAGGATGCGCACATTCGTCATGTCGAGCGGCAGCAGCGGATAGGGGGCGGCGGTGTGGAACCGGATGGTCAGCGGGTCCACCACCTCCATCCGCACGATCGGCCGCGAATAGATGCCGAAGCCGGACGGCGCGTTCGGCACGTTCGGCAGGCGCGCGATGGTGAAGGCCACGTCCTCGGCCGTGAAATCGCTGCCGTTGTGGAAGCGCACGCCGGGGCGCAGCTTGAATTCCCAGGTGGTCGGCCCGACCGCGCGCCATTCGGTGGCCAGGCCGGGGACGTTGCGCGCCTGCGCATCCGTCTCGACCAGCTTGCCGAAGATCATGTCGGCGACGGCGTTGTTCGGCGACAGCTGGTGGAAATGCGGGTCGAGCGAGGTGACCGGGGAGCCGACGCCGATGGTCAGCGTGGTCTGCTGCGCCGCAGCCCCGCCCCCCGCCAGCGCCAATGCCGAGATCGCCGCCCCGAGGGTCACGCCCCTGGCCGCACGGATGCCTTTGCGCATCGCCTTCCCCTCCGGTCCCAGACAAACCTGAACGGACCTGTCTAGCAGCACCCGAACGTGCTTGCCAGCGTCCCGGGAACGTGATCCGCCCGGGTGCCTTGCGGCGTGCAGGCGCTTCGGGCAATCCGGCGCGCCACGGCACAGACAGGCAAGGAAACCCGGCATGACCGCCCGCCACGTCCCCCTCCGGCACGCGCTGCTCGCGGCGCTCGTCCTCGGCGCCGCCCCGGCCGGGGCGCAGAACCTCACCATCGGGATCGGCGGGTCGCCCACCTCGCTCGACCCGCATTTCTACAACGCGTCGCCGAATATCAGCCTGACCATGCACCTGTTCGACCGGCTGGTGGAGCAGGACGCGCAGGCGCGCATCCAGCCCGCCCTGGCCGAAAGCTGGCGGGCGATGACGGAGACGATGTGGGAATTCAAGCTGCGCCCGGGCGTGAAGTGGCATGACGGGCGGGACTTCACCGCCGCCGACGTCGCCTTCACCATTTCCCGCGCGCCGAACGTGCCGAACAGCCCGGGCGGCTTCGGCGGCTTCGTCCGCGCGATCGAGCGGGTGGAGATCGTCGACCCGCTGACCATCCGCTTCCACACCGCCGCCCCGCATCCGCTGCTGCCGGTCGAACTCGCCTCGGTCCAGGTCATCTCCCGCCATGTCGGGGAAGGGGCGGCGACCGAGGACTACAATTCCGGCCGCGCCGCTATCGGCACCGGGCCCTATCGCCTCGGCTCCTACCGGGCCGGCGACCGGACCGAGTTCACCCGCAACCCCGGCCACTGGCGCGGCGACGAGCCCTGGGCGCGCGTCTCCTACCGCTTCATGGCCAATGACGCGTCCCGCACCGCGGCGCTGCTGGCCGGCGATGTCGACGTGATCGACCAGGTGCCTTCCAACGACCTTGCGCGGCTGCGGCAGAACCCGCGCGTCCAGCTGTCCGAGATCCAGGGCCTTCGGCTGATCTACCTGGTGCCCGACTACTCCCGCACCGAGAACCCGGTCTTCGTCAGCGACAATGACGGGCGGCCCCTGCCGCGCAACCCCTTCCAGGACCCGCGCGTGCGCCGCGCCCTGTCCATCGCCATCGACCGCGAGGCGCTGTCCGAGCGCGTGATGGAAGGCACCGCGCGGCCGACCGGCCAGTGGCTGCCGCCGGGGTCCTATTCCTACAACCCCGCGGTCGTCACCCCACGCCCGGACCCGGACGGCGCGCGCCGCCTGCTCGCCGAGGCCGGCTACCCGAACGGCTTCCGGATGACGCTGACGACGCCGAACGACCGTTACCCGAACGATTCGCGCACCGCGCAGGCGGTGGCGCAGATGTGGTCGCGCATCGGCGTCCGCACGGCCGTCGATGCGCTGCCCTGGGCCGCCTATTCCAGCCGCGCCGCCCGGCAGGACTTCAACATGCGCCTGGTCGGCTGGGCCAGCGTGACCGGCGAGGCGAGCTACATGCTCGTCAACATCTTCGGCACCTATGACCGGGACAGGCGGATCGGCGCCTCCAACAACTCGCGCCATTCCAGCGCGGAGCTCGATGCGCTGACGGCGCGCGCGACCGCGACCCTCGACGACGCGGCGCGGGAGAGGCTGCTTATGGAGGCCGTCGCCATGGTGGACCGCGAGACGACGATGATCCCGCTGTTCCAGCTGGTGAACTTCTGGGCGACGCGCCGCGGCGTCACCTATGAGCCGCGGATGGACGAGCGCACCACGGCGATGAGCGCGAGGCCCGCCGCCAACTGAGCCTGCCCGCCACGGCGCCGGGACGCGCCGCTTGACCGCGCGGCCCGGCGCCGACCAGCATCCCCCGGCCACCAGCCGGGGGACCCTGCGCGATGCGCCGCCCGTTCCGCCTTGCCGTCGCCGCGGCCGCCCTCCTCGCCGCCCCCGCAGCGGGCCAGACGCTGACCATCGCGACCGGCGGGTCGATCACCTCGCTCGACCCGCATTTCTTCAACGCCTCTCCCAACAACGCCATCGCCGAGCACGTCTTCGGCCGCCTGGTCGGGCGCGACGCGCGGTCCCGCATCGTGCCGGACCTGGCGGAGTCCTGGCGGCTGGTCTCCGACACGGAATGGGAATTCACGCTGCGCCGCGACGTGACGTGGCATGACGGCCGGCCCTTCACGGCGGAGGACGTGCTGTTCACGCTGCGCCGCGCGCCGGCGGTGCCGAACAGCCCGGGCGGCTTCGGCGCGGTGCTGCGCAGCGTCCGGGCGGCCCATGCGCCCGATCCCTTCACGCTGCGGGTCGCGACGCATGAGCCGAACCCGGTGCTGCTGGCCGAACTCGCCAGCATCTTCGTCGTGTCCCGCCATGTGGGCGAAGGGGCGGCGACGGAGGACTACAATGCCGGCCGCGCCGCCATCGGCACCGGGCCGTACCGCGTCGTCTCCCACCGGCCGGGCGACCGGACGGAGCTGGCCCGCAACGAGGCCCATGCCGGCGGGCGGGAGCCCTGGGCCCGCGTCTCCTACCGCTTCGTCGCGGCGGACCCGGCGCGCAGCGCGGCGCTGCTGGCGGGCGACGTCGACATGATCGACCAAGTGGCGCCGAACGACCTGCCCCGCCTGCGGCGGGACCCGCGCGTGGTGGTGAGCGAGGTGCAGTCGCTGCGGCTGGTGCATGTCGGCCCCGACTTCTCCCGCAGCGGCAGCCTGCCCTTCGTGACCGACAACGAGGGCCGGCCGCTGCCCGCCAACCCCTTCCTCGATCTCCGCGTGCGCCGCGCCCTGACCATCGCCATCAACCGCGATGTGCTGGCGGAACGCGCGATGGACGGGCTGGCCACCCCCGCCGGGCAGTGGCTGCCGCGCGGCGCGTGGTCCCACGATGCCGCGACCCCGCCGCCGGCCTTCGACCCGGACGGCGCGCGGCGGCTGCTGGCCGAGGCCGGCTTCCCCAACGGCTTCCGCATGACGCTGCACAGCATGAACGACCGCTTCCCGAACGATGCGCGGCTGGCGCAGGCGGTCGCGGCGATGTGGACGCGCATCGGCGTCCAGACCGCGGTGGAGGCGCTGCCCTGGACCACCTACTCCGCCCGCGCCGCCCGGCAGGACTTCGCGATGAGCATGGGAAGCTGGGGCAGCACCACGGGCGAGGGCCTGTCCTTCCCGAAGAACGTGCTGGCGAGCTTCGACCGCGAACGCCGCACCGGCTCGGCCAACCAGCGCCGCTTCGCCTCCGCCGAACTCGACGCGATGATCGCGCGCGCCTCCGTCATCATGGACGATGCGGAGCGCGAGCGCGCGATCGCGGGGCTGGTCCGCTGGTCGGCCGAGAACGTCCCCGTCATCCCCCTGCTGCACCTCAACAATGTCTGGGCGCTGCGCCGCGGCCTGGCGCATGAGCCGCGGACGGATGAGCGGACGCTGGCGATGGGCGTGCGGCAGGCGCCGTAGCATTTCGTTGTTCCGCGCCGCGCCCCGGCGCTAGCCTCGCCCCGCCAGGATGGGAGAGGGCAGGATGACGGTCACGGTGAAGGACATGCTGGCGGCGGCCAATGCCGCCGTGCCGCGGATCGGCGCGGCGGAGGCGATGGCCATGGCGCGCGACCCGCGGGTGCTGCTGGTCGATGTGCGCGACGCGGCGGAGGTGCAGGCCTCGGGCAGGGCGAAGGGCGCGCTCGCCGTCTCGCGCGGGTTGCTGGAGTTCCGCGCCGATCCGGAAAGCCCGACGCATGACGCGGCCTTCGACCGGGCGAAGACCATCATCGTCTACTGCGCCTCGGGCGGCCGTTCCGCGCTGGCGGGCCGCACGCTGCAGGAGATGGGATATCGCGACGTGCGGAACCTCGGCGGCTTCAAGGACTGGGTGGAAGCCGGCGGCGAGGTGGAGGGCGGCTGAGCGCGCCGGCCCGGCAATTCACGGCCTTCGCCTGCCCGCCCGCGGCGCGCACGCCCAGGACGATCGCGCCGCTATTCCTCCTGCGCCTCGGCCACCGGCAGGATCGCGGTTTCCTTCGGGCTGGCCAGGGCGAGGATGGTCTCGGTGCGTTCCACACCCGGCTGGGCGCGGATCTCGTCCGAGACGAAGCCCTCCAGCGCCGCGATGTCGGGCAGGCGCAGCTTGAGGAGGTAGCACCAGGGGCCGGTGACGGTGTGGCATTCCAGCACCGCCTCCTGCCGCTTCATGGCCTTGAGGAAGGCGGCGTCGTCGCGGCCGGGGCGCATCGCGACGAAGACGAAGGCCAGCAACGGGCATCCCGCCGCCACCGGGTCCAGGTCGATCCGCCAGCCGCGGATGACGTTCCGCTCCTCCAGCCGCTTCACGCGCTCGGCCGTCGCGGAGACGGAGAGGCCGGCGGCCTTCGAAAGTTCGGCAAGGCCCGCCGCGCCGTTTTCCTGCAGCGCGATGACGAGGTTGCGGTCGATCTCATCCATCGGGACAGGATAGCCCGGATGCATCGGAAAAGAAACGGCGGGCAGGCTGGCCCGCCGGAAGGCTTATCGCAGGCCGGCCGCCGGTCCCGTCCCCGCGGGCGGGGAAGGACCGGCGGCCGCGCTCAGATGTAGTGTTCCGCCAGCGGCCGGAAGCCGTTGAAGGACTGCGCGGCATAGGTGGTCACATAGGCGCCGGTGCTGAGCAGCTGCACGCGGTCGCCGCTGTCGAGCGCCTCCGGCAGGCGGTAGTTCGACTTCTCGTACAGCGTGTCGGCGCTGTCGCAGGTCGGGCCGGCGATGGTCACCGGGCCTTCCGCCCCGCCGTCATGCGGCGTGCGGAAGGCGTAGCGGATCGACTCGCCCTCCGTCTCGGCAAGGCCGCCGAAGCGGCCGATGTCGAGATAGACCCAGCGCACCGGGTCGTCCTCTCCCTTGCGGGAGACGAGCACGACCTCGGCCTCCACCACGCCGGCATCGGCGACGAGGAAGCGGCCGGGCTCGACCACGATCTCGGGCAGGGCGTTGCCGAAATGCTCCGCCATCGCGCCCATGATGGCCGCGCCGAAATCGTCGATGCCCGGGACCTCCTGCCGGTAGCGCACCGGATAGCCGCCGCCGAGGTTGACCATCCGCAGGTTCAGCCCGGCGTCGCGGAGATCCGTGAAGATCATCGCGGCGCGCGCGATCGCCGCCTGGTACGCCTCGGTGTTGGTCTGCTGCGAGCCGACATGGAAGGAGATGCCGTAGGGGTCGAGGCCCCATTCCGCCGCCTTCAGCATCAGCTCCTTCGCCATCTTGGCCTCGCAGCCGAACTTGCGGCTGAGCGGCCATTCGGCGCCCTTGTTCTCGACCAGGATGCGGCAGTAGACGCGCGCCCCCGGGGCGGAGCGGGCGAGCTTGCGCAACTCCGGCTCGCTGTCGAAGGCGAACATGGTCACGCCCGCGTCGAAGGCGGCCTTGATGGCGCTTTCCTTCTTCACCGTGTTGCCGAAGGAAATGGTGGCGGGCGCGGCCCCGGCGGCGAGGCAGGCCTGCACCTCCTCCCACGACGCAGCGTCGAAGGAGGAGCCGAGCGCGACCAGCCGGTCGAGGATGGGGGCGGCCGGGTTCGCCTTCACGGCGTAATACACGCGCGCAAGCGGCATCGCGGCCAGCAGGCGGCGGTAATTCGCCTCCACCGTGTCGACATCGAGCACGAGGCACGGCGTTGCCGGCGCGTGGTCGCGCAGGAAGGCGGCGATCTTCGGGTTCATCGCGCCACATCCCCTTCATAGCAGGAGACCGCCCGATCCAGGCGGCGGCCCCAGTGTTGACGAAACGGTCCAACGAACCAGCGAAGTGGACTCCGGCGGGGTCAGCCGCCGGGTTGCCGGAACGCTTGACGTCGTTGCGTAAACCTTGCGCCGCGGTGATCCCTGAGTTCGGCGCGTGGAAGCGCGCGGGATTCCGTGGGCCTGGGGCCAGAGGCACGTGCGTACTGCGTCTGCGCGGCGATATAGGGCCGCGTGGTCGCGTGCGAAAGCGGAAAATGGGCCTCGGGCCGGATTTTTTCTTTGGCCCCGGCTAAGTGGCTGGAAACCGCCCCGAAGCCGCCGCGGGGTTCCGGGATGGATACGGGGAAGGGGCCCTGTTCCAGGCGAATCGACCGGTTCGCCCCAGGGTTGACCGGCCCCGCCCTCCCTAGCGGATCAGCCCCGCCATCGGGGAGGAGGCATCCGCCGCCGCGCTGCGGGGCATCCGCCCCGCCAGGAAGGCGTCCCGCCCGGCCTGCACCGCGTGCTTCATCGCGCGCGCCATCCGCACGGGGTCCTTCGCATGGGCGATGGCGGAGTTCAGCAGCACCGCGTCGCAGCCGAGTTCCATCGCCAGCGCCGCATCGGACGCCGTGCCGATGCCCGCATCCACCAGCACCGGCACCTTGGCCTGCGCGATGATGGCCCGGATCATGAAGGGATTCGCCACCCCGAGCCCGCTGCCGATCGGCGCGCCGAGCGGCATGATGGCGACGCAGCCCATCTCCTCCAGCCGCTTCGCCGCCACCGGGTCGTCGGCGCAGTAGACCATCACCTCGAACCCGTCCTTGATCAGCACCTCCGCCGCTTCCAGCGTCGCGGCCATGTCGGGGTAGAGGAAGGGCGGCGGGCCCAGCACCTCGAGCTTCACCAGGTTCCACCCCCCCGCCTCCCGCGCCAGGCGCAGCGTGCGGACGGCGTCCTGCGCGGTGTGGCAGCCCGCGGTGTTCGGCAGGTAGGTGTAGCGGGTGGGGGGGACGTAGTCCTGCAGCATCGGCGCCGATGCGTCGGACAGGTTCACCCGCCGCACCGCGACGGTCACCATCTCGGCCCCGCTCGCCTCGATGGCGCGGGCGGTCTCCTCCAGGTCCTTGTAGCGCCCCGTGCCCACCACGAGGCGGGAGGAGAAGCGGCGGCCGGCGACGGTCCAGGCATCGTCCCCCAGCGCGAGTCCGTCCATGGGTCAGCCCCCTCCGATGAAATGCACGATCTCCAGCCGGTCGCCCGCGTCGAGCCGCGTCGCCGCCCAGGCGGAGCGCGGCACGATCTCCAGGTTGCGCTCCACCGCGACCTTCGGCGCCGCCAGGCCGATGCGGGCAAGGAGCTCCGCCACCGAGATGCCCTCGGGCACCTCGCGCCGTTCGCCGTTGACCTCGATGGGGATGCTGGCCGTCATGGCCGGAACATGGCGAGAGGGGGGGGCCGCGGCAAGCCGCCCGCCCGGCGGGGCGGGGTTGCGGCGGGGACGGGTGCTTGCGGCGCGAAACCCCCCCGTGCTAGGCGCCCCCACCCTCCGATCCGGGATCCCCCCCCTCGTGACCCCGCCGCTGATCGCCGTGCTGAACGGCCCGAACCTCAACATGCTCGGCACCCGCCAGCCGGAGCTGTACGGGGCCGCCACGCTCGACGACGTCGAGGCGCTCTGCGCCGAGGCGGCGGAGGCGCTCGGCCTCGCCATCGACTTCCGCCAGACGAATGGCGAGGGCGAGCTGGTGACCTGGATCCAGGAATGCCGGGGCCGCGCGGCGGGCATCGTCATCAACCCCGCCGCCTACAGCCACACCTCGATCGCGGTGATGGACGCGCTGAAGGCGGTGGACCTGCCGGTGGTCGAGGTCCACATCAGCAACATCCACCGCCGGGAGGAATTCCGGCATCTCAGCTACGTCTCCAAGGTCGCGACCGGCGTGATCGCGGGACTCGGCATCCAGGGCTACGCGCTGGCGCTGCGCGCCATGGCCGAGCTGCTGGCACAGGAAGGGAATACCTGAATGTCGGGCGTGCAGTTCGACCCCGCCTCGATCCGCGAACTCGCGAAGATCCTGCGGGAGACAGACCTGACCGAGATCGAGCTGGTCGAGAAGGACAGCCGCATCCGCGTCGCGCGGCAGGTGACGGTGCAGGCGGTGGCGACGGTGCCGGCGGCGGCCCCCGCCGCGGCCGCGGCGCCGGTGGCCGCGCCCGCCGCGGCGGATGCCGCGCCCGATGCCGCCCACCCCGGCACCATCACCTCGCCCATGGTGGGGGTCGCGTATCTCGCGCCCGAGCCGGGGGCTGCGCCCTTCGTCACCGTGGGCAGCCGCGTCGCGCAGGGCCAGACGCTGCTGCTGATCGAGGCGATGAAGACCTTCAACCAGATCCGCGCGCCGAAGTCGGGCACCGTCACGCGCATCCTGATCGAGAGCGGGTCGCCGGTCGAGTACGGCGAGCCCCTCCTGGTCGTCGAGTAGGACGAAGCGCAGCATGTTCGGCAAGGTGCTCATCGCCAACCGCGGCGAGATCGCGCTGCGCGTCCACCGCGCCTGCCAGGAGATGGGCATCCGCACCGTGGCCGTGCATTCCACCGCCGACAACACGGCGATGCATGTGCGGCTGGCGGATGAGAGCGTGTGCATCGGCCCGCCCTCGGCCCGCGACAGCTACCTCAACATGGCGGCGATCCTGTCGGCCGCCGCGATCACCGGCGCGGACGCGATCCACCCCGGCTACGGCTTCCTGTCGGAGAACGCGAACTTCGCCGAGATGGTGGAGGCGCACGGCCTCGCCTTCATCGGGCCGAGCCCGGCGCATATCCGCATGATGGGCGACAAGATCGCGGCGAAGGACGCGATGCGCCGCCTCGGCGTGCCGCTCGTCCCCGGCTCCGACGGCGCGCTGTCGGGGCTGGAGGAGGCGCGCGCGGTCGCCGAGGAGATCATGTACCCGGTGCTGATCAAGGCCGCCGCCGGCGGCGGCGGGCGCGGCATGAAGGTCGCCCGCAGCGCCGATGAGCTGGAGGAGGCGTATCGCGTCGCGCGCACCGAATCCAAGGCGGCCTTCGGCGACGACAGCGTCTACATGGAGAAGTACCTCGACCGCCCGCGCCACATCGAGCTGCAGGTGCTGGCGGACACGCATGGCAACGTCGTGCATTTCGGCGAACGCGACTGCTCGCTCCAGCGGCGCCACCAGAAGCTGGTGGAGGAGGCGGGCAGCCCGGTGCTGACCGGCGCCGAGCGCGACGCGCTCGGCGCGCAGGTCACGCAGGCGCTGCGCGGCCTCGGCTACCGCAATGCCGGCACGCTGGAGTTCCTGTGGCAGGACGGGCAGTTCGCCTTCATCGAGATGAACACCCGCCTGCAGGTCGAGCATCCGGTGACCGAGATGGTCTGCAACGTGGACTTGGTGAAGGAACAGCTGCGCGTCGCGGCGGGCGAAAGGCTGGGCTACACGCAGGAGGAGATCCGCTTCTCCGGCCACGCGATCGAATGCCGCATCACCGCCGAGGACCCGGAGAGCTTCGCGCCGAGCCCGGGGCGGGTGGACATGTACCACGCGCCCGGCGGGCTCGGCGTGCGCGTCGACAGCGCGCTCTACTCCGGCTACGTCGTGCCGCCGCACTATGACAGCCTGGTGGCGAAGCTGGTGGTGCACGGCCGCACCCGGGCCGAGGCGATCGCGCGGCTGAAGCGGGCGCTGGCGGAGATGGTGGTCAGCGGCATCCGCACAACGCTGCCGCTGCACCAGCGCATCGTCGCCGACCCCGAGTTCCAGGCGGGGGACTACACCATCCATTGGCTTGAGAGGTTCGTCGCGCAGGGGCGCGCGGAATAGGCACGCAGGGGCGCGCGGAATAGGCACGCAGGGGCGCGCGGAATAGGCACGCAGGGGCGCGCGGAATAGGCACGCAGGGGCGCGCGGAATAGGCACGCAGGGGCGCGCGGAGTAGGCACGCAGGGGCGCGCGGAGTAGGCACGCAGGGGCGCGCGGAATAGGAGTGCGCCGGCGCGCTCAGCCCAGCTGTCCCGCGCCGTCCGCGGCTTCCGCGGCCCTGTCGAGCGGCACGACAAGGTCGCAGACCAGCCCCTCGACCCCCCAGGCGAGCGTCACGGAGCCGCCGAGCTGGCCCCGCACCGTGCCGTCCAGCACGCGGGACCCGAAGCCGCGCCGCTGCGGCGGGCCGGACACCTGCGGGCCGCCCGCTTCCGCCCAGCGCAGGCGCAGCGTCCCCGGCTGCCCTTCGCGCGACCAGGTCACCGCGACGCGGCCGGCGGGGGAGGAGAGGGCGCCGTATTTCACCGCGTTCGTCGCCAGCTCATGCACCGCGATGCCGAGCGGCTGCGCGGCGCCGGCCGGCAGCGCGACCGGCGGCCCCAGCAGCGCCACCTGCGGGCCGCCGGCCTGGTCCGGATCGAGGAAAGCCGCGAGTTCGCCGCGCAGCAGGCCACGCAGGTCCGCCCCCGCCCAGCGGTCGTTCGCCAGCAGCGTCTGCGCCCGCGCCAGCGCGCCGATCCGCCCCTCGATCGCGCGCACGTAGCTCGGCAGGTCCGGCGCCTTGGTCAGCCGCAGCGCGGCGCCCACCACGGCAAGCGCGTTCTTCGCACGGTGGTCCACTTCCCGCGCCAGCAGCGCCTGCCTCTCCTCCGCCGCGCGGCGGGCGGTGACGTCCTGGCCGATCTTCAGGAAGCCGCGCAGCCCGCCATCGGGGTCGCGCAGCGCGACGGAGCGGCCTTCGATGAAGACGCGCGATCCGTCCTTCCGCAGGTGCCAGCGCACGTTGGGGGCGGACCCTTCCCGCACGGCCGTCTCGCGTTCCCGCGCGGGCACGCCGGCGTCGCGGTCCTCGGGCGTGAAGGTCGCGTCCACCGGCATGCCGACCGCCTCCTCCTCGGTCCAGCCGAAGACATGCGCGGCGCCCGGCAGCCAGCCGTCGATCCGGCCGTCGGGGTCGGTGGTGAGGATGGCGTAGTCCCGCGCGGCCTCGACGATCAGGCGCAGGCGCTCCTCCCGCTCGCGCAGGCGTTCCTCGCCGCGGCGGCGGGCGGTGATGTCGTTGAACAGCACCGCCACCTGCCGCTGCTCCGGCCGGCCGATGCGGAAGGCGAAGACGTCGTACCACCGCCCGTCGAGGCCCGCCGCCCGGTTCTCGAAGCGGACCGGCTCGCCGGTCAGGGCGACGCGGCCATAGGTGTCGAACCAATGCGCCTCGTGCCCCGGCACGAGGTCGCACACCGTGCGGCCGATGGCGTCGCGCAGGCCGGTCTGGCGTTCGAAGGCGGGGTTCACCTCGAGGAAGCGATAGTCCCGCGGCCGGTCCGCGGCGTCGAAGATCATCTCGATGATGCAGAAGCCGGAATCGATCGACTCGAACAGCGCGCGGTATTTCGCCTCGCTCTCCCGCAGCGCGACGTCGTGCCTCTCCCGCAGGGCGCGCTCGGCGCGGACCTTCGCGGTCGTCTCGGTCGCCGCGCAGAAGAACCCGGCGATCCGCCCCTCCTCGTCGCGCAGCGGCGTGAGGGAGAAGGTGAACCAGCCGACCGGCCGCCCCGGACGGCCGCCCAGCGCGACCGGGCGGTCGACATAGTGCAGGGATTCGCCGGCCATCACCGCCTCGACCAGCGGGCGGTACTCGTCCCAGATCTCGGCGAAGAGGCGGGCGAAGGGCTGCCCGATGGCGCCGGGATGCTTGCTGCCGAGGATCGGCACATAGGCGTCGTTGTAGAGCGACACCAGGTCCGGCCCCCAGGCGACATAGACCGGCTGCCGTGCCGCCAGCATCAGTTCCAGCACCGTCCGCAGGCTCTGCGGCCATCGCCCGACCGGGCCGAGCGTGGTGGAGCCCCAGTCGAAGCCGCGGATGCCGTCGGCCATCGCGCCGGCCGCGACCGGGAATCCGGTGGTCATGCGCCGGGGTCCGGCTTCGCGGTCCGGGCGGGGGGGCGGGTCCTGTGGGGCAGGCCGGACATGCCCCGCGGCTCGGGTTGAAGTGGACGAAGGCGGTACTGGGGCATGGTTGGGGATTGAAGGCCGGCCGGTGCGGCAACTGTCAATTTCCGCGGCGTACACGATCATTCGATGTGCCGTTCGGGACCCGTACCGGCCCCGCCACGGAGGGTTCGGGAAACCGCGCCCCGGCGGGATCAGACCGGCAGCGTCGCCACCGCGGCCAGCCCGCCCTGCGGCCGGTTGCGCAGCACCACGTCGCCGCCATGGGCGCGGAAGATGTTGCGCGCGATGGTCAGGCCGAGCCCGGTGCCGCCCGTCTCGCGGTTGCGGCTGGCCTCAAGCCGGCGGAAGGGCTGGAACACCGCTTCCAGCTCCGATTCCGGCATGCCCGGGCCGTCATCCTCGATGACGATCCGCGCGGCCCCGCCCGCGGGCGGGGCCAGCGCCAGCCGCGCCGCGCCGCCATAGGCCATCGCGTTCCCCACCAGGTTGGCCAGCGCGCGCTTCAGCGCGACCGGCCGCGCGGCGACGGTCAGGTGCTCCGGCCCGGCATAGGTGATCCTGTCCGCCTCGTCCGGGCGCGCATCCGCCGCCTCGTCCAGCACGGTGCGGCAGAGCGAGGCGAGGTCGAGCGGCACCGAAGGCTCGGCCGCCGCGTCGTCGCGCGCGAAGGCGAGCGTCGCCGCGATCATCGCCTCCATCTCGTCGAGGTCGGAGAGCATCTTCCGCCGCTGCTCGTCATCCTCCAGGAACTCGGCGCGGAGCCGCAGCCGGGTGATCGGCGTCTTCAGGTCGTGGCCGATGGCGGCGAGCATCTGCGTGCGGTCGCCGACGAAGCGGCGGATGCGCTCGGCCATGGTGTTGAAGGCGCGGGCGGCGGTGGCGACCTCGGCCGGGCCCTTCTCGGGCAGGGGAGGGGCGTTCACGTCGCGGCCGAGCCGGTCCGCCGCCGCCGCCAGGTCCGTGACCGGCCGCGTGAGGCGGCGCACGGCCCAGAGCGTGAGCGCGGCGGCCGCCAGCGTCATCAGCACGAAGGCGATCAGGAAGGTCTCGGAATGCCACGGCCGCGGCGGCGGCAATTCGATGCGGAGATTCAGCCAGTGCCCTTCGTGGAAGCGCACGCTCATCAGCATGACGCCCGGGCGGTGCGCGCCGGAGACGATGACCTCCCTCGGGCGGAGCCGGGGCGGGCCGTTCATCAGCCCTTCCAGGCGGAACAGCCGCACCAGGGGCTGCGGCGGGGGCGGGTAGCCGACCCGGGCGGCCGGCTCCTCCTCCACCGCGGCGCGCAGGCCCGGCGGCAGGTCGAAATCGGCGGCGACGGCGGCGCGCCGGTCCGGCGGGGTGACCAGCAGCGTGCGCCACACCGCGAAGGACCGCTGCGAGATGTCGCGTGCCTGCTGGAAACGCTGCAGGTCCATGCGGTCCAGGGCGTGGATGGTCAGCCCCGCCACCTGCACCAGCACCAGGCCCAGCAGCAGCACCAGCGCCGTCCGCCCGGCGAGCGAGCGGGGGAACAGGCGGGACCAGCGGCGCTGCCGCGGCGGGGGTGCCGCCGGCGCCGGGCGGCCGGCGGCGTTCACCCGCGTTCCACCGTCGCCGCCAGCACGTAGCCGCCGCCGCGCACGGTCTTGATGACCTGCGGGTTGCGCCCGTCATCCTCCAGCTTGCGCCGAAGCCGGCTGACGGCGACGTCGATGGCGCGGTCGAAGGGCCCGGCCTGACGGCCGCGCAGCAGGTCCATCAGCATGTCGCGCGTCAGCACGCGGTTCGCGCGTTCCACCAGCACCATCAGCAATTCGTATTCGCCGCCGGTCAGCGGCACTTCCACCCCCTGCGGGTTCAGCAGGCGGCGGCGCGCCGGTTCCAGCACCCAGCCGGCGAAGCGGATCGCCTTGGCCGGCGGTTCCTTGCCGGCGCCGGTGGAGCTGTCGGCGCTGGCGCGGCGCAGCACGGCGCGGATGCGGGCCAGCAATTCGCGCGGGTTGAAGGGCTTGGCCACGTAGTCGTCGGCGCCGAGTTCCAGCCCGACGATGCGGTCCGTCTCCTCGCCCATCGCGGTCAGCATGACGATCGGCACCTCCGACTGGCCGCGCAGCCAGCGGGCGAGGTCGAGGCCCGATTCGCCCGGCATCATCAGGTCCAGCACCACCAGGTGGTAGCGGCCGAGCGGCCAGAGCTTCCGCGCCTCACGCGCGTCGCGCGCCGCGGTCACGCGGAAGGACTGCTTCTCCAGGAACTTCCCGAGCAGTTCGCGGATCTCCCGGTCGTCGTCGACGACGAGGATGTGGGGCGCGGCGTTCTCCATGGCGGAAACATAGCGCGGCGCCGGCCGCTTTGGCGCGGCGCATGTTGCGGCGTGTGACGCCGGGCGAGGCTGCAACAGCCTGTTGCACTTGCTCACGCATGGGGGCTTCGGCGCGTTACCTGCGCGCCCCATCCTTCACCGTGTCAGGACGCCGGCCCCGCCGCGGCAGACTTCCCCCGCCGCGGTCCCTCCCCCCTCTCCTGCCCGGGGCCGGCGTCGTGTACTGGCGGCGGGGATGTGCCCCCCGACTTCATCCCCGCCGCCCCCCTTTCCCCATGCGCCCGGCTGGGCCCGCGCGGCGGTCGCCGTGCTCGTGTTACGCGACCCGCGGCTGGCCGGGATCGAGACCCGTGCCGGCCCGCTGCCCTGGCAACCCCGCGCGCGGGGCTTCCCGGGGCTGCTGCGGGCGATCTGCGGGCAGATGATCTCGAACGAGGCGGCGGGCGCGGTCTGGCGGCGGCTTGCGGCCCTGCCGGGTGCGACGACGCCGGAAGGGCTGCTCGCGCTCGACCCCGCGCGGCTCGGCATCGAGGGGGGGCTGTCGCGGCCCAAGGTGGCGCATGCGCGGGCGCTGGCGGCGGCGATCCTGGAAGGCCGGCTGCGGCTCGACGCGCTCGACGCCATGGGAGACGAGGAGGCGATCGCGCATCTCTGCACGGTGAAGGGCATCGGCCGCTGGACAGCGGAGGTCCACCTGCTGTTCGGCCACGGGCGGCCTGATGTCTTCCCCGCAGGCGATCTGGCGCTGCAGGCGGCGCTCGGGCACCTGGCCGGCCTGCCGGCGCGGCCGGATGCGAAGGCGCTGGCGGCGGCGGCCGAGGCCTGGCAGCCCTTCCGCGCCGTGGCGGCGCGGCTGCTCTGGCACCACTGGCTGCACCACACGAAGCGCGCGACGATGGAGCCCGAGGAGAACGCGCCCGCATGACCGCCCCCGCCCTGTCGTCCCGCATCCGCCGCACCGCAGCACCCCCCATCCCGGCGGCGCGGGCCTGGGCGGCGCGCTATGCCGGGCAGGCGGGCCCGGCGCTGGACCTGACGCAGGCGGTCCCCGGCTATCCCCCGCCGCCCGAACTGCTGGCGCGCCTTGCCGCGGCCGCGGGCAGCGCCGCCTGTTCGGGCTATGGCCCCATCGCCGGCGACGCGCCGCTGAGGGAGGCGCTGGCGGCCGACATCTCCGCCTTCTACGGCGCGCCGGTCGGCGCCGCGGGGGTCGCCATCACCGCGGGCTGCAACCTGGCCTTCGCCATGGTGGTGTCAGTGCTGGCGGCGGAGGGCGAGGCGGTGCTGCTGCCGACACCCTGGTATTTCAACCACGAGATGGCGATGGCCATGCAGGGGGTGCGCGCCGTCCCGCTGCCGACGCGCCCGGAGGACGGCTTCGTCCCGGACCCCGCCCGCATCGCCGCCCTGATGGCCGAACACCGGCCCCGCGCCGTGGTGCTGGTGAGCCCGAACAACCCGACCGGCGCGGTCTACCCGCCCGCCCTGATCCACGAGGTCGCGGAGCTGTGCCGCCGCCACGGCGCCTGGCTGGTGCTGGACGAGACCTATCGCGACTTCCTCGACCCGGCGTCGATCCCCCCGCACGGCTTGTTCGGCGACCCCGGCTGGGGCGACGTGCTGGTCCATCTCTATTCCTTCTCCAAGGCCTATTGCGTGCCCGGCCACCGCATCGGCGCCATCGCCGCCGGGCCGGTGGCGATGGCGGCGCTGGAGAAGGCCTTCGACACGCTGCAGATCTGCCCGCCGCGGCCCGCCCAGGCGGCGCTGGCCTGGGCCATCCCGGCGCTTGCGGACTGGCGGGCCGGCAACCGCGCGCTGATGGCCGCCCGCGCCGCCTTCTTCCGCGGGGCGGTCGGTCGGCTGGCGGGATGGAGGCTCGATGCCATCGGCACCTACTTCGCCTATCTCCGCCTGCCGGATGGCGCGCCGGATGCGGTGGCGGCGGCCGAGGCGCTGGCTGCGGGGCAGGGACTGATGACGCTGCCCGGCCCCTTCTTCGGCCCGGGCCAGGACCGCCACCTGCGGCTTGCCTTCGCCAATGCGGGGGAGGATGTGCTGGCGCAGGTGCCGGCACGGCTGGCCGGCGTGGGGCGGGAGGGGTGAGGATGCGAAGGATCGACGTGATCTCGGACGCGATCTGCCCGTGGTGCTGGATCGGCAAGGCGCATCTCGACGCCGCGCTGGCGGAGCTGCGCGCGGAGGGGCTGGACTTCGCGGTCCGCTGGCGGCCCTTCCAGCTGAACCCCGACATGCCGGAGGAAGGGGTGGAGCGCGACGCCTACCGCGCCGCCAAGTTCGGCTCCCTCGACCGCTCGCGCGAGCTGGATGCGCAGGTGGCGGAGGCCGGGCGCGCCGCCGGGCTTTCCTTCCGCCACGACCTGATGCGGCGCACGCCGAACACGGTGGCGGCGCATCGCGTGATCCGCGCGGCGGAGGCGGCGGGCGTGCAGCACGCCGTGGCGGAGGCGCTGTTCCGCGCCTATTTCCAGCAGGGGCGCGACATCGGCGACGCCGCGACGCTGGACGAGGTGGCGGCCGGCGCGGGCCTGCCGGGGATGGCCGCGATGCTGGCCGGCGACGAGGGACGCGACGCGGTGCTGGCCGAGGACATGGCCGCGCGGCGCGGCGGCATCACCGGCGTGCCCTCCTTCCTGATGGACCGCCACCTGCTGTTCAGCGGCGCCATGCCCGGCCCGCGCATGGCGGACGCCTTCCGGCGGGCGGATGCGATCCTTTCCGAACGGGAGCGAACCGGCGTAGCGTAGCGTCGCGAATGGGGAGCCGCGCGCATGGAATGGGTCGTCCTCGGCATCGTCGTGCTGGTGCTGCTGTGGCTGGTGGTGATCTACAACCGCATGGTGGCGCTGCGGCAGACGGTGGGGCAGGCCTGGTCCGACATCGAGGTGCAGCTGAAGCAGCGCCACGACCTGGTGCCCAACCTGGTCGAGACGGTGAAGGGCTATGCGGGGCATGAGCGCGGGACGCTCGACGCCGTCGTGAAGGCGCGCAACGCGGCGGTGGGCGCGCAGGGGCCGGAAGCGGCGGCGGCGGCCGAAGGCCAGCTCTCCGGCGCGCTGTCGCGCCTGTTCGCGCTGAGCGAGGCCTATCCGGACCTGAAGGCCAACGCGAACTTCCTCTCGCTCCAGGGGGAGCTGTCGGCGCTGGAGACGAAGATCGCCGCGGCGCGGCGCTTCTTCAACAACGCGGTGGCGGAGTTCAACGCCGCGATCCAGTCCGTGCCGGCGGTCTTCATCGCCGGCCCGCTCGGCTTCGCCCAGCGCGGCTTCTTCGAGCTGGACGCGGCGGACCGCGCCGCGGTGCAGTCCGCGCCGCAGGTGAAGTTCTGATACGCCCAGTGGAATTGACCGACCCATGCGGCCCACGGTGTGGGCCGAGCGGCCGAACGGCCGCCGCCGCAAGTGCGGCGAGCCAGGCCGTCGAATGCCGGCGCCCGGCGCCTGAGGGTCCGGCAAAGGCATACGATCGGTCGAAGCATTCGACCGATCGTATGACGCGGCGCTGAGCCATGCTGCCCGCCACCGGGCTCCGCACCCATGCCTGGAACACCGCGCTGCGGTCGGCGCTGCTGCTGGCGGGCTTCCCGGTGCTGCTGGCGATGATGGGCTACGCCGTCGCGCTGCTGCTGGTGGCGTCCGACGCACCGACGGTGGCGGAGGGGCTGGCGCGGGCCGCGCGGCTGCTGCCCGCCATCATCCCGCTGGCGCTGCTGCTGGCGGCCGTCTGGTTCGCCATCGCCTGGTTCGCGCACAACCCCATCCTCGACCTGGTGACGGGGGCGCGGCGCGTGGCGGACCCGCGCGATGAGCCGCGGCTGTGGCACCTGACGGAGGAACTCTGCATCAGCCGCGGCATGGCGATGCCGCGTCTCGCGGTGATCGAGGACGAGGCGCGCAACGCCTTCGCCTCCGGCCTCACGCGCGCGAAGGCGGGGGTGACGGTGACGCGCGGGCTGCTCGACGCGCTCGACGACCGCGAGCTGCGGGCGGTGATCGGGCACGAGCTGGCGCATGTCCGCAACGGGGATGCGCGGCTCGGCGTCGTCGCGGCGGTGTTCGTGGGCGTCATCACCTTGGTGACGGACAATGTCTGGCGGGTGCTGCGGGTTTTCTTCCACGCCTCCCGCGCCGCGGGGGGCGGGCGGTCCACGCGGTCCTCGTCGCGTTCCTCCTCCTCGTCATCCGGGCGGCGGGAAGGCGGGGGCGGGGCGGGGGTGGTCGTCGCGCTGGTGGCCATCGCCATCGTCATCGCGGTCCTGGCGCATGTGCTGGCGCTGGTGCTGCGGATGGCGCTGTCGCGCAACCGCGAATACCTGGCCGATGCCGGGGCGGTGGAGCTGACCGCCGACCCGGATGCGATGATCTCCGCGCTGCGGAAGGTCGCGCAGCGGCCGGGCCTGTCGGATGTGCCGGACCAGGTGCGAGCGCTGTTCCTGCATGACGCGAAGCTGTCCGGCGGGGTGGGCTGGTTCGCCACCCATCCCCCGATCGAGGCGAGGGTCGAGGCACTGGTGCGCTACGCCGGGGGCCGGGACCCCGGCCCCCTGCCGGAGATCGCCGGGGACGCGCCGGCGGCGCCCGAGCCGCCCGCGGCGGAGCCCGGCCCGAGGGGAGCGATCGAGGAAAGGCTCGACGCCATGGCCGCCTTCGCCCGCACCGACGACCCGGCCTTCATGCGGAACCAGGCGCTGCGCGAGGCGGCGCGGCGCGCCGGACGCGACCCCGACGCAGCCGCACCTCCGCCCCCGCCGATGGATGCCGCGCCCGGCGCCACCGCTTCGGGAAACCCGCCTATCCCGCCAGCAGCGACTTCAGCTTCCGCACCGCCGAGCCCGGCGTCGTCACCACCGGCAAGCCCGTGGCGGCGCTCACCCTGGGGGCGGCGCGGGCCAGGCTGAACTGGCCCAGCAGCACCACGTCGCAGCGGCCGCGCAACGCGGCCGCGGCCTCCGCCGCCAGCCGGTCATGCGCGGCGGCATCCCCGGCATCGAGCGCGGCGAGCGCGCCTTCCGCCAGGCAGGGCACCACCTCCACCCCCGGCGGGAATTCGGCCGGCATGGAAGCGAGGGTGCCGGGGAAGGTCGCCAGCAGGCCGATGCGCCGGCCGGCCGCCACCGCCTCCTCGATCGCCGCCTCGTTCGGCTTCAGCACGGGCAGGGGGGCGAGGTCCGCCGCGCAGGCCTCGATGCAGGGGCCGAAGGCGGAACAGGAGAACAGGATGCCCCGCGCGCCGGTCCCGGCCGCATAGCGCGCCAGCGTCAGGAAGCGCGCCGTCATCGCCTCCGTCAGCCGCCCTTCGCGCGCGAGGTCGGCCGAGAGGCTGTCGTCGAGCAGGTTCATCAGCGAAGCGCCCGGCCATTCGGCGCGGAAGGCAGCCTCGATCGGCGGCGGGGAGTGCCGCAGCGCGTGGATCAGCGCGACGCGCACCGGCTCAGTTGCCCACGCAGCGTTGCAGGGGAGAGGGGAAGTCGGCGCAGTCGGGGAAGACGATCTCGTTCGGCCCGCGCCGCTCGACCCGCAGCGTGTTGGGGCCGCCGGGGCAGCCGAAGGCAGCGTCCGGCGCGATGCGGGGGCCGAGCGGGGTGTTCTGCGGCGGCACCGGCAGCAGGCGGAATTCCAGCGAGTCGCCCGAGGCGGCGACCGTCTCGATCAGCCGCTGGCGATAGGCGACGTCGAGCGTCGGCGCGCGCAGCACCACGTCGCGCGTGAAGATCACCGTGGGCTGCCCCGTGCAGCGCGGGCCGGAGGTGTCGGTCGGCGGGTACATGCCCCCCGTCCAGGACCCGAACACCCAGGCATGCGGAGGCTCGCCACCGGGCTGCGCGCCGGCGCTGCCGCCGAGCGCAAGGGCCGTCGCCGCCACCAGCATCCATCGCCGCATCCCGTCACTCCTTCGTGGCGCGGTCCTGCTCCGTCCGCCGCCGGGTCACGGGCGGACGATGCCCCCACCGCACCCCTTCCCGCAAGCGGGGGAGAGGCCCGGCGCCTCAGGCCGGCACGGCCGCCGGCCGCGGCGCCGGGTCCTTCACGGGAAGGTGCACCAGGGCCGCGAAGGCGGCGGCGGCGATGCCGATGCTCCACATCAGGTCGTAGCTGCCGGTCGCGTCCAGGATCAGCCCGCCGAGCCAGGCGCCGGTGAAACCGCCGATCTGGTGGCCGAGGAAGACCAGCCCGAACAGGGTCGCCAGCCAGCGCGTGCCGAAGTTGCGCGCCACCAGCGCCACCGTCGGCGGCACGGTGGACAGCCACAGCAGCCCCATCAGGGCGGAGAAGACCAGCACCGTCTCCGTCGTCTTCGGCACGGCCATGAAGCCGGCCATCAGCACGCCGCGCGCGGCGTAGATGAGGACGAGCAGTTCCCGCCGCCGCCAACGCTGGCTGATCTCCCCCGCGCCGAGCGAGCCGATCACGTTGAACAGTCCGATCAGCCCGATCGCGCCCGCGCCCACGGCCACCGGCAGGCCGCAGGAATGCACGAAGCCCGGCAGGTGGACGGTCAGGAAGGAGACATGCAGCCCGCAGACGAAGAATCCGAAGAACAGGAACCAGAAGGTCGGCGTCCGGAAGGCGCGCGACAGCGCCTGCCCGGCCGTCTCCTCGGACTGGGCGGCAACCTTCGGCGCGGGCCGGTCGGCCAGCGGCCAGGCCAGCGGGATCATCAGCAGCGCGACGCCGGCCATCAGCACCAGCGTCGTCTCCCACCCCAGCCCGGCGATGCCGAATCCGGCCGCCGGCACCACCAGGAACTGCCCGAAGGACGACCCGGCGGTGCCGAGCCCGACCGCGCGCCCACGCTGTTCGGCCGGCAGCAGCCGGGTGAGGGACGCGATGATGACCGGCATCCCCGCCGCCGACACCGCCGCCCCCATCACCAGCCCGGCGAAGAAGGTGAACAGCGCCAGCCCCTCGGACAGCGCCATGCCGAGGATGCCCGCGGCATAGAGCAGCGCGCCCCCCGCCACCACCGCCCGCCCGCCGAAGCGGTCCGCCAGCTGGCCCGCGACCGGGGAGAAGACGCCGTTCAGCAGCACCTGCAGCGCGATGGCGAAGGCGAAGCCCGAGGCCGACCAGGCATGCGCCGTCGTCATCGGCGCGAGGAACAGCCCGAAGGACTGCCGCAGTCCCATGGCCAGCGCGGCGCAGAGGACGGCGGTGACGAGCAGCGTGCCCGCGGCGACGCGAAGGTGGCGGTCCGTCATGACGTTCTCCAGCGATCCTGCGCCGCAGCATCCCATCCCGGGCCGCCGCCGCTCAACCATTCCCGGCGCGGGGCAGGGTTGTGGCGCCCGGCCCGCGCGGCGTTCAGCCCTTCGCGCGTACGGCCAGGCCGAAGGACGTCGCGACATGCCGCCCGACGAACAGCTTCAGGTGCGGCAGCCCGTAGGGCGGAAGGTCGATCGCCTCGTCCTCGGGGTCGTGGCCGGGATGCAGGTTCAGGGGCAGGACCTCGTGGCCTTGCGCCTGCAGCCGGCTGGCCAGCGCCTCCACATCGCGCCGGCGCAGCACCGAGACGCCGCCGCCATCGGGCGTGTCCTCGTTCGAGGTCAGGTTGAACTCCATCGTGTGCACCGCGATCCCGCCGGGCCGCAGCGCCGCCATCGCGCGCTCCACGAAGTCCTGCGCACGGCGGATGGAGCCCGCCTGCTGGAGGAGGGAGGCGGACCAGAGACAGTCGAACTGCCCCTCGATCCCGGCGGGCAGGTCGTTCGCGTCGATGGGGTAGAAGCTGACCAGCCGGTCGAAATCCTCCCGGTGGATCACGCGGGGGTCGAACAGCCCGTCCAGCCGTTCGGCCGGCTCCGGCCCCGCCAGGTCGCTCGCCAGCACCGTCACCCCGCGGGAGGCGAGGACGGCGGGGATGCGTTCGCGGCCGCAGCCGAAGCCGATGGCGCGCTTCCCCGGCGCGACCATCCCCTCGGTCGCCAACACGCTGACGATGTAGACCGGCTCCCAGATGCCGCGATGCGCCACGCGGTCCAGCGCCATCGCCTCCGCGATCTCGTGGAAGGCCGGTTCGGCGAACTGGGCGGAGGTGCAGAGCTGGCTGACCGGGTGTTCCAGCGTAGGCGGGGCGAAGCGCCAGGGCAGGCCCTCGTTCACCGGCGGCCGGAGCATCACCGGCGGCACGGCGTAGCGCGGGCCGCGGCCGGCGCGGCGGTCGGCCAGCGCATCGAATTCCGCCGTCTCCGCCAGCGCCTGGCGCAGCGCGTCGAGCGTGGGCAGGGCGCGCAGGCGCAGCAGCTCGGCCGGCCCGGCCGGCTCCCGCCCCAGCAGCATCCGCACGGCCCAGAGCGCCGTCTCCTCCGGCAGGAGGCCGTCCTCCCCCGCCACGCCCGGTGCCGACATCAGAGCCCCTTCGCGGCCTCGATCACCTGCGCCGCATGCGCTTCCGGCTTCACCTTGCGCCAGACCGCCTTCACCCGGCCATCGGCGCCGACGAGGAAGCTCGACCGCTCCATGCCCATGTAGGTCCTGCCGTACATGCTTTTCTCGACCCAGGTGCCATAGGCCTCGGCCACCTTGTGGTCCTCGTCGGAGGCGAGCGGGAAGGCAAGGCCGTATTTGGCGGCGAACTTCTCGATCGGCTTCAGCGGGTCGGGCGAGACGCCGATCACCGTGAGCTTCAGCGCCCCGAGCTGGGGCAGGGCCTCCTGGATGCCGCAGGCCTGCTTCGTGCAGCCGGGCGTGTCGGCCTTCGGGTAGAAGTAGAGAAGGTAGGGCACCCCCGCGAGATCGGCGGAGCTGACCGTGCGGCCGCCCGAGGCGGGCATCGAGAAGGCGGGCGCGGGATCGCCCACCCCTGGGCCCGCGGGCGGCAGGGCGGGTTGCGGCGCGGCCCCGGCCGCGGGCGTCTTCGCAGTCGGCATCGGATGGTGGTCCCCCGGTCTCAGCTTTCGTCGAGCCTGCCGATCCGGCGCAGGAAGCTGGCCCTGACCCGCGCCGCGGCCTCGCGCATCTGTGCGCGAAGTCCCGCCTGGTCAACCACGCCGCCCGGCAGCAGCGGCGCGACGGCGGTCAGCAGCGCGGCCGCCACCGGCTCGGGCAATGCCTCCTCCCGCCAGCGGCCGACGGTCAGGCGGAGATGGGCGAGGATGCCGCGCCAGAGCCGTTCCGCCGCGATCAGCCCTTCCGCCTCCTCCGCGTCGAGCAGCCCGGCCTTCGCCAGCGCCGCGAGGGCGAGGCGCGTGGTGGGGGAGAGGATGGCGGGCCGCCCATGGGCATGGGCGACCTGCAGCGCCTGGGCGATGAACTCCACCTCCACCAGCCCGCCGGGCATCAGCTTCACGTCCCAGGGGCCGTCCGCCGCCAGGTCGCGCAGCATCCGCCCGCGCATCGCCGCCGCATCGGCCAGCACCGCCGCCGGGTCCGCCGCGCGGGTCTGCGCCGCGCGGATCGCGCCTTCCACCCGCCGCTTCAGCGCCGGCGCGCCGGCGACGAAGCGCGCGCGGGTCAGCGCCATCCGCTCCCAGGTCCAGGCGCTCTCCTCGTGGTAGCGGCGGAAGGCGGAGAGCGAGACGGCGACCGGCCCCTTCGACCCCGAGGGACGCAGCCGCATGTCCACCTCGTAGAGCTTCCCCTCCGCCCCCGGCGCGGTCAGCGCGCCCACCACCTGGTTCGCCAGGCGCGAGAAATAGACCGAGGGCGGCAGCGCCTTCTGCCCGCCGGTGCTCTCCTGCGCGTCCTCCTCGTGGTCGTAGACGAGGATCAGGTCGAGGTCGGAGGCCGGCAGCATGTCCCGCCCGCCGAGCTTGCCGAGCGCCACGACGCCGAGCGCGCCGCCCGGCACCTTTCCGTGGCGCTTCGCGAATTCGCCGGCGATCCGCGGCAGCAGCGCGCCGATCGCGGCGTCCGCCAGCGCGCTGCGCGCGGCGCCCGCCGCGTCCGGGTCGGTGCGGCCTTCCAGCGCCGCGGCGTCGATCTCGAACTGGCGTTCGGTCACCAGCCGGCGCGCCGCCTCCAGCGCCTCCTCCAGGAAGCGGGCGTCCTTCACCAGCGCGCCGAGCCCGGCGGCGAGGTCGGCGCCGCCACTGGCGTTGCCCTGGCCGGCCAGCAGCCCGTCCAGCGCCGCGGCGTTGCGCGCGAAGTGGTCCGCCAGCTGCGGCGCGGCGCCCAGCACGAAGGCCAGGCGGTCCAGCAGCGCGGGGTTTCGGGCCAGCAGGCTCAGCGCCTGCACCCCCGCGCCCAGCCGGTTCAGCGCGGCGTCGAAGCGCATCAGCGCCGCGTCGGGCTGCGGCTGCCGCCCGAAGGCCGCGAGCAGCGCGGGCATCAGCGCCGTCAGCAATTCGCGCGCGCGTTCGCTGCGCGTCGCCCGCGTGCGGCCATGATGCCAGCCGCGCACCATCGACGCGACCGCGCCCGGATTCTGGAAGCCCATCCGGCGCAGGGTGTCGAGCGTCGCCGGATCGTCCTCGACGCCGGTGAAGACCAGGCTGCCCGCTTCCCCGCCCGCGGCCAGCGTCGGCTCCTCCTCGAACAGGCCGGCATAGCGGCGCTCGACGCGGGAGAGATGGCCGAGCAGGGCGGCGCGGAATTCCTCCACGCCCTCGAAGCCGAGGAAGGAGGCGATGCGCGCGATCCCCTCCGGCTCCTCCGGCAGCCTGTGCGTCTGGCGGTCGGCCACCATCTGGAGCCGATGCTCGAGGTTGCGCAGGAACACATAGGCATCGGCCAGGTCGGCCGCCGCGCGGCGGTCGATCCGCCCCGCGGCCGCGAGGGCGGCGAGCGCGCCGAGGGTGGTCGGGTCGCGCAGCGCCGGGTCCCGCCCGCCCCAGATGAGCTGGAGGACCTGGGTGGTGAACTCGATCTCGCGGATGCCGCCGCGGCCGAGCTTCACGTCGTGCCCGGCCACCTGCACCTCGGCATGGGCGCCCTTGTGGCCCTTGTGGGCATGGATCTGGCGCTTGATGGAATGGATGTCGGCGACGGCCGCGAAGTCCAGGTGACGGCGCCAGACGAAGGGCCGGATCTCGCGCAGGAAGCCGTCGCCGAGCGCGCGGTCCCCCGCGACCGGCCGCGCCTTGATCATGGCCGCGCGTTCCCAGTTCTGGCCCATGCTCTCGTAGTAGGCGATGGCGGCGGGCAGGCTGACGGCCAGCGGCGTCGCGGCGGGGTCGGGGCGCAGGCGCAGGTCGGTGCGGAAGACGTAGCCATCCTCCGTCCGTTCCTCCAGCAGCCGCACAAGGTCGCGCGCCAGCCGCACGTAGATGGCGCCGGCGCGGTCCACGTCGTAGGTTGCGGCCTCCGGGTCGTACAGCACCATGAGGTCGATATCGGAGGAGTAGTTCAGCTCGCGCCCGCCGAGCTTGCCCATGCCGAGCACCACCAGCCCCGATCCGCGGCAGGTGGCGCGCGGGTCGAACCGCGCCGAGCCGCCGGCCAGGCGAAGCTCGCCGCGCGCCTGCGCCTCCCGCAGGAGATGCGCGCAGGCATAGTCGGTGCAGGCATCCGCGAGGTCCGACAGCGCGCCCGTCACGCGGTCGAGCGGCCAGGCGCCGGAGATGTCGGCCACCGCCGCGATCAGCGCCGCCTGCCGCTTGGCCTGCCGCAGCAGGGCTGCCACCTGCGCGCGGCTGGCATCGGGGTCCGACCGGCCGAGCGGGTCGAGCGCGAGGGCGAGGCTGGCTTCCGGCCCGCGTTCCGCCAGCCGCAGCAGCGTGGCCGATTCCCGGGTCGCGGCATCGGCGAGGTAGGGGCTGTGGCCGCCGAGGGCCGCAAGCAGCGACGCCCCCGCGGGCGTCGCCGCGAAGGCGCGTTCGGCCGCGCCGCGTTCGGCGAAGCGCCCGGCCAGGTGCTCCGCCGCCTGCGCGTCGAAGGGACGGGGCAGGCCGCCGGTGTCGAGCGGTGCGGCCGGGGTCGGGCCGGCAGGGGCGGAGGCGCGGGTTCGCGGCATGGCAGTCGAGGGAAGCGGTGAGGCAGGCCGCCGGTCAAGTGGCCCGCCGTGCGGGCAGCCTGCTGCACCTGCTGCTCGGCGCCGTCACCCTGGCGCTGCTGGCGCTGGGCGTGGCGGGCTGGCGCCTGGCGCAGGGGCCGGTCGAGCTGCCCTGGCTGGCGCGCCAGATCGAGGCGGCGGCGAACGGGGAGGCCGAGGGTCGCGCGCGGCTCGAGGTCGGCAGCGCCGCCATCGGCTGGCAGGGCTGGCGTGACGGACGCCTCACCCCGGTCGACATCCGGCTGTCCGGCGTGCGGCTGCTCGACCCCGCGGGCGCCGCGCAGGTGGCCTTGCCGGACGCGGCGCTGACGCTGTCGCTGCCCTGGCTGCTGCGGGGGGAACTGGCGCCGCGCGTGCTGGAACTGCGGGCGCCGGAACTGCGCCTGCGCCGCACCGCCGATGGCCAGGTCGCGCTGATGCTGGCCCAGGGCCCGCCGGCCGGCGCGCCGGCGCTGGAGGCGCCGCCCGGGACCGCGACGCTCGAGGAACTGGCGGCGGAGCTGATGCGCCCGCCTTCGGAGGAGACGGCGCGCGGCGCGCTCGCCGCACTGCGGATCACGGGCGGGCATGTGGTGGTGGAGGATGCGGCGCTCGGCCTGACCTGGACGCTGGAGGAGACGGCGCTGGAACTCCGGCGGATGCCGCGCGGCGGCATCTCCGGCCGTCTTTCCGCCAACCTGCGGGCAGGGCCGGCCACGGTGCCCATCGCCGGCACGCTGGAGGCGGCGGGCGACCCGGTGGAACTGCGCTTCCACGTCACGCTGCCCGAGGTCGCGCCGGCGCGGCTGGCCCAGGCGGCCCCGGCGCTGGCGCCGCTCGCCGGTCTCGATGCGCCGGCACGGATCGAGCTGGCGGGGCGGATGGGCACCGACGGCGTCCCGCGGGAATTGCGGGCGGTCCTGTCGGCGGGCGCGGGCCGGCTCGACCTCGGCGGCGGGCGGCGCATCGCCATCCTGGGCGGGGAGGCGGTGGTGGACCACGCGCCCGACAGGCTGCGGCTGGACCGCGCCGTGCTGCGCCTTCCCGGCAGCGCCATGGCCACCACCCTGACCGCAACGGGCGAGGCGGTCCGCGCGCAGGCGGGCTGGCGGGGCGCCGCCACGCTCGAGCTCGACGCCGTGCCGCTGGCCGAGCTGCCGCGCCACTGGCCGGAAGGCCTGGGCAGTGGCGAGAGGTGGTGGATCACCACCAACATCACCGCCGGCGAGGCCCGCAACGGCCGCTGGCGCTTCGAGGGGGAGGCGGCGGCCGACCTCTCCTCCGCGCGGCTGACCGGGCTTTCGGGCACGCTCGACGTGGCGGACGCGACCGTCCACTGGCTGCGCCCGGTGCCGCCGGTGGAACGCGTGAACGGGCAGGTCGCCTTCTCGCTGGCCGAGGTAACGGCGCGCGTCGCCTCCGGCCGGCAGGCCGGCACGGCGGTTCAGGCCAGGGACACGGTGCTGCGCTTCCTGTTCCCCGACGGCCAGCCGCCGCAGGCGGAGATGCAGGTCGGGCTGGCGGGCCCGGTGCCCGACGTGCTGGCGGTGCTGCAACACCCGCGGCTGCGCCTGTTCGAACGCCGCCCCCTGCCGCTGAAGGAACCGGCGGGCACGCTGGACGGCCGCCTCAGCCTCGGCTTCCCGCTGATCGAGGCGCTGCAGGTGGAGCAGCTGCGCATCCGCGCGCAGGCGCGGCTGGGCGCGGTGCGGCTGGCCGATGTGCTGTTCGGCCGCCCGCTGGAACGCGGGCAGTTCGACCTGACGGTGGACAACGAGAGCCTGCGCGTGGCGGGCACCGCGGTGCTGGCGGAGATCCCGGCGCGGCTCGGCGTCGAGATGGATTTCCGCAACGGCCCGGCGACCCAGGTGGTGATGCGGGAGACCGTGCAGGCCCGCACCGACATCCGCACCCTGGCCACACTCGGCCTCGATGCCGAGGACGTTGCGGCGGGGCCGGTCACGCTCGACGTGCGGACCGAAAGGCGGCGCGGCGGCGCCGGCCGCGTGAACATCCGCGCCGACCTGCGCGAGGCGACGATGGGCATCGCCCCGCTCGCCTGGGCGAAGCCCGCCGGCCAGAATGCCGGCGCCGACATCGTGCTGCGCCTCGCCGGCGACAACCTGGAGGCGGTGGAGGCCTTCCGGGTGGAGGCGCCGGGGCTGTCCATGCGCGGCAACGCCGCCTTCGCCCGCGGCGCCCGTCTGGAACGAGCGACGATCAGCGAGGCGGCGGTGGATGGCAGCCGCCTAGCGGGGGAGGCGCGGCCGCCGCCGCAGCCCGGCGCGCCCTGGAACGTCGTGCTGCGCGGCCCGGTGCTCGACCTCCGCCGGGCACTGGGGGAGGAGGGGACGGCACCCGCCCCGGCTGGTGCGGCGGATGCGCCGCCCGGCGCCGCCTATGCCATCGATGGCCGGTTCGACCGCGTGCTGCTCGGCCCCCTGCGGGAGATCGCGGCGGTGGAGGCGCGTGTGCTGATCGACGGCCGCGGCGTGGTGCGCGACGGGCGGGTGGCCGGGCGCGCCGGCGCGCGGGGGGCGTTCGAGGCGAGCATCACCCCCGACGGTGCGGGCCGCGCGATGCGGCTGACGGCGGAAGATGCGGGCGCGCTTCTCGGCAGCTTCGACGTGCTGCGGCACCTGGAGGGCGGGCGGCTCGGCGTGCAGGCGCGCTACGCCCATAACGGCCCGGGCGCGCCGCTTTCGGGCAGCGCGGAGATGAGCGACTTCGCGGTGCGCAACGCGCCCGGCTTCGCCAAGCTGCTGCAGGCGATGACGCTCTACGGCCTGGTGGAGGCGCTGTCGGGGCCGGGCCTGTCCTTCTCCCGCCTGGTCGCGCCCTTCACCCTGTCGCCCGATGCGCTGGTGCTGGGGGAGGCGCGGGCCTTCTCCGCCTCGCTCGGCCTGACGGCGAAGGGCACGCTGGACCGCCGGCGGCAGCGGCTGGCGATGGAGGGGACGATCGTGCCGGCCTACATCTTCAACTCGCTGCTCGGGAACATCCCCATCTTCGGCCGGCTCTTCTCGCCCGAGGCGGGGGGCGGGCTGTTCGCCGCGACCTTCCGGATCGGCGGCCCGGTGGATGACCCGGTGGTGAACGTGAACCCGCTTGCCGCGCTGACGCCGGGTTTCCTGCGCGGCCTGTTCGGGATCGGGCAGGCGCCGCCGCAGCAACCCTGAATATTACGTTTTCGCCATCGCCGCATCAGCATGTTGCGCCGGATGCGCGTTCAGGTTGAGTTTCTGGCTGCAATAAGGGCCAGCCGCGACATGGATCAGGACGCAACCCCGAAGCTTCGCCGCAGGCTGCTCGTGCTGCGGCTCGGCGCGATCCCCTCCGCCGCGCTGCTGGCGCCCCGCGGGTCCGAGGCACGGGTGGCGATGGCGCCGCAGGGCGGTGCGGCCCCGGTCCAGGGCTGGACCGACAGCGACCCCTCCGACGGGCCCGGCCGCGGCCGCGGCCCGCGCCGCGGCGGCACCGGCATCAGCGACAGCGATCCCTCCGACGGGCCGGGCCAGGGGCGCGGCGCGGCGCGCGGCAGCGGCGTGACGGACAACGACCCGTCCGATGGGCCCGGCCGTGGCCGTGGCGGGCGCGGCAGCGGCATCAGCGACAGCGACCCGTCTGACGGCCCGGGGCGTGGTCGCGGGCGCAACACCGGGCTGACCGATTCCGACCCCTCCGACGGCCCCGGCCAGGGCCGCCGCGGGCGCTGAGGACGCGAGGGTTCTCAGCCGAGGTCGACCACCACCTCGCCGAAGCCCGCGAAGCCGCCGGTCACGCGCTGGCGGCCCTTCACCCAGATCAGGCCGGTGCAGCTCCCGGTGGTCACCACCTCGCCCGCGCGGAGATGCAGGCCGAAGCGCGGCAGGTGGTTCGCCAGGGCGATGAGGGAGACGAGCGGGTCCCCCGCCGGGTTGCCGCCCACCTTCTCCACCTGCACCGCCCCGCCGCAGGTCTGGCGGACCGTGAGCGCGCCGAGGTCCATCTCGCGCCAGCCCGGCACCTCGGCCCCCAGGACCAGCCCGGCATGGGCGATGCCGTCCGCCATGTTGTCGAGGAAGGGCACCTTCGTCAGGTCGATGAAGCGCGTCGCCACCATCTCCATCGCCGGGAAGGCGGCGGCGATGGCGTCCACAACCTCCTCACGCCCATAGGGGGTGGCGCGGGCGGGCAGGTCGCGGCCCATGCGGAAGGCGATCTCCGTCTCGATGCCGATCGTCTCGCCGGGCGGCACCGCCCAGCCCGTCGGTGCCGGCCGGATTCCGCGCGAATCCAGCATCGCGCAGGAATGCGGCTTGCCCGGCGGGAAGGCGCATTTCCAGCCGCCGATGCTGCCGCCGTTGCCGGCGAGCACGGCGCGCTGGACCGCCAGCGCCCCGGCTTCGTCCGCCGGCGCCAGGGCGCCCAGATCCGGGATGCGCGGCGCGCCGCGACGAACCGCGAGGAGAGCCTCGGCGGCTTGGCGCGTGGCATCGGTCATGTGGGGCTCTCCTGGCATGGTCGGGTCGTGCGGCGGGGCCGGGTTCAGCCGGCCCGCACGAGCAGGTGGCGCTTGCGGCCGAGCGAGAGCTTGGCGGCGCCGTCGCGCAGGTCGGCCGGCCCCACCTGCGCGGCGGCGTCCGTCACCGGCGCGTCGTTCAGCCGCACGCCGCCCTGGGCGATCAGGCGCCGCGCCTCGCCCTTGCTGGCGACGAGCCGCGCCTCGACCATGATCTCCACGATGCCGACGGGCAGGCCGGTAGCGTGGCTCGGCAGCGTCTCGGCCGCCGCGCCCTCCTCGAAGGTGCGGCGCGCGGTCTCGGCGGCGGCCTCGGCGGCGGCGCGGCCGTGCAGCAGGGCGGTCGCCTCGGTCGCCAGCACCTTCTTCGCGTCGTTCACCTCCGCCCCGCGCAGCGCCGCGAGCCGCGCCACCTCCTCCATCGGAAGCTCGGTGAACAGGCCGAGGAAGCGGCCGACATCCGCATCCTCCGTGTTGCGCCAGAACTGCCAGTAGTCGTACGGGCTGACGCGGTCCGCGTTCAGCCAGACGGCGCCCGCGGCGGTCTTGCCCATCTTGGCGCCCGACGCGGTGGTGAGCAGCGGGGTGGTGATGCCGAAGGCGTCGGACCCATCGATGCGGCGGCACAGGTCGGTGCCCATCACGATGTTGCCCCACTGGTCGGAGCCGCCCATCTGGAGCGCGACGCGGTGGCGCCGCGACAGTTCCAGGAAGTCGTAGGCCTGGAGGAGCATGTAGTTGAATTCAAGGAAGGACAGGTTCTGTTCCCGGTCCAGCCGCAGCCGCACGCTGTCCATCGTCAGCATGCGGTTGACGCTGAAGTGCCGGCCGATGTCGCGCAGGAAGGGGATGTAGAGCAGCCGGTCCAGCCATTCGGCGTTGTCGAGCATGATCGCGTCCGTCGGACCGTCGCCGAAGGACAGGAAGTTGTCGAACACCTTGCGGATGCCGGCCTTGTTCGCCTCGATCCGGGCATCGTCGAGAAGCGGGCGCGCCTCGTCCCGGAAGGAGGGATCGCCCACCTTCGTCGTGCCCCCGCCCATCAGCACCACGGGCCGGTTGCCCGTGCGCTGCAGCAGACGCAGCAGCATGATCTGCACGAGGCTGCCGACATGCAGGCTGTCGGCCGTGGCGTCGAAGCCGATATAGCCGGGCAGCGGCCCCTGGGCGAGGCGCGCATGCAGCGCGGCCTCGTCGGTCACCTGGTGGATGAAGCCGCGGGTCTTGGCCTGGTGCAGGAAATCGGCGGTGGCGGTCATGGCAGGGGCGTGGGGCTTCCGGAAGGGCCTGCGGCGTAGCACGGTGCGGCCATGCTGCGAACCATAGGGCTGATGAGCGGGACCTCGCTCGACGGGGTGGATGCCGCCTGGGTGGAGACGGACGGGGAGGCGATCGGCCGACTCGGCCCGACCCTGACCCTGCCCTATGAGCCCGCGCTGCGGCGCGACCTGCGGGCGCTGCTGGACCTCGCATCCCACGCGGCTTCGCAGGACGCCCCCGGGATCGGCGCCGACGACCCCTTCCTGGCGGATTGCGTGGCGCGGCTGACCGCGCGGCATGTGGAGGCGGTGCGGGCGATCGGCTGGCCGGCCGACCTCATCGGCTTCCACGGGCAGACCATCCTGCACCGGCCGAGGCGCCCGGGCTGGGACGGCACCCCCTTCACCTGGCAGGTCGGCGACGCGGCGCTGCTTGCGCGGGAGACGGGGATGCCGGTGGCGCACGACTTCCGGTCGGCCGATGTGGCGGCGGGCGGGCAGGGGGCCCCGCTGGTGCCGGTGTTCCACGCCGCGATGGCGCGCCCTCTGCCGAAGCCGCTGGCGGTGCTGAACCTGGGCGGGGTGGGCAACGTCACCTGGATCGGCGCCGACGGGGCGCTGCTGGCCTTCGACACCGGCCCAGCCAACGGCCCGCTGGACGACTGGGCGCGCCGCGCGACGGGCGAGCCCTATGACCGCGACGGCAAGCTCGCCCTGGCCGGGCAGGTGGATGGCGGCGTGCTGGCCAGCCTGATCGGCCACCCCTACCTGGCCGCGCCACCACCCAAGTCGCTCGACCGGCTTGATTTCGACCGGGCGCTGCGGGAAGCCGGGGCCGCCGCCCTGTCGCCCGCCGACGGGGCGGCGACGCTGGTGGCCTTCTGTGCGGTCTGTGTCGCCACCGCATCGCGCCACTTCCCGGAACCCCCGCTGCAATGGCTGGTCTGCGGCGGCGGGCGGCGCAACCCGGCGGTGATGCGGGCGCTGGCCTCGGCCCTGGCGGAGCCGGTGCGCCCGGTGGAGGTGGCCGGCTGGAACGGCGACGCGCTGGAGGCGCAGGCCTTCGGCCTGCTGGCCGCGCGGGTCTGGAACGGCCTGCCCCTGACCTTCCCCGGCACCACCGGCGCGCCCGCGCCGCTGCGGGGCGGGCGCATCACCGGCCCCCTGCCGTAGCCGGCCTACGGCGCCCCGCGCGGGGCGGTGGCGTCGAGGGCGGATTGCAGCATCCAGGCCGCCGCCGCCGCATCCACCCGCTCCGCGCGCTTCGCGCGGGACAGGTCGGCGGCGATCATCGCGCGGTTCACCGCCGCGCTCGACAGCCGCTCATCCCAGAAGGCGACGTCGAGCCCCGCCGCCGCCGCCAGGTCCCGGCCGAAATCCTTGGCCGCCTGCGCCGCCGGGCCGAAGGAGCCGTCCATGGACAGCGGCAGCCCCACCACCAGCCCGCCGGCGCCTTCCTTCCGCGCGATCGCGGCCAGCTCCGCCGCGGTGGCGGACATGCGGCCGCGCTTCAGCGTGCCGTAGGGGCTGGCCAGCATCAGCGACACGTCGCTCAGCGCCAGCCCGATCAGCTTCGCCCCGGGGTCGAGCCCGATCAGCCTCGTCCCCCGCGGCAGGGCCGCCCGCAAGTCAGTCAGGTTGAAGACCGCCATGCACGCCGTTATGGTCCGCGCCCTGCCGCCAGGCAATGCATTGATATCCAAGGACCTCGCCCGGACCATGTCGCTCGACACCGCCACGGTGAAGCGTATCGCCTCGCTCGCCCGCATCCGGCTGGAGGATGCGGAGGTCGCCCGCATGCAGGCCGAGCTCAACGGCATCCTCGGCTGGATCGAGCAGCTGCGGGAGGTGGACACGGATGGCGTGGAGCCGATGGCCGGCGGCGCGCCCGCGGGCCAGCCCGCCATGCGGATGCGCGACGACGCGGTGACCGACGGCGGGATCGCCGATGCCGTGCTGGCCAATGCGCCCGATCGCCAGGGCGCGTATTTCGGCGTGCCGAAGGTGGTGGAGTGATGCGCCCGACCGACCACACGCTGCGCGGCGCGCTCGATGCGCTCGCCACCGGCGAGACGACCTCCGTCAAGCTGACGGAGGCGCATCTCGACGCGATCGCGCGGCTGAACCCGCGGCTGAACGCCTTCATCACGGTGACCGCGGAGAAGGCGCTGGAGGCGGCAAGGGCATCCGATGCGCGCCGCGCCGCGGGGCGGGCGGGACCGCTGGAAGGCGTGCCGCTCGCCATCAAGGACCTGTTCTGCACCGAGGGGGTGCGGACGACGGCGGGCAGCCGCATCCTCGACGGCTTCGTGCCGCCCTACGAATCCACCGTCTCGGGCAACCTGCTGCGCGACGGGGCGGTGTTCCTCGGCAAGGTGAACCTCGACGAGTTCGCCATGGGCTCCTCCAACACCACCAGCGCCTTCGGGCCGGTGGAGAACCCGTGGTCCCGCGCGAACGACCCCGGGACGCGGCTGGTGCCGGGCGGGTCTTCCGGCGGGTCGGCGGCGGCGGTGGCGGCGCGGCTCGCGCTCGGCGCGACGGCGACCGACACCGGCGGGTCCATCCGCCAGCCGGCGGCGCTTTGCGGGATCGCCGGCATCAAGCCGACCTACGGCCGCTGTTCGCGCTTCGGCATCGTCGCCTTCGCCTCCTCGCTCGACCAGGCGGGGCCGGTGGCGCGCACGGTGGAGGACTGCGCGATCCTGTTGCGGTCCATGGCGGGCTTCGACCCGAAGGACGCGACCAGCGCGGAGATGCCCGTGCCGGACTTCGCCGCCGCCTGCGCGCGCCCGGTGAAGGGGCTGCGGATCGGCGTGCCGAGGGAATACCGCCTGGACGGCATGCCGCCGGAGATCGAGGCGCTGTGGCGGCAGGGCCTGGACTGGCTGCGCGACCAGGGGGCCGAGACGGTCGACATCAGCCTGCCGCACACGAAATACGCGCTGCCCACCTACTACATCGTGGCGCCGGCCGAGGCGTCATCGAACCTCGCGCGGTATGACGGCGTGCGCTTCGGCCAGCGCGTCGCAGAGCCGGGCAGCGACCTGCGCGACCTCTACGAGCGCACGCGCGCGGCCGGCTTCGGGCAGGAAGTGCGGCGGCGCATCATGATCGGCACCTATGTGCTGTCCGCCGGCTACTACGACGCCTACTACCTGAAGGCCCAGAAGGTCCGCGCCCTGATCCGCCGCGACTTCGAGCAGGCCTGGGGGAAGGTGGACGCCATCGTCACCCCCGCCACGCCCTCCGCCGCCTTCGGCATGGACGAACGCCAGGACGACCCGGTGACGATGTACCTCAACGACGTCTTCACCGTGACGGCGAACCTGGCCGGGCTGCCGGGCCTTGCCGTGCCCGCGGGGCTCGACGCGCAGGGACTGCCGCTCGGCCTGCAGGTGGTGGGCAGGCCCTTCGACGAGGAGACGGTGTTCGGCGTCGGCGCCGCGATCGAGCGCGCGGCGAACTTCACGGCCCTTCCGGGGATCCGCGCATGAGCTACACGATCGAGGGCCGCAGCGGCCCCTGGGAACTCGTCATCGGGCTCGAGGTCCACGCGCAGGTGCTGTCGCGCTCCAAGCTGTTCAGCGGCGCGGCCACCGCCTTCGGGGCGGAGCCGAACGCGCAGGTCAGCTTCGTGGATGCCGGCTTCCCCGGCATGCTGCCGGTGATCAACCGCGAATGCGTGGCGCAGGCGGTGCGCACGGGGCTCGGCCTCAACGCCCGGGTCAACCTGTGGTCGCGCTTCGACCGCAAGAACTACTTCTACGCCGACCTGCCGCAGGGCTACCAGATCAGCCAGTACGCCCATCCCGTCATCGGGGAGGGCGCGGTCGAGATCACGCTCGTCGACGGCAGCACCAAGACCATCGGCATCACGCGGCTGCACCTGGAACAGGATGCCGGCAAGTCGCTGCACGACCAGCACGCGACCAAGTCCTTCATCGACCTCAACCGCTCAGGCGTCGCGCTGATGGAGATCGTCTCCGAGCCCGACATGCGCTCGCCCGAGGAAGCCGGCGCCTACCTGACGAAGCTGCGGCAGATCCTGCGCTACCTCGGCACCTGCGACGGCAACATGGACGAGGGCTCGATGCGGGCCGACGTCAACGTCTCCGTCCGCCGCGCGGGCGAAGGCTACCGCACCCGCTGCGAGGTGAAGAACGTCAACAGCGTGAAGTTCGTCATGCAGGCGGTGGAGGCCGAGGCGCGGCGCCAGATCGAGGTCTGGGAGGAAGGCGGCACGGTCGAGCAGGAAACGCGCCTGTTCGACACCGCGCGCGGCGTCACCCGCTCCATGCGGTCGAAGGAGGACGCGCACGACTACCGCTACTTCCCCGAGCCCGACCTGCCGCCGCTGGTGCTGGAGCAGTCCTGGGTGGATGCGCTGAAGGCCAGCCTGCCGGAACTGCCCGATGCCCGCCGTGCGCGCTACGTCGCCATGGGCCTCACGCCCTATGACGCGCATGTGCTGACGCTGGAGAAGGAGACGGCCGCCTTCTTCGAGACGGTGGCGCGTGGCCGCGACGCCAAGCTGGCCGCCAACTGGGTGACCGGCGACTTCTTCGCGGCACTGAACCGCCTGAAGCGCGACATCGCCGACCCGCCGGTGACGGCGGAGGACCTGGGCGGGCTGCTGGACCTGATCGCCGACAACACGATCAGCGGCAAGATCGCGAAGGACGTGTTCGAGATCATGCTGGAGACCGGCAAGGCCCCGGCCGCCATCGTCGAGGAACGCGGCCTGAAGCAGGTGACCGACACCGGCGCGATCGAGGCGGCGGTGGCCGACGTGCTGGCGCGGAACGCCGACAAGGTGGCGGAATACCGGTCCGGCAAGGACAAGCTGTTCGGCTTCTTCGTCGGCCAGACCATGAAGGCGATGCAGGGCAAGGGAAACCCGGCCCTGGTGAACGAGGTGGTGAAGAAGCTGCTGGGCTGACGCACGCCGCGCGGCGGGACGGGCGGGGCGGGCTGTGACCGCCTGACCCTTGCCCTCCCGCCCCCGGCGTCCTTTCTTAGTCCCGACAAGGGATCGAGAACGCCGATGCTCCGCCTGCCCCGCCGCGCCCTGCCCGCACTCGGCCTCGTCCTCGCCGCGCCGGTGGTCCGCGCCCAGCCGGCCGCGATCCGGATCGGCGAGCTGAACTCCTACGGTCGCATGGCCGCCTTCGCGGTGCCGTACCGGAACGCGATGCAGCTGGCGGCGGAAGGGGTGAACGCCGCCGGCGGCGTGATGGGCGGGCGGCGGATGGAGCTGGTCTTCCGCGACGACGGCGCGACGCCGGGGGACGCCGTGCGGGTGGCCGAGGACCTGCTGACGCGCGAGGGCGTCGCCTTCATCGCCGGCACCTTCCTCTCCAACGTCGCGCTGGCGGTCTCCGACCTGGCGAACCAGCGGCGGCGGCTGTTCCTGGCGACGGAGCCGCTGACGGACGCGCTGACCATGGCGCAGGGCAACCGCTTCACCTTCCGCATCCGTCCCTCCACCTTCATGCAGACGCGCATGCTGGTGGAGGCCGCGCGCGGCCGCAGCGCGCGGCGCTGGGCGATCGTCGCGCCGAACTACGAATACGGCCAGTCCGCGGCGGCCGCCTTCAAGCGCCTGCTGCCCGGCGTCATCCCGGGCGCCGAGGTGGTGGTGGAGCAGTATCCCGCGCTCGGCCGCGTCGATGCCGGCGCGACCGTCGGCGCGCTGGCGCAGGCGCGACCGGATGCGATCTTCAACGTGCTGTTCGGCGCCGACCTCAACCCCTTCGTGCGCGAGGGCAACACCCGCGGCCTGTTCGAGCGCCGCCTGGTGCTGAGCCTGCTGACCGGCGAGCCCGAATACCTGATGACGCTGGGCGACGAGACGCCGGAGGGCTGGATCGTCACCGGCTATCCCTGGGACGCGATCGAGACGCCGGCGCACCGCGCCTTCGTCGCCGCCTACCGCGCGCGCTTCAACGACACGCCGCGGCTCGGCTCGCTGCTCGGCCATGTCACGGTGCAGATGATCGCGGCGATGCTGGACCGGGCCGGCAGCGCGGAGACGGAGCCGATGGTCGCGGCGCTCGAGGACCTGCGGACGGACACCATCGCGGGCCCGGTCACGATGCGCGGGCTCGACAACCAGTCCACCCTCGGCGCCTGGGTGGGCGAGACGGTGCTGCGCGGGCGGCAGGGCGCGATGCGCAACTGGCGCTACGAGGACGGTGCCAACCACATGTTCCCCGAGGCCGAGGTGCGCGCGGCGCGCCGGGACTGATGCCGCCGGTCGCAGGCGGCGCGGCCTGACCCGCGATGGACCCCGGCTTCCTCCTCGTCCAGTCGCTCTCGGGCCTGGCGACCGCCTCCTCGCTCTTCGTGATCGCGAGCGGGCTGACGCTCGTCTTCGGCGTGACTCGCATCGTCAACTTCGCGCATGGCTCCTTCTACATGCTCGGCGCCTATGTCGCGGTGACGGTGGTGCCCTGGCTGCTGGAGTTCGACCGTTCGCCGGCGCTGTTCTTCGCCGGCGTGCTGGTCTCGGCGCTTGTCGTCGGGCTGCTCGGGGTCGCGATGGAGGTGGCGCTGCTGCGGCGCATCTACCGCGTGCCGGAGCTGTTCCAGCTGCTGGCCACCTTCGGCGTCGTGCTGATCGTGCAGGACCTGGTGGTGGCGCTGTGGGGGCCGGTGGACATCCCCGGGCCGCGCGCGCCCGGGCTGCGCCACGGCGTGGAGATCATGGGCCAGCGCTTCCCCGCCTATGACCTGGTGCTGATCGCCATCGGGCCGGCGCTGCTCGCCGCCCTTCACCTGCTGATGACGCGCACGCGCTTCGGCATCCTGATCCGCGCCGCGACCCGCGACCGGGAGATGGTGGCGGCGCTCGGCGTGAACCAGGCGAAGCTGTTCACCGCGACGCTGTTCCTCGGCACCGCTCTCGCGGGGCTCGGCGGGGCGCTGCAGATCCCGCGGCTGTCGGCGTCCCCCGCGATGGACCTGTCGGTCATCACGGAGGCTTTCGTGGTGACGGTGATCGGCGGCATGGGGTCGGTGCCGGGCGCCTTCCTGGCCGCGCTGCTGATCGGGCAGTTGCAGGCCTTCGGCGTGCTGGCCTTCCCCAAGATCACGCTGGTGCTGGTCTTCCTGCTGATGGCGGCGGTGCTGGTGGTGCGGCCCTGGGGGCTGCTCGGCCGGCCCGAGCCGGCGGGCCACCGGGTCGCGAACCCCGAGGGCATATGGGAGCCGCGGCCGATGGGTTGGCCTGCGCGGCTGCTGCTGGCGGCCGCGGTGGCGGCCCTCGTCGCCGTCGCCGCCTTCGGCGACGACTATGCCCGCAAGGTCGCGACCGAGGTGGTGGTCTTCGCGCTGGCGGCCTTCTCGCTGAACTTCCTGGTGGGCAATGCCGGGCTGGTCAGCTTCGGCCACGCCGCCTGGTTCGGCGCGGGGGCCTATGCGGCGGCGCTGCTGGTTACGCGGCTCGGCCTGCCGATGGAGCTTGCCATCCCCGCCGCGCCGCTCCTCGCGGGGGTGCTGGCGCTGGCGGTCGGCAGCGTGCTGGTGCGGCTTTCGGGCATCTACCTCGCGATGCTGACGCTGGCGGTGGCGCAGATCGCCCATGCGGTCGCCTTCCAGTGGGTCGAGTTGACGGGCGGGGACAACGGCATCGTCGGCGTCTGGCCCAGCGCCTGGGCGCAGTCGCGCCAGGCCTACCTGATGCTGGCGGCGGTGCTGGCGCTGGGCGGCATCTGGGCGCTGTGGCGCATCCTGCATTCGCCCTTCGGCGCGGTGCTGCGCGCGGCGCGCGACGCGCCGATGCGGGCGGAGGCGATCGGGGTGGACCTGCGGGCCGCGCGGCGGCTGGCCTTCGCCATCGCGGGCGGGGCCGCGGGGCTGGCGGGGGGCATCTACGCCTTCTCCAAGGGCTCGATCGACCCGACGCTGCTGTCCATCCCGATGTCGGTGGACCTGCTGGCGATGATCCTGCTGGGCGGCATCCAGGCGGTGCTGGGGCCGCTGGCGGGCGCCGCGGCGCTGCATGGCATCAAGGACCTGGCGATGCCGCTGACGGATTACTGGCGGCTGCTGCTGGGGCTGGCGATCATCCTGATGGTGCTGGCCTTCCCGCGCGGGCTGGCCGGCATCGGGCGGCGGCGATGAGCCTGCTGGTCGCGCGCGGCCTGACCAGGCGCTTCGGCGGCGTCACCGCGGCGCGCGACGTGTCGCTCTCGCTCGCAGCCGGCGAGATGCTGGCGCTGATCGGCCCGAACGGCGCGGGCAAGAGCACGGTCTTCAACATGATCGGCGGCCAGCTTGCGCCGGATTCCGGGCGCGTCGCGCTGGACGGCGCCGATGTCACCGGCCTGCCCCCGCGCGCGCTGGCGCGGCGCGGCATGGGGCGCACCTTCCAGGTCGCCCAGACCTTCGCCAGCGCCAGCGTGCTGGGCAATGTGCGCCTGGCGCTGCTGGTCCATCACGGCCACGCCTTCGACCTGTGGCGGCGCGAGGCCGCGCTGTTCCGCGCCGAGGCGATGGCGCTGCTCGACCGCCTCGGCCTGGCGGCGGAGGCCGACCGGCCGGTCGCCGAACTCGCCTATGGCGACGTGAAGCGGGTGGAGCTTGCCATCGCGCTCGCCGCCGCGCCGCGCCTGCTGCTGATGGACGAGCCGACGGCGGGGATGGCGCCGGCCGAGCGCGCCGGGCTGATGCGCCTGGTCGCGACCCTGGCGCGGGAGGAGCGGATCGGCGTGCTGTTCACCGAACACGACATGGACGCGGTCTTCGCCCATGCCGACCGCATCCTGGTGCTGCTGTCGGGCCGCATCATCGCCGATGGCCCGCCCGAGGCGGTGCGCGCCAACCCCGAAGTGCAGCGCGCCTATCTGGGCGCCGCCGGGCTGCGCGCGGCGTCCCGCGCCGGGCGGCCGGCGGGGCGCGGGGGCGCGGCATGACGCTGCTGGAGGTGGAGGGCCTCGCCGCCGGCTACGGCCCGGCGCAGGTGCTGTTCGGCATCGACCTCGCCCTCGCGCCAGGCGAGGTGCTGGCGCTCCTCGGCCGCAACGGCGCGGGCAAGTCCACCACGCTGAAGGCGATCATCGGGCTGGTGCCGCCGCGCGGCGGCCGCGTGCGGCTGCGAGGGGCCGAGGTGACCGGCTGGCCGGCGCATCGCATCGCGCGCGCCGGGCTCGGCTACGTGCCGGAGGACCGGCGCATCTTTCCCGACCTCACGGTGGCGGAGAACCTGGAGGTCGGCCGCCGCCCGCCGCGCGACGGCCGGCCGCCCTGGACCTTCGAACGCCTCGCCGGGCTGTTCCCCAACCTTGCCGCGATGCGGACCCGGCGGGGGGAGGCGATGTCGGGCGGGGAGCAGCAGATGCTGACCATCGCCCGCACGCTGATGGGCAACCCGGATGCCGTGCTGCTGGACGAGCCGTCCGAGGGCCTGGCCCCCGTCATCGTGGAGCAGATGGCAGAGGCGGTGCTGCGCATGAAGGCCGAGGGCATCGCCGTGCTGCTGGCGGAACAGAGCCTGGATTTCGCGGCCGCCGTCGCCGACCGGGCGCTGGTGCTGGAACGCGGCGCGATGCGCTGGTCCGGCCCGATGGCCGACCTTGGGGAGGATGGGGCGTTGCGGTCGCGGCTCCTGGCGGTGTAGCGGATCGCCGCGCCTGCGGATCGAACGCCACGCGGCCTTGTGCTTTGCGGGCGGCGAGACGATGGGGAAGGCGCCCTGCCCACTCCAGCGATCGGATGTCGTCGATGCGTCTTGTCTCCCTTGCGGTCCTCGGACTCGCCTTCGCCCTCGGGGCGTGCTCCTCCTCCGGCGGGTCGGATGCGAATGCGGCCGGGCGCGGCGATGCGGCGCTGGCCGATGGCGTCGGCCGCAGCGGCCTGCCGGGGTCCGGCACCGGGTCGGCGCGGCCGGGCTCGCAGGAGGACCTCGTCGCCTCGGTGGGCGACCGCGTCTTCTTCGCCACCGACAGCTTCCGTCTCGCCGCCGACCAGACCGAGGTGCTGCGCCGGCAGGCCGAATGGCTGAACCGCTACCGCCAGGTGACGGTGACCATCGAGGGCCATGCCGACGAACGCGGCACGCGCGAATACAACCTCGCCCTCGGCCAGCGGCGCGCCAACACGGCGCGCGACATCCTCGTTTCCAACGGCGTCGCCGGCACGCGGGTGCAGACCATCTCCTTCGGCAAGGACCGGCCGGCGGAACTCGGCTCCAACGCCGAGGCATGGGCGCGCAACCGCCGCGCGGTGACCACGGTGCGCTGAACCGCGGGCGCCACCCCGGTCCGCGCTGGATGGACCGGTCCGTCCATCGCGGACCGGGGCGTGCCGGGCTTCAGGGCGCGAGGTAGCGCATCACCGCGTTCACCATCATCTCCCGCTGCCGCGCCGCCACTTCCGGCGCCGTCAGGTCGCGCCCGAAGATCGCCCCAAGCGTGTGGCGGTTCGAGATGCGGTAGAAGCAGAAGGAGGAGACGAGCATGTGGAGGTCGAAGGGGTCGACGCCCCTGCGGAACACCCCGCTCGCCTCCCCGCGCGCGAGCAGGGCGGAGACGCGGCCGATCACGGTGGCGTTGCGTTCCCTGATGCCGGGCGTCGCCATCACCTGCCGCGCGCCGTGGATGTTCTCCACAGCGACGAGGCGCACGAAGCCGGGATTCGCGGCGTGGTGGTCGAAGGTCACCTCCACCATCCGCCGCATCGCCTCCGCCGGGGGCAGCGCGTCGAGGTGCAGCGCGGCCTCGGCGTCCCGCATCGCGCCATAGGCTTCCTCCAGCACCGCGGCGTAGAGCCCCTCCTTGCTGCCGAAGTAGTAGTAGATCATCCGCTTCGACATGGCGGTGCGCGCGGCGATGTCGTCCACCCGCCCGCCGGCATAGCCCTTCTCGGTGAACTCGGCGAAGGCGGCGTCGAGTATGGCGCGGCGCGTCGCCCCCGCGTCGCGCGGGCGGCGCGCAGGGGGGGAGGGGGCGGGCTCTGGCGCGGCGTCGGCGGGCATCTTCACTCTCCGGTGCGTCCAATCCTGCCACGCGGCGCGCGCCGCCGCATCCCCGCGGGCGGATGGACGGCGCGGCCCCGCTTGGGTAACCGGGGGCGGAGGAACCACGACGTCCAGGGACCAGGACCCATGCCGGACCACGCCGCCAGCGCCCATGACCTCGGCATCGGCCGCCCGGTCCGGCGCGTCGAGGACCTGCGCCTGCTGCGCGGGCTTGGCCGCTACACCGACGACCTGCGGGCGGACGGGGCGTTGCACTGCGCCTTCCTCCGCTCGCCGCACGCCCATGCGCGCATCGTGTCGATCGACGCGGTGGCGGCGCGCGCGGTGCCGGGCGTGGTCGCCGTGCTGACCGGCGCGGACTGGCAGGCCGAAGGGCTCGGCACGCTGCCCTGCGTCGTGGCCCGCAACCGGCCCGACGGCTCGCCCATGCCGCGCCCGCCCTATCCGCCGTTGGCGCACGGGGCCGCCCGCCATGTGGGCGACCCCGTCGCCGCCGTCATCGCCACCACCCGCGCCGCGGCGCGCGACGCGGCGGAGGTACTGGAGGTGGAATGGGACCCGCTGCCCGCCGTCACCTCCGGCCCCGCCGCGCTCGCGCCCGGCGCACCGGCGGTCTGGCCGGGGCTCTGCGACGACAACCTCTGCTTCCGCTTCACCCAGGGCGACGCCGCGGCGGTGGAGGCCGCCTTCGCCCGCGCCGCGCACCGCGTCTCGCTCGACTTCCGCATCACCCGCGTCAGCGCCAGCCCGATGGAGCCGCGCGCCGCGCTGGCCGAATGGGACGCGGCCGAGGAACGCTGGACGCTGCGCACCGGCACGCAGCAGCCGCACGGCCTGCGCGACACCATCGCGCCGGTGCTGAAGGCGTCGCCCGCGCAGATCCGCGTCGTCGCCGGCGACATGGGGGGCGGCTTCGGCCTGCGCAGCAACCCGATGGCGGAACACGCCGTGCTGATGTGGGCCGCGCGGAAGCTGGGCCGCCCCGTGCGCTGGACCGGCGACCGCTTCGAGGTGCTGGCCGGGGAGGCGCATGCGCGCGACAACGACAGCACGGTGGAACTGGCGCTGGACGCGGAGGGGCGCTTCCTCGCGCTCCGCATCCGCACCGTCGCCGCGCTCGGCGCCTACCTGGCGCTGATGACGCCGCATTCCTCGACCAACAACCTCGGCGGGCTGGCCGGCGTGTACCGCACGCCGGCGATCTTCGCCGAGACGCTCGGCGTCTTCGTCAACGCGCCGCCCGTGCTGCCCTATCGCGGCGCGGGCCGGCCGGAGGCGACCTATGCGGTGGAACGCGTGATCGACGTGGCGGCCGCCCGGATCGGCATCGACCGCGTGGAGCTCCGCCGCCGCAACCTCATCCGGCCGGAGCAGATGCCCTTCCGCACGGGGCTGGTCTTCACCTATGACAGCGGCGACTTCCCCGAGGGGATGCGCAAGGCGCTGGACGCCGCCGACTGGGCGGGCTTCCCGGCGCGGCGCGCGGCGGCGGCGGCGCGCGGCCGGCGGCTCGGCATCGGCATCGCCAACGCCATCGAGATCGCGGCCGGCCCCTTCCGCGCGGTGAACGAGGAAAGCGCGGAAGTGCGCTTCCATTCCGACGGCAGCGCGACCCTGCTGCTCGGCAGCCACAACCACGGCCAGGGGCATGAGACGGTGTTCCGCCAGATGGCGGTGGAGATGCTGGGGCTGGAGTGGTCGCGCATCCGCGTCGCGCTCGGCGACACCGATGCGCTGCCGCATGGCCGCGGCACCTTCGGCAGCCGTTCCGTGGCGGCCGGCGGCACCGCGCTGCGCGCCGCGGCGGACCGCATCGTGGCACGCGGCAAGCGGATCGCGGCGCATCTGCTGGAATCGGCCGAGGCCGACATCGAGTTCGAGGCCGGCAGCTTCCGCGTGGCCGGCACCGACCGCGCCGTGCGGATCGAGCAGGTGGCCCGAAGCGCCTACGCGCCCGGCGCGCTGCCGCCGGGCGAGGAGAAGGGCCTCTCCGCTCTCGCCATGGTGGCGGCGCCGGAGGCCACCTTCCCGAACGGCTGCCATGTCTGCGAGGCGGAAGTGGACGAGGAGACGGGGGAGGTCGCGGTCACGCGCTACCTCGTCGTCGACGATGTCGGCACGGTCATCAACCCGCTGCTGATGAAGGGCCAGATCCATGGCGGCGTGGCGCAGGGGCTGGGCCAGGCGCTGATGGAGGAGATCCGCTTCGACCCGGACAGCGGGCAGCTTCTCTCGGCCTCCTTCATGGACTACGCCATGCCGCGCGCCGCCGACCTGCCGATGATCGAGGTGCTGGGCAACCACCACCCGACGCCGAACAACCCGCTCGGCGCCAAGGGCGCGGGGGAGGCCGGGACGGTCGGCGCGCTGCCGGTGGTGATGGCGGCCATCGCCGATGCCGTCGGCGTGCCGCATCTCGACATGCCCGCGACGCCGGAACGCGTCTGGCGCGCGATGCAGGGCGGGGGCTGACAGCCGCCCTCATCGGTGCGACCGGATGTCCCGGTCAGCCGGCGGCGGAGGGGTTCCCGGCCCCGCCCGCACCGTCCCCGGTTGCGCGGTCAGCCGGGCGCCGGCGGTTCAGCACGAAGCCCATGCGGCTTGTCGCTTCCCGGGCGAGTTCCTGCGCGTTCCAGTCGGGGTTGCGTTCGCGCCACTCGGCGAAGGCCCGCTGCTCGCCCTCGACCGGGCTGCCATTGAACTGGAACCACTCGTCGAAGATCACGACGCTGCCGTCGCGCAGGAAGGGCGTGCAGAAATCCAGCGCCGTCAAGGCGGAGGAATAGAGGTCGCTGTCGATGTGCAGCACCGCGATCTCCCGCAGGCCGAGCGCGGCTGCCGTCTGCGGCGTGCAGGTCTCGTTGAAGAAGCCCTTCACGAAATGCACCTGCCCCATGTCCACCCCGGTCCTGGCGAGATGCCCGCGCGGCACCTCCTCGGCCGCCGCATAGGTGCCGGCGGCGAAGGGGCCGGCATTCTCCCCGGGCGCGGCGGGCGGGATGCCTTCGAAGCTGTCGAAGCCGATGAAACGCATGCGCCGGAACGAATCGGCGATGGCGCGCTTCGTCGCGTCCCTGTCACCAGCCAGCGAATGGTCCCAGGCGCCTGAGGCGAACAGGTCAAGGTGGCGCTTCGCGCACCACCAGGCATTCGACATCGTGGCGCCCGAATAGACCCCGAACTCGACGTAGTCGCCCCACAGGCCCGCGACCTCGAACGCCTTGTAGAACAGCGCGCCGCGCCAGAAGACCGCTTCCTCCAGTTCCTTCACGCGGGCTGCGAGCGCCGCGGCCCGGTCGCGTTCCTCCAGCCGCCGCTCGACCTCCGCGACGCGTGCGGACAACTGTTCCACCAGCGCGGCATGCTGTGGCCTCTCTTCGAGCGCATCGACGCGCCCGTGAAGGGCATTGTCCCGGGCGAGCCGCGTCGCGACACGCCGGACGAGTTTCAACATGCGCGGGCGGCTCCATGCCTGGACGGACGCAGTATCGCGGCCGGGGGCGGGGCGCGATGCACACAGTTGCGCGCGCGGCCCGGAACATTGCGCGATTCCGCGGGGATTCCGGCGGCAGGCTTGAGTTGCGGAGCGCCGGTGCCGATCATCCCGACGAGTCCGGGAGGAACCGCCGCATGCCCACACGCCGCGCCGCGCTCGTGCTGCCTGTCCTTGCCTTCGCCGCACCTTCCCTCGCACAGGTCTGGCCGTCCCGGCCGATCCGCCTGATCGTGCCCTTCGCGCCGGGCGGCACCACGGACGTGATGGCGCGCCTGGTCGCGGAAAGGCTGGGCCCGGTGCTCGGCCAGCCGGTGGTGGTGGAGAACCGGGCCGGGGCGGGGGCGACGATCGGCGCCGCGGCGGTCGCGCAGGCGGCACCCGACGGGCATGTGCTGGTGATGTCGAACAGCACCTCGCACGGGGTCTCGCCCAGCGTCTATCCGCAGATCCCCTATGACGCGGTGCGGGACTTCGCGCATGTCGCGCTGGTCGCGACCTCGCCTTCGCTGCTCGTCGCGCATAACGGCCACCGCGCGCGCAACCTTGCGGAATTCCTCGACCTCGCCCGCCGGGCGGGGGAGATCGACTTCGCCGTCTCCGGCATCGGCTCGTCGAGCCATCTCGCGGGCGTGCGGCTCGGCCTCGCGCTCGGCGTGCGGGTCAACGCCGTGCCCTATCGCGGATCCGGCCCGGCGCTGACGGACACCATCGCGGGCACCGTCCCCGCCATGCTGGACAGCCTGCCGAGCGCGGGGCCGCATGTCCGCAGCGGGGCGCTTCGCGGAATCGCGGTGAGCGGCGCCACGCGGTCGCGCGTCTTCCCCGACCTGCCGACCTTCCGCGAGGGCGGGGTCGATGTGGTGAGCGCCGCCTGGTTCGGCATCTCGGCCCCCGCCGCGACCCCGCCCGCCATCGTCGCGCGGCTCGCGGCCGGGATACGCGCCGTCCTGTCCGACCCCGCGACCGTCGCGCGCTTCGAGGAGCTGCTCGGCGCCCCGCCGCCGGAGAGCACGCCGGAGGGCTATGCCGAGTTCGTCCGCGCCGAGGTCGCCGGCTTCGCGCCCATCGTGCAGGCCGCCGGCATCACGCCCTGAGCGGCGCCGCGGGCAGGCGTCAGGAACCCAGCGTCGCCGGGTCGAACAGGTCCTCCACCGCCAGCTTCCGGCGCGAGAGGTGCTGCGCGTGGGACCAGCGGCAGGCCGCTTCCAGTTCCGCCCGGTTGGCGGCGACGCCGTGCCGCCAGGGATCGGGGCCGAGCAGAGTCTTCGCCGCCGCCCAGTCCTCGGCCAGGAAGGGGAAGATCGTGTAGGGCGAGGACTGCGCGAGCTGCGCCTCCCACTCCGCCTGGGCGATGCGCTGCGCCTCGGCGAAGGCGGCGACCAGCGCGGGGCCGAGATGCGGCGCGCGCGCCAGCACGTCCCGCCGCACGCCGAGCAGGTGCATGATGGGGAACATCCCGCTGCGCCGGTGCCAGGCTTCCGCCGCCGCGCGCGGGTCGGGGAACAGTCGCGTGACGCGCGGGTCGCCCGCCGCGAAGGCATCGGGCGGGGTGGGGGAGAGGATGGCGTCGATCCCGCCCGCCAGCAGCGTGGCGTTCAGCGTCGCGCCTTCCGGCAGCGGCCGGACATCCATCCCCGCGGGCAGGTCGAGCGGCAGGCGTTCCTTCCGCCCCGCCGCATTGGTCCCGGCCGTCCGCCAGGCGATGCCGTTCACCGCGACGCCGTGGTCATCCGCCAGGATGCCGCGCAGCCAGAGGCCGAGCGTCATCTGGTATTCCGGGATGCCGACGCGCCGGCCCTCCAGGTCCTTCGGCCCCGCGATGCCGGCGTCGCGCCGGACGTAGATGCAGCCATGGCGGAAGGCGCGGGCGACGAAGACCGGCAGCGCCACATAGGCGCCTTCCCCGCGGGAGACCTGCAGCAGCTGCGAGGACAGCGACAGCTCCGTCACGTCGAATTCGGCGCGCGTCACGGCGCGTGGGAAGGTCTGTTCCGAGGGCAGGGGCACCGGCACAACCGTCGCGCCCTCCACCCGCACGCGGCCGTCGAAGATGGGGCGCAGGCGGTCATAGGCGCCGCAGGCGAGCGTCAGGGTCGGCATCAGTCGGCGCGGATGCCGGCGCGCTGCACCAGCACGCGGAAGCGTTCCAGCTCCGCCGCGATCAGCGCGCGGAACGCCTCGGGCGTGCGCGGCGCGGCATCCGCCCCTTCCATCGCCAGCCGCTGCCCCATCTCGGCGTCGCCGAGCAGGCCGTTCACCGTGGCGTTAATGCGGCCGACGATCTCGGCCGGGGTCGCGGCGGGCGCGACCAGGCCGTGCCACTGCACCACCTCGAAGCCCGGCAGGGCGCGGGCGGCCACCGGCACGACGCCGGGGATGACGGCGGAGGGCTCCCGCGCGCTCATCCCGAGCGCGACCAGCCTGCCGTCGCGGGCCGAGGGCAGGACCACCGGCGCTCCCGCGAAGCTGCACTTGATGCGCCCGGCCAGCAGGTCCGTCAGCATCGGGCCGTTGCCGCGATAGGGAACGTGCACCAGCTCAATCCCGGCGGCGTCGCAGAAGGCGGCCATGGTGATGTGCGACGCCGCGCCGTTGCCGGCGCTGCCGTATTCCAGCGTGTTCGGCTGCGCCTTCGCCAGCGCGATGAACTCCTCCGCGCTGCGCGCCGGGACGGAGGGGTGGACCACCAGCACCGACGGCAGGGTCGCGACCAGCGCCACCGGCGCGAAGTCGCGCAGCACGTCATAGGGGTTGTTCGGGTAGATCCAGGGATTCACCGCCAGCGTGCCGACATGGCCCCACATCAGCGTGTGGCCGTCCGGCGCGCTGCGCGCCACGCCCGCCGCGCCCACCGTGCCGCCGGCGCCGCCGCGGTTCTCCACCACCACCGGATGCCCGCCCAGCGCCTGCTGCAGCTTCAGCGCCAGCGGCCGCGCCAGCAGGTCGTTCGAGCCGCCGGGCGGGAAGGGGACGACGATGGTGACGGGGCGCGATGGCCAGGCGGGCTGCGCCAGGGCCGGGGCGGCCAGGCCGGAGCCGGCCGCAAGCCCGGCCAGGCGGATCAGGTCGCGACGTTGGGGCATGGGCATGTCCTCGGCTTCCGGGCGGGCGCGGGCGATGCCGCAAGGAACCACCCCGGGCGCCGGGGCTCAAGGTCCTTGAGGATGCGGCACGAACCTGCTCGGGCCGCCGCCGCTACAGGGCGGCGACGGGCTCGCGCCTCGGCGCCGCCTCCGCCGCCCGGTGGAGCAGGCCTTCCACTTCATCCGCCACCAGCTCCGGCGCGGCGTGGTGCACCATGTGGCCGGCGCCGGGCACCACGCGCAGCCGGCTGCCGGGCAGGTCGCGGTGCAGCCGCGCGGATTGCCGGGCCGTGGTGACGATCCGGTCCTCCTCCCCCGCCACCACGGCGACCGGCACGCGCAGCTCGCCTAGCCGCGCCGAAAGCCGCATGGCGGCCGGGATCATGTGCGCGGTGTCCTCCGCCTCGGCGCGGATCTGCCAGGGACGCAGCGTCAGCGGCACGGGGAATTCCTCGGCGAAGCGGGCCGGCACCGGCAGCGGGTCGAACAGCCGGCGGATGACCGGCCCGGCGATCAGGCGGCCGACGAAGGGGGCGATGGTGTAGCGGATCGCGTCGCCGACGACCGGGATGGCGGGCGGCGAGAAGATCGGCACGTCGAGCCGGGCGGTGGGGTAGTAGTAGCCCCCCGCGAGCACCAGTCCACCGACCAGCCGCGGCGCGCGGAGCGCCAGCGCCAGCGCGACCTGCGTGCCGAAGCTGTGGCCGACCACCGTGGCCCTTTCGAGCCCGAGCCGTGCCATCGCCTCTGCCAGCAGCGCCGCCTGCGCTTCCGGCGTCCACAGCCCGAGGCGCGGACGCTCGCTGCGGCCGAAGCCGGGGCGGTCGAAGGCGACGACGCGGCGGCTGCGCGACAGGCGTTCGACCAGGCCGGAGGAGATCCAGTCCTCCACCATCGACCCGTTGCCGTGCAGCAGCACCACCGGCGGCCCGCCCGCGCCGCGGTCGAGGTAGTGCAGGCGGATGCCGCCGACCGTGATGAAGCGTCCGGGGGCGGGGCGGGCGCGTTCCGCCGCCTGCGCGGCCTGGAAGGTGGCGAGGGCGAGCCCGGCCGCGGCGGCGGCCCCGGCGAGCGCGAGGGTACGGCCCTGGGTCATGGCGGGTTCCTGCATGGATGTGCCGCGGGGGAACCCCCCCGGCGCCGCAGGGTTCCGGCCGCCGGGCCGGTCACTCCGCGTCGGGCTGGCGTTCCGGCGCGGCCTCGGCGAAGGCGGGCAGGGCGGCGCAGGCGGCCTCCACCCGCAGCACGCGCGGCCAGCGCGCGAGGTCCAGCCCGAAGCGTCTGGCATTGCCGAGCTGCGGCACCAGGCACAGGTCGGCCATGCCCGGCGCGTCGCCGTGGCAGAAGGCGCCTGTCTCCGCCTCCGCAAGCCGCGCCTCCACCGCATCGAGGCCGAGGGAGATCCAGTGCCGGGCGAAGGCGTCCACCGCCGGCTGCCCCGCGCCGAGGTCCCGCTTCAGGTAGACCAGCACCCGCAGGTTCTGGATGGGATGCACGTCGCAGGCGATGATCCCGGCCAGCGCCCGCACCCGCGCGCGCGCCCAGGGGGCGCCCGGCAGCAGGGCCGGGCCGGGGAAGCTCTCCTCGATCCACTCAACGATCGCGAGCGACTGGGTCAGCGTGCCCCGCCCCGCGACATCCAGCGCCGGCACCAGGCCCTGCGGGTTCTGCGCCAGGTAGTCCGGCGCGGACTGCTCCCCGCGGCGGAGGTGGCGGAAGGCCTGAGCGTAGGGGACCCCCTTCAGGTTCAGCGCGATCCGCACCCGCCACGCGGCGGAGGAGCGGAAATAGCCGTGCAGCAGCAGGTCCCCGGTCATGGCGTGCCTCCCCCGCCTTCGTGGTCCCGCAGCGCGCGGCCTGTCAACCGCCGGCGCGGCTGCTATGCTGCGCCCGGCATCCGAGGAGACCGCCACATGGCCAAGATGCGGATCGAGGGCAGCTTCGTCGCGCTGATCACCCCCTTCAACGCCGATGGCAGCGTCGATTTCGGCACCTTCCGCACGCTGCTGGACTGGCACGCGGCGAACGGCACGTCGGCGGTGCTGATGATGGGCTCGACCGGCGAGGTGTCGATGCTGACGCCTGACGAGCGGCGCGCCATCGTGGAGCGGACGGCGGCGATGAAGGATGGCCGCATGAAGTTCTTCTACGGCTGCACCGGCCCGTCGACCGACGCCACCATCGCGTATCTTCGGCACGCGAAGTCGGCCGGCGCGGATGGCGCCATCCTCGCCGCGCCCGCCTATATCTGCGCGCCCGAGGACGACATCGAGGCCTTCTTCCGCGACTGCGCCGATGCGGTGGACCTGCCCATCGGCATCTACAACAACCCCCCGCGCGTGAAGTCCGACCTGCACTGGGACCACCTGCTGCGGCTGATGAGGCACCCGAACATCGTCGTGCTGAAGGAAAGCACGACGCGCGTCGGCCAGGTGGCGCAGGTCTGCGCGGCGATGCCGGACGCGACCATCATGTGCTGCGACAGTCCCAACCTCGGGCTCGTGGTGCCGACCATGTCGCTCGGCGGGCACGGCACCGCGAACATGACGGGCAACATCGACCCCGCCGGCATGGCGCTGCTGTCGAGGCCCTGGACGGACCCCGCGCAGTCCGCCGTTTTCCGCGAGACCTACCTGCGCCTGCTGCCGCTGCTGCACTTCACCTACAGCGCGATCAACCCGGTGGCGGTGAAGTCGCTGATGAAGGCCGTCGGCCTGCCGGCGGGCGACCTGCGCCGGCCGCTGACGGGGCTGAAGCCCGACCACCTGGCCAGGGGCGTCGCCATCGTCCGCGCGCTCGGCCTCGACGCGCGGTATGGCTGGCGGCTGCCGGGCGGGCTGCCACTGGCGGCCGAGTAGCCGCGCGACCCGGCTTGGAGGCGGCGCGCGCAGCCGATACTCTCCGGCGGATCGATTCCGGTCCGGGGGAAACATCGCCATGCGGCTTCTGCGATACGAGGACGGGGGCCGCGCGGCGGTGGGCGTGCTGCTCGGCGATGCGGTGGTGCCGGTCGCGGCGCTCGGCTTCCCCGACGATCCTGCGGCGCTGATCGCGCCGGGGATGGCGGCGAAGGTCTCGGCCGCGGCGGCTGCCTCCTCCGACCGCAGGCCGCTCGCCGGGCTGAAGCTGCTGATGCCGGTCGCGCGGCCGGGCAAGGTGGTGTGCATCGGGCTGAACTACGCGCTGCACGCGAAGGAGGGGGGCAACCCCATCCCCGACTACCCCGCGGTGTTCCTGCGCGTGCAGTCCAGCCTGGTCGGGCCCGGGGAGCCGATGCTGCGCCCGGCCGCCGTGTCGACCAAGCTCGACTACGAGGCGGAGCTCGCCATCGTCATCGGCAGCACCGCGCGCTGCGTGGCGGAAGCCGACGCGCTGACCCATGTCGGCGCCTACAGCCTGTTCAACGACGGCTCGGTGCGCGACTACCAGCGCAAGTCCACGCAGTGGACCATGGGCAAGAACTTCGACGCGACCGGCGCCTTCGGCCCGGTGCTCGTCACGCCGGACGAGCTGCCGCCGGGCGCCGCGCCGCTGCGCATCACCAGCCGCGTCGACGGCCAGACCGTGCAGGACAGCACGACGGGCGACATGATCTTCCCCGTCGCGCGCTGCATCTCGATCCTGTCCGAGGTGATGACGCTGGAGCCCGGCGACGTCATCGCCACCGGCACGCCGTCCGGCGTCGGCTACGCGCGCAAGCCGCCGCTGTTCCTCGCCCCCGGCATGGTGGTCGAGGTCGAGGTGGAGGGCATCGGCGTGCTCCGCAACACCGTCGCCGACGATCCCGCCTTCGCGAAATAGCCGCGCCGCGCGGCGCGGCTGGGAGGAGACGAGAATGAACAAGGATGTCCCCGTCACGCGCCGCGCCGCACTGGCCGGCGCGGGTGCGCTGATGGCCGCGCCCGCGCTGGGGCAGGCGCCCTGGCCGGACCGGCCGGTGCGGATCGTCGTGGCCTTCCCGCCCGGCGCCTCGACCGACGTGCTGGCGCGCGCGCTGGCCAATGCGCTCTCCCCCGCGCTCGGCCAGCCGGTGGTGGTGGAGAACCGGCCCGGCGCGGGCGGCAACATCGCCGCCGTCGCCGTGCGCCGCGGCCCGGCCGACGGCAGCATCTTCCTGGCGCATTCCGTCGCCTTCTCGGTCAATCCCAGCCTCTACCGCAATGCCGGCTACGACGCGCTGGCGGATTTCGAACCGGTGGCGCTGCTGGCCAGCACCCCGAACATCCTGACCGTGAACCCGGAGAAGCTGCCGGTCGCGAACCTGGCGGAGCTGTTCGCCGCGGCACGCGCGCGGCCGCTGGACTACGGGTCCTCCGGCACCGGGACGACGACGCATCTCGGGATGGAATTGCTGTTCCGCAGCCTCGCCCGCGTCGAGGTGCAGCACGTTCCCTTCGGCCCGGCACAGGCCGTCACCGCCGTGGTCGGCGGGCAGGTGCCGATGGGCAGCACCAGCCTGCCGCCCGCCCTGCCGATGGTGCGGGAAGGGCGGCTGCGGGGCATCGCCGTCACCAGCCTGCGCCGCGACCCGTCCCTGCCCGATGTGCCGACGGTGGCCGAACAGGGCTTCCCCGGCTTCGAGGCGCTGACCTGGTTCGGCCTGATGGCGCCGCAGGGGACGCCCGCCGCGATCGCGGACCGCATGAACGCCGAGGTCAACCGCGTGCTGGCCGCGGCGGAGACGCGCGGGCGGCTGGATGCGATGGGCTTCGCGCCGGATGCGCGCAGCCGCGCCGACTTCGCCGGCTACCTGCGCGAGGAGGTGGCGAAATGGGCCGCGGTCGTCCGCGCTTCCGGCGCCACGGCGGATTGAGGAACGGACCATGCGCGACGTGACGCCCGAGACGCTGACCCAGGCCTTCGCCGACTACGCGGCGAAGGCCGGGGATGCCCGCACGAAGGAAGTGCTGTGCAGCCTGGCGAAGCACCTGCATGCCTTCGTGCGGGAGACGAGGCTGACCCATGCCGAATGGATGGCGGGGCTGATGGCGCTGACCCGCGCAGGGGAGATCAGCACGCCGGAACGCAACGAATTCATCCTGTTCAGCGACCTGTTCGGCGTATCCGCCCTGGTCGACATGGTGAACACGCCGCCGGGCGCGACCAGCTGTTCCAACCTCGGCCCCTTCCACCAGCGCGGCGCGCCGCCGCTGCCAGATGGCGGCGACCTGTGGAAGGGACAGCCGGGCGAGGTGATGGTGGTCGCCGGCCGCGTGCTGGATGCGGGGACGGGGCAGGGCGTCGCGGGCGCCACGCTCGACATGTGGCAGAACGCGGACAACGGCTTCTATGCCGCGCAGGATGCCGCGCAGCCGGCGAAGAACTACCACGCGCTGCTGACCTGCGCGCCGGATGGCAGCTTTGCCTTCAGCACCACCCGGATGCAGCCCTACACCGTGCCCTATGACGGCCCGGCGGGCGACATGCTGCGCGCCCTGGGTCGCGACGCCTGGCGCCCCGCGCATCTGCATGTCATCGCCGAGGCGCCGGGCTACCGCCACCTGGTGACGGAGCTGTTCCTCGCGGACGACCCCTATCTGGACCGGGACGCGGTGTTCGGCGTGCGGTCGGACCTGGTGGTGCCGCTGCGCCGGATCCCGGGCGCCTCCGCGCCCCGGCACCTGCAGGCCTTCGAACGCCTGCCGGGGACCGTGCTGCATGCGGAACTGGTGATACGCATGGCACGGGCCTGACGCCGGCCGCCGAACCGGGCGGGGCCGGCCACGTTGGCGGGGAGCCCCCAAGGGAAAGGCCCCCCCATGTTCCTGCGCGTCGACAAGCTCCAGGCGGAACTCCCCCCGCCGAAGGAGAAGAACCCGAACGCGGCCGCCGCGCTGCAGGAGCTGCTCGGCGGCAAATACGGCGAGATGTCCACGCTCGGGAACTACATGTTCCAGAGCTTCAACTTCCGCTCCAAGGCGAAGCTCCGTCCCTTCTACAGCCTCGTCGCCAGCATCACGGCCGAGGAGCTGGGCCATGTCGAGCTGGTCAGCAACGGCGTGGCGATGCTGAACAACGGCCCCGACAGCGCGGCCGATGACAGCGGCGACGGCGGCGACATCTCGAAGGCGCCGTTCGAGCAGATGCAGGACATCCGCCTCGCCGCCGCTTTCCTGTCGCATGGCGGCGGCGCGGTGCCGGTGAACAGCAACGGCCACAGCTGGAACAACGACTTCGTGACCACCACCGGCAACGTGGTGTTCGACCTGCTGCACAACTTCCACCTGGAATGCGGCGCGCGGCTGCACAAGCTTCGCGTCTACGAGACGCTGTCCGACCCGACGGGCCGAGAGGTCTGCGGCTACCTGCTGGTGCGGGGATCGGTCCACGCGCATGCCTATGCGCTGGCTCTCAAGAAGATCACGGGCGTCGAGATCGAGAAGATGCTGCCCACGCCGAACATCCCGCTCGGCAACATCCCGGAATGCCAGAAATACCTGGCCGAGGGCTCGCACCGCCGGCTCTACACCTTCAGCCCGAACGACTACAAGGAGATGTCGGGGATCTGGGGCAATGGCGAGGTGGCGCTGCCCGACGACCCGCCGGGCGAGCTGACCGTGGTGGACGGGATGCCGGAGGGCGGCAAGATCCACCAGCTCGTCGGCGTGCCCTCCGCCTTCGCGCCGGACTACGCGCCGGAGGAGATGTTCGAGATCGCGACCAAGCTCTACAAGGCGTCGCGCTGACGCCTTGCGGCGCGTCGGACCCGGGCGCTATATCCAAACGGATACAGCGTTCCGGAGGAGCCGATGCGCCGTCTTCTGCTGTCGCTGCTGGCCTGCATGGCCCTGGCGCCGGCAGCCCGCGGCGCGCCCGAGCCGCGCGGCGAGGTGACGGTCTTCGCGGCGGCGAGCCTGACCGACGCGCTGCGCGACCTCGGCCGGGACTGGGCGGCGCGCGGCAACCCGGCGCCGCGCTTCTCCTTCGCCGCCTCCTCCACGCTGGCCCGGCAGATCGAGCAGGGCGCGCCCGCCGACCTGTTCCTGTCGGCGGACGAGGCCTGGATGGACCACCTCGCCCAGCGCGGGATGGTCGTGCCGGCAACGCGGGTCAGCCCGGTCGGGAATGAATTGGTGCTGGTGACGCCGGCGGCGACGCCGCGCTCCGTCACTCTCGTGCCGGGCACGGACCTCGCCGCGCTGCTCGGCCCGCGCGGGCGCATCGCGGTGGGAGACCCCGCGCATGTGCCGGCCGGCCGCTACGCCCAGGCGGCGCTGGAATGGATGGGGCAGTGGCCGGCGCTCTCGCCGCGGCTGGCGCGGGCCGAGAATGTCCGCGCGGCGCTGCTGCTGGTGGAGCGCGGCGAGGTGCCGTTCGGCATCGTCTATGCCACCGATGCGGTGGCGAGCGCGGGCGTGCGCGTTGCCGGCACCTTCCTCGCGGCCAGCCATCCGCCCATTACCTATCCCTTCGCGCTGACGCGCCGCGCCGAACCCAATGCCGGGGCGCGCGCCCTGCTCGGCTTCCTGGCGGGCGCCGAGGCGCATCCCGCCTGGCGGCGCCACGGCTTCGCGCTGGCCCGTTGACCGGCCTCACCCCCGAGGAGTGGCAGGCCGTCCGGCTGAGCCTGGAGGTCGCGGCGCGCTCCGTCCTCGTCTCCCTTGCGCCGGCCGTCGCGGTGGCCTGGTTGCTGGCGCGGCGCGACTTCCCGGGGCGGATGCTGCTGGACGCGCTGGTGCACCTGCCGCTGGTGGTGCCGCCGGTTGTGGTGGGCTGGGCGCTGCTGATGGTCTTCGGCGTGCAGGGCCCGGTCGGCGCCGCGCTGGACGCCTGGTTCGGCCTGCGGCTGGTCTTCACCACCGGGGGCGCGGCGCTGGCCACCGCGGTCATGTCCTTCCCGCTGATCGTGCGCGCCGTGCGGCTGGGGCTGGACGGCGTGGACCGGGGGCTGGAGGAGGCGGCGCGGACGCTCGGCGCCGGGCCGCTCGACCGTTTCCTGACGGTGACGCTGCCGCTGATGTCGCCCGGCATCCTGGCCGGGGCGGTCACCGCCTTCGCGGCCGGCCTCGGCGAGTTCGGCGCGGTCATCACCTTCGCCTCCAACATCCCCGGCGAGACGCAGACCCTGCCGCTGGCGATCTACAGCGCGACGCAGACGCCTGGCGGGGAGGGGACGGCCGCGCGGCTGGCCGCGCTGTCCTTCGCGCTGGCCGTGGGCGGGCTGCTGCTGGCGGAGCTGCTGGCGCGGCGCATGGGCCGCTGGCTGGGGCGCGCGTGACGATCCGGGTGGATGTCGCGCATCGCTTCGCCTCCGGCTTCGCGCTGGCGGCGGCGTTCGAGGCGCCGGCCGAGGGCGTGACCGCGCTGTTCGGCCCATCCGGATCGGGCAAGAGCAGCGTGCTGGCCGCCGTCGCGGGGCTGCTGCGGCCGGACCGGGGCGTGGTCGCGGTGGGGAACGAGGTGCTGGTCGACACCGCGCGCGGCATCATGGTGCCGGCGGAGCGGCGGCGCTGCGGCGTCGTCTTCCAGGATGCGCGGCTGTTCCCGCACCTCACGGTCGGTGCCAACCTGCGCTACGGCCTGGCGCGCGCGCCCGCCGGCGCGCAGGGCCCGGCGATGGAGGAGGTGGTGGCGCTGCTCGGCCTCGGCCCGCTGCTGGACCGCCGCCCCCGCGGCCTTTCGGGCGGGGAGCGGCAGCGGGTCGCGCTCGGCCGCGCGCTGCTGGCGCGGCCGCGCCTGCTGCTGATGGACGAGCCGCTGGCCTCGCTGGACGCGGCGCGCCGGGCGGAGGTGCTGCCCTTCCTCGCGCGGCTGACGCGGGCGGCGCGGCTGCCGATCCTCTACGTCACCCACGCGCTGGACGAGGTGGATGCGCTGGCGGAGACGCTGGTGCTGCTGGAAGCCGGGCAGGTGCGCGCGGCGGGGCCGGTGGGGGTGCTTTCGGCCCGCACCGACGTGAAGCTGCTGGCGCTGCGGCGCGATGCGGGCGCGCTGCTGGCCTGCACGGTACTGGCGCATGACGCGGCGCGCGGGCTGACCCGCCTCGGCTTCGCGGGGGGGGAGTTGCTGGCGCCGCTGCGGGCCGAGCCGCCGGGGACGGTGCTGCGCGTCCGCGTGCGCGCGCGCGACGTGGCGGTGGCGCGCGAGGCGCCGCGCGGCATCTCGATCCACAACATCCTGCCCTGCGAGCTGGCGGCGATCGAGGATGGCGGCACCCCGCACGAAGCCTTCCTGAAGCTGCGCCTCGGCCCGTCCGTCCTGCTGGCGCGCGTCGCCCGCGACAGCATCGCCGAACTCGGCCTGGTGCCGGGCCTGGCGGTCTTCGCGCTGGTCAAGACGGTGGCCTTCGACCATGCGGTGGCGGCATGACGGGGGCGGAGCTGCACATCCGCATCGCGCTGCCGAACGGCCGCATCGGCCCCGGCAAGGTCGCGTTGCTGGAGGCGATCGGGCGGGAGGGGTCGATCTCCGCCGCTGCCCGCAGCCTCGGCATGTCCTATCGCCGGGCCTGGGGCCTGGTGGACCAGCTGAACGCCCTGATGGGCACGCCGATGGTCGCGACCTCGCCCGGCGGGGCGGGCGGCGGGGGCGCCGTGCTGACCGCGGCGGGACAGGCTCTGGCCGAGCAGTACCGCGCCATCGAGGCCGAGGCGCGGGCGGCGGTGACGGGGCGGCTCGAGGCGCTGCTGGCTACACGAACTGGCCCCTGAGGAAGCCCAGCGCGGGCAGGGGGCTCCACTTCTTCGGCAGGTCGGCGCGGCGGATCGGGGCGACGCTGTAGTGCGGGACGGGCTGGCGGGAGCGGCGGAGGAAGTCCTCGTAGGCGCTGACCTGCTGCGCGCGCCAGGCCCGGTCCTCCAGCGCATCGGTGCGGCTGCGATACACATTGGCCACGCGGCTGTTCCGCCCGGCGGTGGCGATCACCGCCCAGAGCGTGTCGTCGTCCCCGGCTCGCAGTTTGACGAGGCTGGTCACCCGTATTCGATGGCAAAACCCGGGGCCCCCGGTCAAGTCCGGCGTGGGGGGCCTTGGAGGGTCCTCCCGGGCATGGGATGGAACGCGCGCCGAAACCGCCGAAGGGACCTGGGATGATCGACCTGCATGCCTGGAACACGCCGAACGGGCGCAAGATCAGCGTCGCGCTCGAGGAGATGGGGCTGCCCTACCGCGTGCATGTTGTCGACATCTCGAAGGGCCAGCAGTTCGAGCCGGCCTTCCTGAAGATCAGCCCGAACAACCGCATCCCCGCCATCCTCGACCCGGACGGGCCGGACGGCCAGCCGATCAGCGTCTTCGAATCGGGCGCGATCCTGGTCTACCTGGCCGAGAAGACGGGGCGCTTCCTGCCGCGCGACATGCGCGGCCGCGTGGCGGTGATGGAATGGCTGATGTGGCAGATGGGCGGCTTCGGCCCGATGCCGGGGCAGGTCCACCATTTCCTGATGCAGCCCGAAGGCCCGGCCCGCGACTACGGCCTGAAGCGGTACCATGCCGAGACGAAGCGGCTCTACGGCGTGCTGGACCGGCGCCTCGCCGGGCGGGACTTCGTGGCGACGGCGGGGGAGCCGAGCATCGCCGATTTCGCGATCCTCGGCTGGGCCTGGCGGCATGAGCGCCACCAGGTGCCCTTCGACGACCTGCCGAACGTGGCCGCATGGTACGACCGCATGATGTCCCGCCCGGCCGTGGCCCGCGGCTTCGAGGTGCCGCTGTCCTGAGGGTTGCCGAGGGAGGCTGCTGCGGGTAGAAGCGCCGTCGCATACGTCGTGTGTCTTCAGCATCCCCAGCGGAGGGGTGGCCGAGCGGCTGAAGGCGACGGTTTGCTAAACCGTT